>NZ_JAOTBG010000009.1 GCF_025628805.1 Anaplasma capra
CTGTAGAATCTTCGTTACGAAGCTCCCTCCAGGTTTTAAGGTATGCACAGCTAGGAAACAGGCGCACCAAAAGGCCACCTTCACAAGAGAAGCGTATAATATCAACCACCCTCAGCAGCAGCTGCACCACCAGATGGCTGGCTGCTACCACTCGAAACAGTAGAAGTACTGCCACCACCGGAGTCACCGCCAGAAGGACTCCCGCCACTACCGAGTACAGCCCTCTCGAGCCTCAGGATTCTCTTTTTCATGATCTTAAGATCGTCCTCAATCCTTCGATGCACGCGCTCCTCCAGCTGCTCAACCACACGGTCGTACAACTCTCCACCTACACTATCAGCAGCTATCTGACCCACAGTATCACTACCTACACTCGAGGCCAGAACCTTCTCCTGCATTTTCATTATGGAGGTAACCACGTCATCGAAGCGGCCCTCGCCGAAAACTTCCTTAACGCTCCCTATACACTGCCTAATAATCTCTTTGTACTGATCATCATCCACAGCCATAAAAACGCCACCGCGACACAACAAGAAGCCCGATGGTAACACGTAGCCAAAAGAAGATCAATTACAATGTGATGCAAAGTCAGCGTGCTGCAGTAGCAGAGGAATTCACGCCTCAACCCACGCGCCGAGCCACAAAACAAGCTGGAGCAACATAACCCGAGAGCATGCCACAACAATAACGAAACCGACCTGTGCTCTGTGCACAACCTTGGTCATGCTTCCCGCCCTCAATCAGGCGAGATCATCTTCTTGGGATCAACTATGGCGTCGAACTCTTTGTCGTCAACCAAACCCAGCTTAGCCGCCGCATCCTTGAGAGTAACCCTGTGCTCAAACGCAAATTTCGATATTTTTGCTGCGTTGTCATAACCTATGTGTCTATTCAGGGCGGTAACCAGCATCAGCGACTGGTCCAGTAGCACAGATATGCGTTCCCTATCCGCCTCTATGCCGTTTACGCATTTTGTCGTAAAGCTCATGCAAGCATCGGCCAGTAGCCTAATAGACTTGAGTATATTGTACGCAATCATGGGTTTGAACACATTCAACTCAAAATGCCCATTGGCCCCACCAACAGAAACTGCAACGTGATTACCCATCACCTGCGCACATACCATAGTGAGTGCCTCACACTGTGTGGGATTCACCTTACCTGGCATGATTGAAGACCCCGGTTCATTCGCTGGAAGTATTATCTCCCCTATTCCGCACCTGGGTCCAGAAGCAAGCATTCTGATATCATTTGCTATCTTCATGCAACCTACGGCAACGGTATTCAGTGCGCCGCTCAGCTGCACCATGGCGTCGTGCGTTGCAAGCGCTTCGAATTTGTTCTCTGCAGTCACAAACCTCGCTCCGGTGATATCAGAAACTTCCTTGGCAAATGCTTCAGCAAAACCCCTCTTGGTATTTAAACCAGTACCCACACCAGTTCCACCTTGTGCCAGCTGGTACACGTCGACCATCGCGGACTTAACCCTTTCAATGCCCTTTCTCACCTGGTACTCATACCCGGAAAACTCCTGCCCAAGCGTGAGGGGAACTGCATCTTGCAAGTGGGTACGACCCGTCTTCACTATATCTGAAAACTCCTCAACTTTTCCCCCCAACGCACTGCGCAGCATCTCCAAGTTTGGCAACAAGCGCTTCTCCACCTCAATCGCCGCAGAAATGTGCATAGCAGTCGGAAATACATCATTAGAAGACTGCGAATAATTAACGTGATCGTTGGGGTGCACAGGGGATCGACTGCCTATTTCCCCGCCTAGAATTTCTATAGCGCGATTTGCTATTACCTCATTGGCATTCATGTTTGTCTGGGTACCCGAACCAGTCTGCCATACAACAAGGGGAAATTCCCCGTTCATCTTGCCATCTATAACTTCTTGTGCAGCAGCACATATGGCTTCCCCCACAGATTTTTCTATGCTTCCATTTCTCATGTTTACCCGAGCAGCCGCGAGTTTTACCACACCAAGTGCCCACACCAAAGGCATGGGCATTCTTTCTTCTCCAATTTCAAAATTTGCCATAGAGCGCTGCGTCTGCGCACCCCAGTAGTGTTCCGCAGGTACTTCAACGCTCCCCATGCTATCAGACTCAACTCTAACCCTCATATGCACCCCAGCGGCTTACCATGCCGCATTATATACTAGACTTGCAAACCACGTCCACCACCAACTTGCCAACTAATTTGTCAAGTAAGTTCACTAAAATCTACATGTATCTTGCAAGATCTAACAATAGCGTTACCATTCCGCATGTTATCTGTATTTACCGTTATAGGATTGCATGCGCGACGTGCTGATTACGGCAGGGGCCACAAGGGAATATGTGGACTCCATACGTTACATAAGCAATGGCTCATCTGGAAGGCAAGGGTATGCGCTTGCTGAGTGCATGGGACGCATGGGCTGGAATGTGAAATTAATATCCGGACCCGCACATATAACACCCAATCACGAGCTATACGAGGTTTTACACGTCGAAACCTCAGCACAAATGCTGGAAGCCTGCCTGGGCTCTCTACCTGTGGATGTTGCAATATGCACCGCCGCAGTTACAGATTGGATACCGCATCGACATCCAAATAAGCTAAAAAAATGCTCTATTGATTCTATAAGCATGACGCACAGCCCTGACATAGTGCGATGCATCAGTATGTCAAAAAAACGGCCAAAGCTAGTTATTGGGTTCTGTTTGGAGCACGAAAATCTGATAGAGTCATCTAAGGAAAAGCTTGCCTACAAGGGTTGCGATTGGATCATTGCAAACAATCAGTATGTAACGGAGAAAGAGCAGACAATGGGCAGTGCCTACAACAAGATATCGATAGTGAAAAGGGGCTCAGTACAGCATTTCCAGGTCATGACCAAGCAGGAAGTCGCCAACCTACTCACGCAGAAGATTGTTGACTATTTTAGTAGTTCAACAGACAATGGCACGCAGTCTGGGTAGGCATAGTTGTGTATGGTGCAGGGGGGAGCTTTGTGGGAATTGCTCGGCAGCGGCCAGTACCCAGGATATGTAGTAGCCTACGTGAACGCCAGGGTTGTTGACCCCGGATCTGGCACCGATGCCCCAGGGTATGTCATAACGAACGGCAGGGAGATTGCCGATTTTGGTTTTGGTATACCACCAGCTGGTGACTTTCGATCCACCGCGGATGAAGTGGTTGACTGCGGCGGTCATGTGCTCATGCCAGGGATAGTGGATATACACGTACATCTCAGGGAGCCTGGTGGTGAGCATAAGGAAACCATAGATACTGGAAGTAGGTCTGCAGCTGCCGGAGGGGTGACTACGGTTGTTTGCCAACCAAACACTTCACCTCACATAGATAGCGTGATTGTTGCAAAATATTTGAAGATGAGGGCGCTGGAGAGTTCTTGCGTCAACATAGAATTTTACGGATCGATAACTAAGCCATGCGGTTCCCTATGTGATATGGTCGCCCTGCGGGAGGCCGGCGCCCTAGGATTCACTGACGACGGGTCGCCTGTTATGAATTCTCTGTCTATGAAGCGTGCTTTTGAGTGTGCCAGCACTTTGGGTGTCGTGGTTGCCCAACACGCTGAGGACTGCCATCTTTCGGATGGAGGGTGCATTAATGAAGGAAAAGTCTCTCGAGAACTTGGATTGAAAGGGATATCTGATTTGTCTGAGAGCATCATTGTTAGCCGCGATATAGAGCTGCTGCGTGGGGTTCCAGGCGCACACTACCATGTACTACACGTATCCACAAAGAAGTCCCTTGCCCTGATACGCGCTGCAAAGAATGAGGGCCTGCCGGTAACGTGTGAGGTCGCCCCTCACCACTTTGCTCTGACTGAAGATGCGGTGAAAGAACATGGAACTTTGGCAAAAATGAATCCGCCTTTGAGGACCGAGGAGGATCGCCTATGTATGATCGATGGCCTCAAAGATGGTACCATAGATTGTATAGCAACGGACCATGCGCCTCACTCGCACCACGAGAAGTCTCTACCCATTTCCAGCTGCGCATTCGGTGTGATTGGGTTGGAAACTCTGCTCCCACTTTCACTGGAGCTTTACCATAGCGGAGAGATGAGCCTACTCGACGTCCTATCTAAACTCACATACAAGCCAGCAGACATTGTAAAAATCCCCAGGGGTAGGATAGCCAAGGGCTTAGTAGCTGACTTGGTTGTTCTAGACTTGGAACACGCATGGACCGTAGACGTTTCAAAGTTTGCTAGCAAATCAAAGAATTCACCCTTCCATGGCAGGGCCGTAAAGGGTAGAGTACTGCGAACTGTTGTCTCAGGAAAAACGGTGTACACGCAGCCCCAGTAGGCCCCGCGCTGATTCCCCTGGCGGTGCCAGGTTCACTGCATCCCCATATCGGTGCTGTCCATCGCGTCAAGCTCACAGAGTCTGATGGAAAGCTCATCCGCAATCAGCTCCACCAATTTGGAGTCTTCCCCTTCAACCACAAACCTTATTAATCGTTCTGTACCGGATCTCCTAAAGATTATCCTTCCATTGACCCTTTCCAGTGCGTTTTCCATGTCCAGTATAGTAGGTCTAATCAGCTGCTCTATACTGTCAAATTCTCTGCTATATGGTACATCCCTATGCACTCTGGGCATGGGCACAAAACCGCTGAATATTGAGCTTGCACTCTTACCCTCCAGCAGCATTATAGACAAAATTTGCAGAGCGGCTATCAGACTGTCACTAGTTGTGGAATGCTCCCATAGAATAATATGGCCAGATTTCTCCCCTCCAATGCTGCACGAGTGCCTTCGCATCGTATCTACTAGGTGACGGTCACCAACCTCAGATCTGTGCAACCTAACACCCAGATCCCTTACATAACTATCCATTGACTTACTAGACATGGTGGTCACGACTGCATCGGTGACGGACTTGGTCGCGCGCAAATGCTTAATTATCGAGGCTATTACTTGGTCCCCATCGATAAGCCTCCCCATTTCATCACACACAGTAATGCGATCCGCGTCTCCGTCCAGGGCAATTCCAATATCTGCACCTTCCTCGAGCACCCTCCTGATCATACCCTCAGGGTGCAAGGACCCACAATTGTCATTGATATTAAACCCATCGGGCTCATTCCCAATAACCACCACATTGGCTCCTAGCTCCCAAAGCACTTCACCACCTACGTGGTATGCGGCACCGTTCGCACAATCTATAACCACCTTCACACCGGATAGCTTGAGCTTCTTGGGAAATGTACCCTTCACAAACTCTATGTATCTTCCCACTGCACCAGCTATTCTGTGCACCTTACCCATATCACAAACTTGCGCCAGGCTACAGCCCAGCCCGGTGCGCACATTAGACTCAATAACCTCTTCCAGCGCGACAGGCAGTTTTATCCCCTTGCTATCAAATATCTTCACCCCATTATCTAAACACGGGTTATGCGAAGCGGAAATCACAATGCCCATGCTGGCACGTAAACTTCTGGTCAACATGGCTACAGCTGCAGTAGGCATAGGTCCTACCAAGCCGACGTTAACCCCCATTGACACCAGCCCAGAAACCAGCGCGGATTCCACCATGTACCCAGAAATCCTGGTGTCTTTACCAATAACTACCTTGGCACCGGCTTTCCTGGCCTCAAACCCCAGAGCCATACCAAGTTTAAGTATGGTCTCGGGATCCATAGGATAGACATTGGCCCTGCCTCTTACTCCATCTGTGCCAAAAATACCCACAGTCAGTACCCGTCGTTTTGGGTGTACATATGGAACCTAGTCCGGAAAAACTTTTCGGAATTGCCTCTTAAGCGCGGCATCAACGTCCTCAAGACTGAGAGTGACCCCCAAGCTTTGTAGTGACGTAACTGAAGTGCTATGCAACCCACATGGCGCAATTCCCGTATAACAATTAAGGTCAGTATTGACATTCACTGAAAACCCGTGATAGGTAACCCAGCTGCGTACCGCTATTCCAAAGGCAGCTATCTTTTTTGCCGGACCGGAGGCAGGGCGCACCCATATACCCACGTTGTCATTGTCAAAGTAGCTATTTACACCAAATTCCGCAAGGGTGCCAGCTACCCATAACCCCAAGTTTCGTACATACAAACGCACATCTTTCCTTTCGCGACGCTTTAGATCCAACATCACGTATACCACCCTCTGCCCTGGACCGTGATATGAACATCTACCGCCACGAGTGGTGCGTACCACAGAAAACCGGCTCCCACACGGTAACTCCTCTTCCCTAACACTCGTACCAGCAGTATACACGGAAGGGTGCTCGAGCATCCAGATTGCCTCTGGCTTCTTGCCTTTCACAATATCACTAACTCTAGAAACCATGCAGTCCACAGCTTTCCTGTAGTCCACTAATCCATCAAAAGTATGCCACTCCAACAAGAACTCCCCCCCCCCCGCACGCGCGTGCAGAAATGCGGGATGTAAATTTAGGAAACAAAACCTAACATTCTAACAGAGCAAAACAGTGAGGTCAACTTACCGCGCATAGCTGGATACAACCTACCCACAGGCTCACAAGAGGCCGTTGGTCTTAAAACTATAGTGTTTCCTCGGGGTCACGATTACATGATCTACCAACACTATATTCACGCTGGCACAGGCAGCCTGTAGCTTGTTAGTAATATTTATATCGGCATTGGATGGCTTTGGGTCTCCGCTTGGATGATTGTGCGATATAACAATGCATGTAGCACCATGGAACAGAGACTTTTTGATCACCTCCCTGACATACAACGGAGTCTCGTCAACAGTACCCGTGTTCTGTATTTCGTCTGCAATTACACAATACTTCTTGTTGAGGTATAAAACGTAGAAGTTTTCCACACTAGAGTTCCCTATTTTCACCCGAAGATAGTCCAACAACTTGTGCCATTCGTTTATTACGGCACCGTGCTTTACTTCACCCTTGAGCGTGCGTACTAGCGCTTCCCTCACACATAATATCGCAGCAACCGATGACTCTCCCACTCCATCCACTCTCTTAAGTTTGGCCACGTCTGCGTGTATCACACCGGAGAGAGTGCCAAACTCCCCAATGAGCCGCTTCGCAATGGGTTTGAGATCCACACGATTTCGGGCGGAGCACAAAATTAGTTCCAAAATCTCGTAGTCTAGTAGGCCACTTCCTTCACCGGATAACAGTCTCTCTCTAAGCCTTGCTCGATGCCCATATCTGAGCTGTTCACACTTCGAATCATCATCACGCATTTTACCACCTTGGAAATTATCCAATAAGTTAATAAATAAACTAAAAGCCTCGTGGAAAAAATCCTATGCATTATGACAATGCATGCAAGCCATGATACCTTCGGTCAAAAAACTAAAAAAAAATTACCAAGCAAGGTCAGCAACTCTTGAAATCCGATTTTCCGGTTCATATATAACCGCCAAAGTTATCGTGACACGATCAGTCACAAAATGTTCGGAGGACAGTTATGAAGCTAGCTATGTTGCATGATAATGTATTAGTTGAGGCCTTGGAGGATAGCGGGGGAGATTCCCCTATACAACTTCCAGATTCAGCTAAGAAGAAGCCCACGCGGGGCAAGGTTGTGTCCGTGGGGCCCGGTGCTTCAAACAACAGTGACGGCAAGACGGTGCCCATGTCAGTAAAGGTGGGTGACGTTGTTTACTACCGCCAGTGGGCTGGAAATGAAGTAGAGCTCGAGGGGAAGAAGTTCATAGTCATGAAAGAAAGCGACATAATCGCTAAGGAAGCGTAGTCCCGCGTACCGGTTTGTTTGTTAAGTTTGAATTTAGGAGGTTATAAATGGCGAATGTTGTTGTTACGGGCGAGGCGTTAGACAAGTCCATTAGGGAGGTGGTACGCATTCTAGAAGATGCCGTCGGCTGCACTGCTGGTCCAAAGGGGCTTACCGTTGCTATCAGTAAACCCTACGGGTCCCCGGAGATTACCAAGGACGGGTACAAGGTAATGAAGAGCATCAAACCCGAAGAGCCTTTGGCGGTCGCGATTGCAAACATAATCACTCAGAGTGCTTCGCAATGCAACGATAAGGTGGGCGACGGCACCACTACGTGTTCCATACTCACCGCAAAGGTTATAGAGGAAGTTGCTAAGGCCAAGGCTGCTGGCGCTGATACCATAAGCATAAAAAATGGGATTCTGAAGGCTAAGGAAGCCGTACTTGCCGCCTTGCTGTCAATGAAGCGCGAAGTTGTGTCTGAAGATGAAATAGCGCAGGTTGCCACCATATCCGCAAATGGGGACAAAAACATAGGTAGCAAGATAGCGCAGTGCGTCAGAGAAGTAGGGAAGGACGGAGTAATAACGGTTGAGGAGAGCAAAGGGTTCAAAGACCTCGAAGTTGAGAGAACAGACGGTATGCAGTTTGATCGCGGATACCTTTCTCCTTATTTCGTGACCAATGCCGAGAAGATGCTGGTAGAGTTTGAGAATCCGTACATCTTCCTGACCGAGAAGAAGATTAATCTTGTGCAGAGCATATTGCCAGTCCTGGAGAATGTTGCTAGGTCCGGTAGGCCGCTGTTGATAATTGCAGAAGATGTAGAAGGTGAGGCACTTAGCACGCTTGTACTGAACAAGCTCCGCGGGGGCCTCCAGGTAGCAGCTGTTAAGGCACCTGGCTTTGGTGACAGAAGAAAGGACATGCTGGGTGATATCGCTGTAATAGCGGGTGCCAAGTACGTGGTGAACGACGAGCTTGCAGTGAAGATGGAGGATATAACCCTAGAAGATCTGGGTACAGCTAAAAACGTCCGGATCACAAAGGACACTACCACAATCATAGGAAGTGTGGACAGCAATGCCGATAGCATCACGAGCAGAATTAGCCAGATCAAGTCTCAAATTGAGGTCTCGTCTTCTGACTACGATAAAGAGAAATTGAAGGAAAGGTTGGCTAAGCTCTCGGGCGGAGTTGCCGTGCTCAAGGTTGGCGGCTCTAGCGAAGTTGAAGTAAAAGAGCGTAAGGACAGGGTTGAGGACGCTTTGCACGCAACCAGGGCTGCAGTTGAAGAGGGTGTGGTACCCGGAGGGGGAGCTGCGCTGCTTTACACACTTGCATCTTTGGATGGCGTAAAGGGAAGGAGTGATGATGAACAGCTCGGTATCAACATAATCAAGCGCGCTGTTTGCGCTCCGATCAAGAGGATCATCAAAAACTCTGGATCTGAGGAAGCTCCGTGCGTCATACAGCATCTTTTAAAACAGAATGACAAGGAGCTCATCTTTAACGTTGATACCATGAACTACGCGAACGCGTTCGCTTCCGGAGTCATGGACCCTCTCAAGGTAGTCCGTATCGCGTTTGACTTGGCTGTATCTCTCGCAGCTGTGTTCATGACCTTGAACGCAGTAGTTGTGGATGTTCCAAATAAGGAAGATGCACCAGGTGGGGCTGCCGGAGGCATGGGAGGCATGGGAGGCATGGGAGGATTCTAACCCGCCCCAAACCCAAAAAAGCGAGAAACTCCCGGCCACGCGCGAGATCGTGTCCGGGGGTTTCTAACGGCAGCGCTGCCTACGACAAGCCCAGCCATTGCTTGTGAGGGTCGCGTGTTGCCTGCCTCCACGGCGGGGAAGCGGTGAGATGTCCGTTTTGGGCGCTGCTCAGCTATTCAAACGCACCACTTGGATCCTGAGTGTCACTGAAGCCTTCTTCATCGTTTGGAGTCAGCTCATATACTTGGCCGGTAACACAGCACTCCTCGGAAGACAGCTCCACAAATTTATCTGTCAGGCTATCGGGCGTTGGCAACTGAGACTGTTGGTGCACAGAAAAAATCCGAGAGTATATGTTACTATCAACACTGCAAGGGTAGACTGTATTCACACATAGTTTGCTGTGCTTAGTCTCCGTTGCATACACCTGCACCATAGCCTCCAAGGCAACCTTGCTCGCAGCGTAGGGCGCGAAGTAGGAGTAATTAAGCAGTGACCCTGCGGCATCGGACGTCACAAATACGGCCCTACCGGCCTTAGAACCCTTAAGCAGGGCGTCAAAGTGTCGTATGAGATACCAATTGGCAAAGAGATTAACGTTCATGACCTCTTTCCATGCTGACAGTTCATACTCCTGCACGGGCCCAAGGTTTCCAAGCACCGCAGCCACAGAAACCAAAATATCCAGGTGGCCAAACCTGGTCTCTATAGAGAGAGCTAAATTCTTGACGCTCTCATAGTCCTGAATGTCGATCGGAGCCAGAATCGCTTCACCCCCGGATTCCTGTATACCGCTACACAGTGCCTCAAGCTTGCGCACATCCCTAGCAACCAAAACTACTATGGCGCCCTCCCTTGCAAATCTCCTGGCCACGGCAGACCCAATCCCACCGCAAGCACCAGTAATTAGCGCTACCTTATCCTGCAAGCGACCAGCTACCATACCCACCATTCAAAACCCCAAAACACGAGTGAGGATGGTAAGTCCTATTCAAGCACTTGACAAGAAATATAGTTCATGCTCATCTCCGCCGCATAATAACACAAATGCGTGAAGCAAGAATCCTGGTTGAGGGCCTTGAAAGTTTTTTCTGAAATTCCATACAAATTTAGTAGAACATGACATATATCTTTGCGTAGATAGATTTAGATATGTGGCTGCAATGGATTTGAACAAGTTTACTGAAAAGGCAAGAAACTTTGTAATGCAAGCACAAATGTTTGCAGTATCTTCCGGGCATCAGTCTCTACTTCCAGAACACCTACTGAACGTAATGCTGGAAGAAGATGATGATATGATAGAAAGCCTAATATCCTCATGTGGAGCCAGTATCAGCAAGGTCAAAAGCGCCCTACTTGCATTGCTTTCAAAGCTGCCAGTAGTGAGTGGCTCAGGAAGTGGGCATCTGAGCCTTTCTAGGGAAATGGCAAAAATCTTAGACGAGGCAGCAAGCCTAGCAAAGCGTAACCTGGATTCATATGTAACGGCAGAACGACTACTTCAGGCTATTGTCACGGCAGAGAGCAGCGTGTCAAAAATGCTTATGAACGAAGGAGTAACGCCACACAAGCTAAACGCCCTGATAGAGAAAATGCGAGACGGAGTAAGAGCTGAAAGCGAAAATGCGGAGCAGCAATTCGACGCACTGAGAAAATATACACAAGATTTAACCGAGCTCGCAGCACAGGGCAAGATAGATCCAGTAATTGGAAGAAGTGACGAGACAAGGCGGTTAATTCAAGTCTTATCTAGAAGAACCAAGAACAACCCAGCACTAATAGGAGAACCTGGCGTGGGTAAAAGCGCAATAGTAGAGGGACTTGTGCAGTCCATAGTTTCCGGCAATGTCCCTATGTGGCTCCGCGACGCAAAGGTACTTGCCCTCGATTTGGCGTCACTCATAGCTGGAACGAAGTATAGGGGAGAGTTTGAGGAAAGGCTAAAGGCCGTAATAACAAAAATAATTGCCTCTAATGGCAAGATAGTGCTGTTTGTGGATGAGCTGCACATGCTGGTAGGCGCGGGATCCACAAGCGGTTCTATGGACGCATCAAACATACTAAAACCCGCCCTTGCCAGAGGAGAAATACGCTGCATTGGTGCCACTACACTTGATGAGTACCGCGAACACATAGAAAAAGACTCTGCGCTTGCAAGGAGGTTTCAGCCCGTATTTGTTGCGGAGCCAACTATTAGTGACACAATTTCCATACTCAGAGGGCTAAAGGAAAAATACGAGCTTCATCACGGTATACGAATCACTGATAGCGCCATGGTCGCTGCAGCAACGCTATCAAACCGCTATATTACCGATCGCTTTCTGCCCGACAAGGCTATAGATCTGATAGACGAAGCCGCAAGTCGAGCAAGGATTGAAATAGACAGCAAACCAGAAGTTATAGACAGCATAGACCGCAAGATAATGCAGCTCAAAATAGAGTCTGAAGCTCTAAAAAACGAAAATAATGAAGCATCAAAGCAGCGTCTTGCAGTAATACACGAGGAGCTCAATGAGCTGGGCGCAGAATCCGCGGATTTAAACAGCAAATGGCAGGCTGAGAAGGTTAAAATCTCAAAAATGCAAGAGCTCACAGAGAAGCTGGATGGCGCACGTATAGAGCTAGAGCAAGCTCAGAGATCCGGAAATCTTTCTCGGGCAGGAGAATTGATGTATGGAGTAATACCATCGCTAGAAGAGGAATTGAAAAAGCATGAAGAAGTAGCGGGTACTATGCTGAGAAAAGAAATAGGCATAAATGACATAGCGGCCATAGTTGCGCGATGGACTGGCATTCCCGTAGAAAATGTTATGAACAGCGAAAAAGAAAAATTGCTCAATATGGAACGCGAAATAGGCAAGAGCGTAATAGGACAAGAAAGTGCAGTTAGAGCCGTGAGCAACGCTGTAAGAAGATCCAGAGCTGGAGTGCAAGATACACAAAAGCCCATGGGATCATTCTTATTCTTAGGGCCAACAGGCGTGGGAAAAACTGAGCTCACCAAAGCACTAAGCGAGTTCCTGTTTGATTCCAGATCCTCATTACTAAGATTCGACATGTCTGAGTTTATGGAAAAGCACTCCGTCGCGAAGCTGATAGGTGCACCTCCAGGGTATGTCGGATACGAACAAGGAGGAATGCTGACAGAAGCAGTCAGAAGAAGGCCATACCAGGTTGTCCTGTTCGACGAGATAGAAAAAGCCCATCCAGATGTCTTCAACATGCTTTTGCAGGTTCTGGACGAGGGCAGACTAACAGACAGCAAGGGCAAGTTGGTTGACTTCAAGAATACAATCTTGGTGCTCACATCAAATATCGGGCAGGAACTACTGGTGCATGGCCCAGTAGGCGAAAGTGCGGAGGTTACGCGGCAAAAGGTGCTAGAGGCATTGGGTATGCATTTCCGCCCAGAGTTTTTGAACAGGCTTGACGACATAATAATCTTCAACAGGTTGGCCCGAGAACACATAGGGCGTATCGTTGACGTCCAGATGTCTTATCTGCAAAAAATAATCAGCGATAAAGGCCTTACATTCACGCTGTTGCCGGAAGCTAAAACTTGGATAGCGGAGCGTGGTTATGATGTGGCTTATGGGGCTCGCCCGCTCAAGCGCCTTATACAGCACAATATACAAGATCAGCTTGCTGAGTTGTTGCTTTCCGGCAAGGTAAGCGCCGGTGACAACCTTGAAGGATTTGTACTAGATGGAGCACTGGCAATACGGCGCAAGGAAACGCCGGAGGCGCAGCATCAGAAAACCTAGTCAACGGACCGGGGCGCCATTTGTAATCCTTATGGTGCGCGCTCAGCGCGGGCAGACGCAACCAGCAATGGCCATGGACCCCCGGCTTGTGAGCCACACTCAGTGATCTCATCACTCAGTAGCAGCACACTGCATCCGTGGCGGGATCATGCACAGGCGCCGTACTACTGACTCCAAATTCACTGTTGGCACTTGCAGAAAAACGGCTGCTCTCCCTATTTTCCCTCTTGCCCAAAATCAACAAAATCATAAATATCACGCCGCGTGCTACAAGGTTGAGCAGCCCAAAATTGGCTACGTTCCTTTTTGCACACTTATCATATAGTATGGTATCTTCCCAGTTGGTTGCCCTCTTTTTCAACGCCCTCACAACATACAGTGAATCGTATACCACCGCTGCAGCAAGAACTGTACCCGAAACTGCAAGCGCGGCTAAGAATCCAACACCAGCGGGATCATGCGCAATACCGCCAAAATATGGCATGTACAGCATCCAAGTAAGCAAAGAACCAAGTACCAGGGTATTAGTAAAAAGTATCTCCAAAAGCAAACATGTCCTACCGGCGATAGCCGATAATTTTCTATGGCCTAAAGCATATAACTCGCTGGAAAGCTGGGAAAAGCACGCTGGCAGCATAAGCAGAGAAGCAGTAACACAGAAAAAAATATCGTAGGCAAACTTACCACCTGAATACGGAATTCGTCTATCCTTGAACTTTTCCCTGGCTACAAATAAGGCGCACACATTGCAGACCGCTGCAGTAAGTATTCCAAACTTGAGCGCGGAACGAGCCACATTGTCGGGAACTTCCGGATTAACAGCGCTTTCCCCGTAGGCAGAATAACAGCAAAATGCAGTTGCCACTATCAGTACGGCTACAGATGACAATACACCAACAAGTGCGGCAACGCTTACGGGATCACTGCGTAACCCAGCAAAAAGTAATACCCTCTCAAACCTCAGGAGGGCAAAATAGGCAATCGTAGCAATAAGAAAAGTGTTGACCAGTAAAACGTGAGAAAGCGCGCTCAGGACACGCACTACCGACATGGCAGTTTTTTTGCGCTCACGATAAAGGTAGTTACACAACAAGGCCAAACATGCGGGAAGTATCAACAAATACGAGGTGCAGTACAAGTAGACCTCGTACGCAACATCCCCGTCATAAACTTTTGCTCGTTTAACATTCTCGCTAGTGAAAAAGGGGCCACTGTACCCGCTGTAGCTGACAAGCGCCGGCATTCCATATAGAATATCTCGGAGATAACTTTGCTCTAGCAATGCGTGACATATGCTACATTTAGTCTCCATGACCATTACATACACAGAATAATACCGCCACGTCATTGTGATGATAGACAGGGGAATGGTGCACATCGCAGCCAAGAAGAGTATGGCCAAGTCTGAATGCGGTATAAAAAAATCGGCCAGCAGGTGGGGATATTTTCTAAAGATGACTAGTAAAAGCTTAATGCATATGAGCCCCCTGGTCAGTGCGGAGTGCAAGCATAAAAATAACTCCATACTTGCAGCAGCCCCTGCTATCTTGCCCCTTTTGTATAGTTCTTTAGAGATGTAATAAGGAATTAGGGGAAGCACGCACAGTATGGAGCTGCACAACATATACGCCGTGTATACCCTGCTCCGTAAATCATATGCCTTTTCCTCGTCGCAAGCGGAGGTATCCGGCAAGCAATTGAACAAGGCGTTAGCGGGCCCCCCGCTAGCAGATGCGGCAACCTCCGCTTCCATAGGCCGAAGTACACAATTTCACAAACTAAAAAGAGTACCTTCGGAACCAGGGCCTGGACAGGCCGGGCAGACCCCATACACTCGCGGACGCACCCCACCTGAATAGTACCATAAAGCGCGAATAAAACAATCTGCGCGCCCGCTAAACGCCACTAGAAGGACACAACGGCACACCCAAACGGAGGAGCGGAAACTGCGTGTTTTGACGCAGAGCCCCCCAACAAAAACCGCAGATTAATCCCTGAAGAGGCCGAGCTGCGTCCTGGTATCCACGGATAGACCGCTGATACGGGAACTCGCGGCAGCCTCCCTGAAATTCAGCGCAAGAGCCTCTTCGCCGCTACATCTATCGTATATGTAGCATCCAAGAGCGACCAAGGCAGTCGGGACACCAAGCAGCAACTGCTTGTCAGACCTCGCTAGAGAAGACATGCTCATAGAATCCCGAATCTGCTTCCTAAACATCAGATTGAACACCGAGTCATCAACCCTATCATGCGCACCCGCAACGCTACGCCATATAAGGCTGAACGCCCTCCTAGCAGGCAGAGGTTCCTTAATCTGCATGTACCACGAAGCGTAATGCGCACAAACACCCATGACAAGTAGGATAGCAGTTGGAACCAAAGCCCATGCCAACGACATCTCGAAGGAGAGGTGTTGGCCAGTTGCCGGACCCGATATCGCATAGGTAAGCAGAGTGAATACTGCCAAATTCAGCAAGAACACGTGCATGTAGACATACATCTGCCTAGTCGTAGGCGAAAGCAACCTGTGCAGAAGCCCATGACGAACCCTGCCACCTTTCTTCATCTGACTCCAAGGCACGGTACGAGACCATGAGTATTCCGCACCGCTGATTGGCCTAGACAGGACTCGTAACAAAACGATCGGTGCTGTTACCAGGAACACCAGCAACATTGTGGCGCGAACATACCAGCAAAAGAACCTAAACCCAGCGGAGGCAAACTTCCCCTTCGCACCCTTTCTGGGCTTGCGATAGATGCTTGGGACCGCGGATTTGCGGCCGTGAGAGCAATCACCACCACTAAAAATATCCACAGGAGCACCCAGCGATGGGTAGCCACCAACACACTGGCCATCGAACCCTATATCCGGACTCGCACACTTTTTGCCACGCTTGCCAAACTTGGGCATCCTGAAATTCAGACCGCGGGCACTGCCCCCCCCAGTAAGGCAATCATCGTAGCCATCTGGACGTAACGCCATCGACGCATTCCCTTAGAAACACACACTTGCAAGTATACAGGGAACCGCTAGGCAAATCAACTACGCACAGCGCTCTAGGCCTCCATAGATCCTTCGCGCCTATTCAAGAAGCAACATCAATATCGCTGCTACTTTGCTGAGCGGGACCGAAATTCTCAGAAAAAGTCACGTTAAATTCGTACACTCTAACTCCCGTCTCACTGTCTTGGTTAGCCAGCCTCGCAGTGAGAAGTTTCCTCATGGTCGCAGGTATTCTACTGAGATTTGGGTCCTCGGAGTTGCCGGCAAAACCCTCGAAAAACATCTCTGTCTGAAGCTCGGGAAAATCTTTGTGCTTAAGTAGAAAATGCACACGCGGGGACCTCCCCATGTGTTTACCGGGAATCACTGTAACAAAGCTGAAGTTGCCCAGATTGTCCGTGGTTGCCTTACCGGAACCATTGAAGTTTTCATCGTAGGTTATCTCATCCGTTTTGCCAAGGCCTTTTCCAGCAGTGTCGGAGCCAATACTCTTGCCCTTGGTGCTGTACAGACCGCGGGAATCTGCTTGCCATATAAACACGCTAACATTGCTCAGGGGGCGGCACTTCGGATCTGTTACCCTCCCCACTATGTAAACCAGCTCCCCATCAGCAACCACCGAGCTTCCCGATTTGCGCGCTAGATTGTTTGAAAGGTTAAATACATCGGGCATCTCGCTCACATCACTAATTTCAGGAGTTTCAACGCAATTCACAATCACAGGATCGGCCGCACTAGCCCCAAGCGAAAAGCACACCACTAGTACCATCAGTACGGCGGGCACGCAGCCAAGCCCACACAACCCACTACCCAACTTTTTCATCTCCCCCATAACCCACTCCAAAACACAATTGCACAGCCAAACGCGCACGCACCAACCATAAGACGCACAAAGGCGACTAGGCACCAAACACAACCCTCATGCTCGAGGAATCGCCAGGGCTATAGACAACCCACAATAGCAGAAGTGGCAACCCCTGTCAGCACGAAAATTCGCTGCAGCCGATTTGCTAACCCAAACCGAATAGCAAGACACAGCTACGCCGGGATCATACACTCTGCATGGCACCACGGCAAGTTTCTCGCCAAAACACAAAACTCTGGGAGAGGCCAATCTGGCACATTTGTAGACTTGGCTAATGTTCGTGTTGGTACCACTTTTGGATTGTTTGGCATCGGATCGGGGGTACATTACGCGCATAGTTGTTTGCGGCGAGCAATGTAGATCAACAGTGCTTTGCCATGGACCCACACTTGCAGCCTTGTGCACAAGTCTACATCCCAAGCTCCAGTACGTTATTCGCCAAATTCCGGGCCAAAGCCTAAATTTACAGTGCCTAACACTATCAGGATAATGGCCAGCAATCACCTCTTGACATGCTGCGCAATGGTATTAGAATCCGCGCTTGGTGTCTGTATAGCTTATGGGGCCTGTTGTATGGTTAGCATTTCATTTGTCAGTCTCGCCTCCGGTGTTTCTACCTTACTCAAAACTGCAGTGCTTGTTGTGGGAGTCTTCGAGGGTGGCAATACACTTGAGGACGGAGGGCTGCTCCACCCTGAGGAGAAAAAGGCGGTATTCAGGATTAGAGACACAGCAATGTTCTCCGGAGAGTTTGCAAGCACCATGCCGGTGGTACTCGCCCAAGATGGCAGGGTGGTGCTTGTTGTGGGGCTAGGCAAGGAGTCTGACACTATAACAGAAAGCAAGGCCATGGAGCTAGGTGGGGCAATATACTCCGGCCTTGAGAAAATCAAGGCAAAAAGCGCTGCAATTGTGGTTCCTGGCGGCTCAGAGCTCAGAGTGGCGTATGGGGCACTCTTGCGAAGTTTCAATTTCAACCAGTATTTTCGTGATAAGAAATCTGATCATGACTCAGCAGTCAAGGAGATTAGCATGTTAGTCTCTGGGGATCCGGATGCTGCAAAAAAATCTTTTGGCACTCTGAAGGCTGAGGGAGAGTCAGTGTTCTTTGTTCGCGCTTTGACATCAGAACCTGCGAACGTTCTGTACCCGGAGGAGTATGCCAAAAGGATCAAGGAGGAGCTCACTCCTCTAGGAGTTGAGGTAGAGATACTTGACGAGCAGCAAATGGAGCAAGAAGGAATGATGGCCCTTCTAGGGGTTGGGCTAGGAAGCACCAAAGAGTCAAGACTAGTAGTTATGAAGTACTCCGGGGCACCCGGAGGAGGAGCTCCTGTAGCGTTTGTTGGGAAGGGAGTAACCTTCGACACAGGGGGAGTTTCGCTGAAGCCTGCCAAGGGCATGTGGGATATGAAGTATGACATGGGAGGCTCTGCAGTTGTGGTAGGGCTGATCAGAACCCTAGCAGCAAGAAAGGCAAAGGTTAATGCGGTTGGCGTGGTAGGATTGGTCGAGAACGCCGTTGGGGGAGGCGCGCAGCGCCCAGGTGACATCGTGACTTCCATGTCCGGACAGACTATAGAGGTTTTAAACACAGACGCAGAGGGTAGGCTTGTTCTGGCAGATGCGCTGTGGTATACACAGAAAGTATTTTCTCCGAAGTTTATCGTGGATTTAGCAACCTTAACCGGCGCAATATCCGTTGCGCTTGGAAACAATCAGTACGCGGGTCTCTTTTCCAACGATGATTCGCTGGCAGATCAGCTCACAAAAGCTGGGGAGGAAGTAAATGAGAAGCTGTGGCGTATGCCCATGGGTGAGGCGTATGATAAAATGATAGACTCTTCAGTGGCTGACATGCAAAACATTTCCACAAAGGGGCATGGAGCTGACAGTATAACTGCTGCTCAGTTTTTGCTGCGCTTTGTCAATGGGGTGTCTTGGGCCCACTTGGATATCGCAGGTGTTGCCTGGGACAACGATGGGTCTGCTGTGGCTGCTAAGGGCGCGACCGGGTTCGGCGTTATGCTGCTCAACAGGTTTGTGTCCAAGTACTACGAGAGGTAAACATAGTGGAGCGATATGACAGCTGAGAATCGTCTGAAGCTCGGTGTATTGATTTCCGGCAGGGGATCGAACATGGAGGCCATAGCTAAGGCCTGTTCTGACGGCGAGTTTCCTGCTGTCGTCTCGTGTGTTATATCGAATAACCCTGAAGCCGAAGGGTTGTCTCTGGCCCGCAGTCGCGGGCTAAACACTTTCGTCGTTGAGAGAAGGCCTCTGGATACTGAGCGAATCAACCGGATATTACTCGACCACGAAGTTGACCTAGTATGCTTGGCAGGTTTTATGAGCATATTGAGAGAAGACTTCGTCAAAGCGTGGCATCACAAAATAATAAATATACACCCATCTTTGCTGCCGTCTTTCAAGGGTATGCGGGCACAGGAGCAAGCGCTCAAGGCTGGAGTAAAGATAGCCGGGTGCACAGTTCATTACGTTTATCCGGAACTAGATGCAGGACCTATAATAATTCAGGCCGCCGTCCCAGTTATGAGCGGCGACAGCGTTGAAAGCCTGGCAGACAGGATATTGACTGCGGAGCACGCGTGCTACCCCGAAGCAGTGCGGCTTATATCCCTGGCCAAGGTGAAATTGGGCAACGATGGCATAGTGGAAGCCAGTGACAGCAGCAAGCTGTTTCTTTTCCCGTATGCCGCCAGTCCTGCATAACTCACCCGCGGATCGCCATTCCGAAGGCAAAAAGCATTTCGTGTGGCCGGCTAGGCGAAATATCTAACTGCGTTGCAAAAAATTTCAAAGCCATCAGCATATGTGGGTATGGGCGCTCCCACGCGTAGCTTAGCGTCTTTAATGTCCGTCCAGTCATATCGTTGGGTAAAAAACACAGCCCTTTCTGGATGAGGCATCATGAGCAAAGCCCTGCCACTGTTGCCGGACAGCGCCGCAATGTCGTACACCGACCCATTGGGGTTATGTGGAAACTGGCCATCCGCAAACTCTCCATCTGGCCTTGTGTACCGCATCGCAACATTTCCGCGCTCCACAAGCCCGGGCAACACACCATCAACGGCATAAAACTTGCCCTCACCGTGCGCCACAGGTATGTACATCTCATCTATTCCTTCGAGCCACACCGAATGTCCACAGGATTTAACCTTCACCCACCTACACTGATACCTACCTACATCGTTACGCACCAGGGCAACGTCGGGAAAAAACACCCTAAGTAAAATCTGGCAACCATTGCATATACCCAACAGCAATTTGTCATGTTCCACAAACGCCTGCATTTCGTCCTCAAGTCCATGTAGCATGCGTAGCGCAAACGCGTTGCCCGCCCCTGTATCATCACCGTAAGAAAACCCACCCGGTATTACCATAGTGTTGAATTCTCTGAGACGCTTAGGAGCCAGCAACAACTCATTGATGTGCATTATTTGCCCGGAAACTTTGGCGTTTAAATGCCTACCAGCCTCCATAAACGCAAAGAGGGTTTCCTCCTCGCAATTCAACCCATATCCAGACAGAACCACCAAATTCATGTTACGCTTGTATAACGACTTAGACACCGGAAGTGTAGCACTATTTGACACGTCTGATATTACTTTTTACCATCTACTGATTTGATCCATCTGGTTAACAATCGTGCTGGACTACGACGTCGTGGTAGTCGGAGGGGGGCATGCTGGATGTGAGGCCGCGGCTGCCGCGGCGCGCATTGGAGCAAAGACTTTACTCATTACTCACAAAATCAGTTCCATAGGCGAAATGTCTTGTAACCCAGCGATAGGGGGCATCGCCAAAGGCGTTGTGGTACGAGAAGTGGATGCACTTGATGGGCTCATGGGACAGGTGATTGACAGAGCCAGCATACATTCTGCCGTGTTAAACCGAAGCAAGGGTCCAGCAGTTTGGGGCCCCAGAGCGCAGGCTGATCGCGATGCATATAAGAGTGCCATGCAGGAGGTCATTTTGAGCCACAAAAACCTCGTCGTTTTAGAAGCGTCAGTTGTCAACTTCGCAACTGATAACGGGTCGCAACGCCCGCACATCACATCGGTTGAGCTCTCCTGTGGAAAGGTTCTAAGCACGAGAAGGTTGGTCCTGGCCACGGGTACTTTTTTAGGTGGAATGATATATGTGGGCCAAGAGAAGGGCCTCCCGGCGGGCAGAATGGGAGACAAGCCATCCACGAGACTGGCTAAAGCTCTAGACACGCATGGCTTTCGGCTTAGCAGATTGAAAACGGGCACCCCACCCAGAATTAACAAGAACAGCATAGATTGGTCATCAACAAAGGAACAAAAGGGTGATCAAGTCCCCACTCCGTTTTCTTTCCTGTCTGAGAACGTCAGCCTGCCACAGGTTTCGTGTTACATTACCCACACCAATGAAAAAACGCATGAGATCATAAGAAACAACAGGCATCTTGCCGCATCTTGCACATCGCTTGTCTGTGTTGCGGCACCAAGATATTGTCCCTCTATAGAAGAGAAGGTCAGAAGGTTTCCAGAGCATAAAAGTCACCAGGTCTTTTTAGAACCAGAGGGGCTGGATTCTAACTCCGTCTACCCGAACGGCATCTCGACCTCCTGTCCGGTAGATGTTCAATTAGAAATGCTTCGCAGTATACAAGGGCTTGAAAACGCTGAGATGCTTCAGCACGGATACACAGTAGAATACAACTTTGTTGACCCACGAGAATTGCACCAAACGCTGGAGACTAAGAAAGTCAAGGGGCTGTACTTCGCTGGACAAATCAACGGTACAACAGGGTATGAAGAAGCTGCCGGCCAGGGTATTGTAGCCGGGGCTAATGCGGCCCTATCTCTATCTGAAAATTATACCCCATTTGTGTTGAATAGGGGTGCGGCGTACATAGGAGTGATGATTGACGATTTGGTCACGCTGGGCACCAGTGAACCCTACAGATTGTTCACCTCAAGGGCGGAATACAGATTGAGGTTGCGCTCCGATAACGCAGACATGCGACTCACAGAAATGGGGCATGCCGCGGGTTTAGTCTCAACCCGTCGATTCACAGCACTATGTAACAAAAAAAGAGGAATGGACGAGCTTGTGGGCGAGCTTAATCGCATCAGCGTAACTCCAAATGAGCTATCTAAATGTGGCATATCCATATCCCAAAATGGCGAAAAGAAAACCGCCCTTGAGTTACTAAGTTACCCCAACATGGGTATTGACGTATTAACGCAGCTGTGGCCACACTTGAATTCTTTCAGCAGCGCAGTTCTAGATGCAGTTGGCATCGAAGGGAAATACGCACCGTACCTAAAGCGTCAGGAAGCGGACGTAAGATCGTTTCTGGAGGAGGAAAACTCATCCATTCCCCGAGACATGGAATACTCCGAAATCCATGGCCTGTCCAAAGAGGTGCAGGAGAAGTTGCAGGCTGCACAACCGTTCTCTATAGGCGCTGCTAGAAGAATCCCCGGCATAACTCCAGCAGCAATTACCAACATTATAATACACATGCGCTGCCGCGGCAGCGCAACTGCACAAAGAAGCCAGACAGAAACCTGTGGAAGCCGGGCAAGTCACCAAGCTGAGTAGTCCGAAGCAATGGTTTTGGTGTTACGCGGCGAGCAGGTTTGCAGAAGCCGCCGCTTTTGGTTTGGACCCAACACCGAGTTGGATGCTATGCGCTCGGTACACCGCTATAAAAAGTTCTACTGACCCGCGTCACAACACCTTTAGGGGACAGGATTATCGAATCAGCCCTCACGCAGCCACCCTCACTATACGAAATCCCCCTCATAGTCAAACTGTCTGTGACCCCAGTAGCCACAAAAAACGCATCCCCTTTTACCATGTCACCGATCGCGTATAATCTATTCTCATCCTCTATACCAAAGCTTCTAGCCTGTTCCCGCAGCGAATCCGTGTTAAGAATCAGTCTGCCCTCAATTTGCCCACCTACAGACGCAAGCAAAACTGCGGACAGCACGCCCTCAGGCGCTCCTCCTATGCCAATGTATATGTCATTCTCTCCGCTAATCAAAGACATAACAGCAGATATATCGCCATCGTCTATCAACCTAATGCGGATACCTAATTTCCTCAGATCTTCTATTATGGAGATGTGCCTGTCCCTTTTCAGCACCACGGCAGTCAAGGCAGGAATTTCGCGCTCCTTGGCACGCGACAAGTTATGTAGGTTTGTTTTTAGATCATTATCCAAAGACACCACTCCCTCTGGTAACCCGGGCCCAACGGCTATTTTGTCCATGTAAACATCTGGCGCTCTTAACAAACAACCAGGCCGCGCAACCGCAATTACGGACATGGCCCCATCTCTGTATAGGGAGCATGTGGTGGTGCCCTCAAGCGGATCAACCGCTATGTCAAACGCCGGACCTCCCAAACCAACCTTCTCCCCAGCATACAGCATGGGTGCATTATCTCTTTCCCCTTCCCCAATAACTATTGTCCCTTCTATACGCATTTTATTAAGTGTGGAACGCATAGAATCCACTGCTACTTTGTCAGCGCCTTTTTCGTCTCCCCTGCCCGCAAACTTGTGCGCTTCAATCGCGGCGCGTTCCGTCACATCCAGGAACTCCATACACAAACCACTCCCCAGCACTTACACCTCACCCTTACAAATAATCATTAACAAGTATCCAAGAGTCCATTATGATACAGCGAATGGTGAGGTGATCAACTTACAAATGTGCGGGCGGTAGCGTTGACAGTGGCCGGTCTTGTTTTGTGCGGCTGTCTGACCCAAGACCCAGCTCCTGTATCTCTGAGGGGCGAGGAGTTTTATGGGAATCGAGAACGAGACGAAAGTGCGGACTATCATCTAGCGCGGGATTATAGCGAGCGTGGTGCGACAGCTACAGCATCATCCAAGCGCAAGTTGCTGGTCAGAGATATACCCACGCATAGTGAGCCCCCCGCAAGCACAAAGCCCAAGCAAGCAACCAAGTCTGCAGCTGGAAAAAAGTGCGGGTTTGACATGCCTATAAGCGGTGGCAAAGCCGTTCCTGCATCTAATACCAGTGGCGGAGGGGGCCCATATTGTAATGACGGGGTTGCTATATTTGCGGATGGCGTCGCACAGGTTAAGGCAGCGGGCAGCGGGAAGGTTATGTACGTGGGGAAAGGACTCCGGTGGTATGGAAGCCTGGTTATACTTGAACACGATAAGTACACGATATCTCTCTATTCCTACCTACACGAAGTACACGTTAAAGTTGGTGATAAAGTAAAGAAGGGCCAGGCCATTGCCACAATTGCAAAGTCCAGCCCCAGTGCGGACAGCGGATATTTCTTTTGCTTCTCGATCAGGCATAATGGCAAGTCTGTAAATCCCATACAGTACATAAAGAGGTGTAAGAACGGTGCTAAGTCGTAACTCAAGCTTCCGGCACGTAACCTGGACCACAGATTCCCGAGAGTAGGCACTCAAGTATCCCATTAGACGAGCGTCTGGTGCCCCAAACATCTTTTAGATAAGTAAGAAAAAATAAATATCTCTGATGTAGAGTCCGGAGATCGTTGCAAGGATCGCGAGTGGCAGATGCCGGAGTACACATCGGAAAGGAGGGCCATAAACATATTGTGCTCGTATTGGGACCAGTTACGCGATGGCAGAGATTTCCCTACAAAGGAAGAAATAGACCCAGCAGATATCATGGAAATTTGGCCGTATTGCTTTATGTTGCAGGTCAAGACCGAGGATGATAGCAGAAAGTACGCATGTATCTACGCTGGAGAAGAGTCTGTCAAGTTGTACAAATCTGATCTCAGATATTACTCAGAGTCAGAAAATGTAGTCGTGTTCTTTCCGCAAATAGTAGAAGGGCTCTTTGATTATCTGGAATCAGTCGTAGAAGATCAGCAACCCATAATTGAAGAATCTGAGAAAACAACTGCCAACGGCAGTGACATAAAAATCAGACAGTGTCTTCTACCTCTAGGGCGTAACAACGTAGTTGACCACATAATCGGAGTCGTGGGAGGCAAGATATACTAAAATATCTACAAACGGTGCGGGGTGCCATAGAGCTTTACGTGCCAAGACCACGTTGTATAGTCCGGGCTGTAGCTTTGGCTATCGTAACATTGGGTAATTGACATCAGATCACAGTACTTGTAGAATCCCAGAGGTCTCGTCCTTACCGTGGTTTCATGTTCTTTTCACTGCTGCGCGATTGCGTCAGGTTGGGTGTTTCTGTGGCCGGCTTGGCCTCAGGGGCTCTTTCAGAAGGGAAGGCCGCCGCTAGGCGCAAGGCAGAGTCTTGTATACAGGAGCTGGGCTTTGTAAGCCGGGATGAGTTTGAAGCTATGAGCGAGTCTTTCAGGCGGTTTAGCAGCCAGTACAGTCGGGAGTGTTCGAAGCGTGACGGCAAGAAATAATTGGACATTTGAGGAGGCATTAGAGCTTCTTCGCAGGCCGTTTCATGACCTCATACTCGAGGCTCACATTGTACATAGGCGGAACTTCCAGCACAACAGAGTCCAGGTTGCAGTTCTTATGAACATAAAGACGGGAAGTTGCCCGGAAAACTGCTGCTACTGCGCCCAAAGTGCACACTATAGTACTGGTCTTGAGAAAAAGTCTCTTGCCACAGTTGAGGAAGTTAGAGCAGCAGCAAAAAGAGCAAAGGGAATAGGAGCTGATAGGTTTTGCTTCGCAGCAGCGTGGAGAAACCTACATGACAGAGATCTAGGCACAATTTGTAAGTTCGTAGAAGCGGTAAAAAGCGAGGGGCTGGAGAGTTGTGCATCGTTGGGCATGCTAAAACTTGAACAGGCTAGGAAGCTCAGGGAATCTGGTCTGGATTTTTACAATCACAACGTGGATACTTCTAGAGAATTCTATAGTAACGTGGTGACCACTCGTACCTATGAAGAGAGGCTGGAGACAATACGCAACGTTCAGCGCGCAGGAATAAAAGTCTGCTGCGGAGGAATACTCGGCATGGGTGAGAGCACGGAAGACAGGGCGCGCATGTTGGTAACTCTGGCAAATTTGGAGGAGCATCCGCTTTCCGTCCCGATAAATAGGCTAGTACCGATAGAGGGCACTCCTATGGGGGGACAGCCAAAAATTAGCAATATTGATTTTATCCGCACTGTTGCGTGCGCACGAATCATGATGCCCGCATCCTACGTCCGCCTTGCTGCAGGCAGAGGGGAAATGTCCGAAGAAATGCAAGCCCTGTGTATGTTCGCGGGGGCGAATTCCATATTTTGTGGCGAACAACTCCTGACTACACCAAATGCCCGGCCTGAGGATGATCAGGAGTTGCTGTCCCAGCTAGGAATTGCATCTTCGCTTGCGCATGCTCCTGACGCGCAGCTCGCGTGATACACGATCGCGTTCTGTGTGCTACACGCTAAGGGAACCCCAAAACCGCAGCTGGTGAAACGCACCCGTACCGGCACTCGATCTTAGCCATCATAGCCAGATATTACTAAGTCTAGTAACACTTGGCAGCAGAAACCTATCCATATCAAAAACTCAAAAGATTAAGAAGCTTGCATAGCCCCATAGTATTGGATAGAATCCCAGCTTCCAGGTGGAGAAGTAGCCGCTGTACCTCGTGTGCAGAGGAAAGTCCGGACTCCAAGGGAAGATGGTGGCAGGTAACTCCTGCCGGGGGTAACCCTAGGTTAGGGCCACAGAAAATTACCGCCTCTATGAGGTAAGGGTGAAAAGGTGCGGTAAGAGCGCACCGTGCTCGTGGCAACACGTAGCAGCCAGGCAACCACCACCAGGAGCAAGGCTAAGAAGGGTATTATGTCTTCTCTCATGTTACCCGGGTAAGTCGCTTGAGGCAGGCAGCGATGCTTGTCCCAGATGAATGGCTACATAAACAGAATCCGGCTTATCTCCACCTGGTACCCACCCCTGCAGTTGGTTTACAGCTGGCATTGGGAGCACCTGGATCTTGCGCGAGCACTTTTCCAGTGTCATGGTCCGCACAGACGTGAGCGGTTTCTACCCAGCCAGAGACACTTTTTTCATGCGCTATATCACAACTTTGCAGATATTTGGCTATACGAAAATTTGATGATCTGTAATAATGTGACAGTTCTGCAAACATCGTACCACTGTATGATATTTAGGATCGCAGTTGATGACATCTTTGACCCCAATAGCAAGCAAGTGTACGTTGTACGGACCTCAAGCGAAGTGGGCACAGAGGACATTTTGCGTGCTACACGTTTGCTATCAAATAATGCGATCTGCGGGCGTTATGCCTTCGTTTATGAGTACGATATGTACGGACCGGGGGCACATGGATACAGGAATATAAAGTCCAACAAACCTTATGACTTGTTTGAAATTTTGGAGGTCGCATATTCAGTGGAAATCGGCTATCTTCCGGGAATGACCGACAACATAGGAACCTCTGCAGCTCAGATAGTTGAAAACTTTTTGAACATTAAGGATGTGCTGGTACACGCATCAAAAGCTCGTTTCTTCAAAAAACTAGATCATATTCCGTGTGACTATAACCCGTTGGTGCAGTATTGCAAACTGGTACACGCTAGGGCAGATGGCAAGTTTGAAGTCAGATTCTTGGGCAATAAGAGCACAGACGCCATAAACGGCTCAATACCTAACCCGTGTGTAACCCCACATCCGATACCGTTCATTATGGGTAACAGCACCGCAAATTCCAAAAGTGGGGAGGACGTCAGCCTAGTAGACTTGCACGTAGAAGATGCAGAGCTAGAAAAGATCAGCAGAAGGGGAATAAGCGGGCGTGGACCGCTGAATTTATCTCTTGAAGCTATGCATGCAATACGCG
The DNA here is from genome assembly GCF_025628805.1 of Anaplasma capra. Taxonomy (GTDB): domain Bacteria; phylum Pseudomonadota; class Alphaproteobacteria; order Rickettsiales; family Anaplasmataceae; genus Anaplasma; species Anaplasma capra. The sequence continues at coordinate 27,876 of NZ_JAOTBG010000009.1, forward strand.
CATACTTCGACAGCGAAAACCGCAATCCCAATGATATAGAACTTGAAGCCCTGGCCCAGACGTGGTCGGAGCACTGCAAACATAACATATTTTCCGCCAAGATGGATGAAATACCTGACGGACTGTACAAACACTACATAAAGCGAGCAACTTATGAGATAAACTCACCCATATGCGTGTCGGTTTTCTCCGACAATGCCGGAGCGATAGTGTTCGATGAAGATCTGCTCATAGTAGACAAAGTAGAAACGCACAATAGCCCATCAGCGCTGGATCCCTTTGGCGGAGCGGAGACTGGCATTCTGGGCGTCAACAGAGACATACTCGGGTTTGGCATGGGTGCAAAGCCAATCATGAATTCATACTACTTCTGCTTTGCAGAAAGTCTTAAAAAGAAACTGTATAGGGATCAAGAGTGTCGAGAGGAGATACTATCACCGCAAACGATAGCAGAAGGAGTAATCAAGGGGGTGAATTCTGGAGGGAATTGTTCAGGAATTCCAACTGCTTTGGGATCCGTATATTTCGATGACAGGTTCTGTGGCAAACCATTAGTCTTTGTCGGCAGCACCGGAATCATGCCGCGCAAGGTTTCCGGATTACCAGCACATGTAAAGACGGCACAGGATGGAGACTATATAGTGGTAATCGGCGGTAGAGTCGGGAGAGATGGAATTCACGGTGCAACGTTTTCTTCGCACGCCCTCAGGGAAGGTATACAAGCTACCGTGGTGCAAGTAGGTAGCCCGATTACACAGAAAAAATTGTCAGATGCAATAGTCAAGAATGCAAGAGACTTAGGGCTGTACAACGCAATAACGGACAATGGGGCTGGCGGGCTCTCCTCTTCCATTGGCGAGATGGGCTCCAGGGGGTTTAAGGTCCAACTGGATAGGGTGCCCCTCAAAACCCAAGATATGTTGCCATGGGAAATATGGATATCAGAATCTCAGGAAAGAATGACACTCTCCGTACCTCCAGACAAATATCCTACACTTGCAAGCATTATGCAGACGCACGACGTGGAAATAAGCGTCATCGGGGAATTCAATAGTACAGGAAGGGCAGTTGTTACACACAATGAAAAGGTCGTAATGGACATAGACGTAGACTTCCTGCATCACGGCATGCCCAAATTGGCTCTTACCACGGAGAAACGCTCTTACACTCAGCAGACAAAGCCTGGGTCAGGTATCTCAGTAATTGAAGATCTGTACAACATGATGGGCCGCAAAAACATATGTAGCAAGGAGTACATAATCTCACAGTACGACCATGAAGTTCAGGCATCCTCAGTAATTAAACCGCTGCAAGGAGCGGGCAGAATATGTGGAGATGCAGTGGTCTTGCGTCCTGTGCCTTCGTCCCAAAAAGGCGTGGTCAAGTCCCATGGATTTGGGTGTAGGTACGGAGAGGCCGATCCTTATAGGATGGCAGCCTGTGCAATTGACACGGCAATACGCAATTACGCCGCAGTTGGAGGAAATGTAGACCACCTGGCTTTAATAGACAATTTTTGTTGGAGCAACGCAACTGATCCTGGTAGGTTATGGCAACTCAAACAAGCGGCTAAGGCTTGTTATGACTATGCAACTGCTTTCGGCACACCTTTCATATCTGGCAAGGATAGTATGTTCAACGATTTCCACGGATATGACAACTCCGGTCAATCAGTCCACATTTCTGCTCCCCCATCTCTGCTCATTTCCACGCTTGGCATTATCGAAAACGTAGAAAACGCCACCTCACCTCACGTAAAAGGCAACGATCAAATATACATTATAGGAACCACCTACAACGAACTAGGTATGTCGGAATATCAGGCCTATAGCGGGGTAGACAACGACAATATCCCATCAGTAGACGCGCGCGCTGCTAAATTGTTGTATCGCAAGTTCCACCATGCCACGACTAGAAATATAATATCATCTGCAATTGCACCAGGCCTGGGCGGACTTGCAGTTAGCCTGGTTAAGGCTCTCATAGGAGGCAGGCTTGGCGCAGAAATAGATCTGTCAGCAGTACCCACAAGTGGAATACCTAAGGATGCAATGTGGGAACGGGCAATTATGTTTTCAGAGTCGCAAAGCAGAATAGTGCTTACAGTGCACGAAGCCCATAGCGCAGAGTTTGAGTCGATTTTCTCAGAGGTCCCGCACGCGCTTATAGGCAGAGTTACACAGGAATATGTGCTAAAAATTGCGAACGTTGCAGAGGTTCACCTCCAAGATCTAGAAAGAAACTACAAAGCATTCAGTAACAGTCACTACAGTGGTCGTTTTACGGAAGATCTATAGTAGAGCCGTAGCACGTGCCGGTTACTACATCGCGACCAAACACAGAAAAACAACTCACGTATACGCAGTCTCATGAACGGAGGACGGACATGATGGTAGTACTTGCCTTGGGAAGCAACCTTGGAGCCAGGGTACAAAATCTGAAAGCCGCTGCCAAACTTCTACCTGTTTATAATAGGAGATATTCTTATATATACAAAACCAAGGCCTTGCTACCGGAAGGAGCGCCCGCTTGGTACGACATTCCGTTTTTAAATATGGTCATTTCGGGCTACGTTAACTTGTCTCCGATGGAGCTACTAGAATGCACTCAGCAAATCGAATACGCTCTGGGTAGGCAAAGCACCGGAACCTGGAGCCCAAGATTTATAGACATAGACATACTACTGTACGGCAATCTATCAATGCAGAGCGATGTTCTCACCATTCCACACCGAGAGATGCACAATAGAGATTTCGTACTAGTGCCAGCGTGCGATGTTTGCCCAAGGTATCCCCATACAGTACTAGCGGCAACGCTAGAGACCATGCTGTTATCAGTAAGGGAAATAAACGTGGTCAAAGAGTGCGGGATTCCAAGCTGGCCTGGACCTTAACCAGCCATGGCCAGCTCGAGGCGCGGGCTTTGCCGCACCTATGGAGCCTGCATTGTAAATCACCGCAGATATTTTAGAGTACTCGCGCCAGAAACGAATTGTGCTCTCCAGAGCCCCCAAAAAACCGGAAATCCGTTGTATCGTCTATCATATATGGCAACCACACCTGGTGATGGCTTACGTCACCGAACGCGCGCTCTTTCCATGTCTTTAATGATCCGCAGCTGCACGCTTCCATCTTTCAGGTGCATCTTAGACAATGCAGCATATTTCGCAAACTTCTTGCCATCACCTTCAACAAAAAACCTGTTGGCCATTGCAAAGTAGGACATGCCAATATTTCCCGTCCTACCGTAAACTATAGCAAGGTTTTTCCAAACCAATGGGTTCTCCTTTTCCTGGTAAGATGCTTGTTCCAAATACTCAATTGCCTCGTGGGGATCGCTCAACATAAGTGCCTGGGCAAGTTCTAGTTTTATCAGCACATCCCCAGGAAGTAATTTCAGCGCTGTTTTGTAGTCCGCAATAGAACGCTCTATTTGGCCAAGCTTGTAAAAAATATGCGCTCGTACCTCATACAGGTAGGGATCAGAGGGAGAAGCTTCTATTAGATCTCCAAGCATCTTTATGGCATCACTGGTGTTAGCCTTCCTGTAATCCAGTATAGACTGCATATACGGCGACAGCGCACTACGTTCTAGCAATTTGACTGGAGTCAAAAACGCCTCTGTTTTTTCCACAATGCGCTTGAAGCCAGCCAGATCTTCGTCGGAAAACCCTTTCACTGTATTACATCTCAAATAGCTACCAACCTTGGCTATGCGTTGCCTACTCACAGGATGAGTAGAAAGGTATTCATCCCTTTCTATATCCACCAATCGAGACTCTTTCTGGCTGAAATGGCGCAAAACCTCGAGCAACCCGTCACTGGTGTAACCAGCTGCATCAAGATATTCCAGTGCGTATTGATCAGCCACTTCCTCTTGCGCTCTACTGTAAGCCAACAATCCCCTGTGGTGAATTGTACTACTTCCCAACATTATGGCCTCCCCTACTCTAGGATCGGCAGCCAAAGAGGTTATCATACCCAAAATATACCCTATTCCCTCAACTACCACACCTCCACGTATCTCACTACCCTTCTTCACAATGTGGTGTTGAGACATGTGAGCAATCTCGTGCGCGATAACCCCTGTAACTACACTAGGATCCTTAGAGAAAAGCATAAGCCCCTTATGTATAAAAATATCACCTCCAGAAGAGACATATGCATTTACAGAACTGTCATCTACCACGAAGACCTTCACGCTACTAGCATCAACATTTGCAGCTGCGAACAGGGGCATGTTGATTTTTTTGATAACATTTTCTACTTCGCTATCTCTGAATACACGAACGCATAGTGCCTCAGAGGGCAGCATAAGTGCTGAGCACAGCACAAGAATTAAGAACGCTCTCATACGGCCCTCTCATCTAGAAGCATCATGATAGTAAAAAGCGTGGAAATACTCCACCGATCATTTATTCATCAACCATAAAAACAGCAACCTAGGTACAAGCTTGGGTAATAAATGCGCCGTATCAGAGTTGCTTTGTGCTAATCGGTCTACAATGGTATAATGCGCAACAAGTGGGTTTCGAGGTTTTTTAGTGCTAGGATCTAGTGCTCTCTCTGGCGCCGTCAAAGATTCTATGGTCGCCGTTCTCGACGGGCACAGCGCCAGTGATATAGTCGTCCTGGACGTTGCCGGTAGGTGCCAGTTGGCCGACTATATGATCGTGGCGTCCGGAAATTCTTCTACACATGTTAAATCCCTAGTTGAGCATGTGAAGAAGAAAGCGTCTTCCTACGGGAAAGTTTGCATAGAAGGGCTGCGCGACGGTAACTGGGTGGTTATTAGCATGCAGGGTGTGGTTGTACACATATTCAGACCTGAAGTGAGATCGTACTACTGCCTAGAAGAGCTGTGGAGCCACAGCGATGAGGCATCCGAACAAGTGAGCTGGTAACCGCACCACATAATTTTGCCCCACATCCGTGTCTTGCAGGGGCTAGGCAGCATCACAGCCATGCTCTTCTCCTGAACGTTGGGTTTCTTCCCCTGACGCGGGAAGTCGGCATTGTAGAATGCTGGGGATTTCCGCGCCGCTAGGGGCGGCTTACGTGGTTAACATATTGGTAACACTCCACAGATATCCTGTAGTGGCCTCGCCCCTCTTGCATGGCGTTGTGAGGCTTAAGGTGCGGCTGGATGGGAACATGGAAGACTCTGTCATAGCGCGTAGAGAGGACGATCTTATAATATCTGTCAGGCAGGATAATGACTCGCAGAGTGTGTCTATTTCTGGAGTCAACGAGCGCGTCTTGGCGCTTCTCGGTTTTGCTGACAAGGAATCTCTAGTGGGCACCTCTCTATACTCAATATTGGATCCCAGGACGAAGGACATAGTCAGTAGTTATCTTGAGTTTACAGACGACGGCACGGACCTTTCTGAGGTGATATCGAAAATCAGAGAGTTTACGCTGCTGGATAGTAAATTGCAGCCGGTTCCCGTGCGGCCAAAGATTTTTCGTACAGCGTCCAGCAAGGGAGCGTTGAATTATGAAATCCTGATACGTGACACGAGCCTGTCACAGAAGCTTGACGCCTTCAGGGTGGGCAAATTGCCTCCAAATTCCCGGTATACCATGCATGAATCTCTAGGCATCATGGATGAGAAGTCTACAGAAACCGAGATAGGAGTAGTGCTGGACTTCGTAAACAGCAGCGGGGTTAACTCAGTAATCTGCATGGTTGCAGTGGACCCAGCCCATAACAACAGCCTCGCAGACATACTAGACAGAGCGCTCTCTGACACAATCAGCGAAAACATTAGGTACACAGACATTACTGGATATTTGGGAGGGCGCCAATTTGTCTTCATGCTCCTTGGGTGCAACAGCGCAAGTGCATATTCTGCAGTTTCTAGGGTTCACAAAAGCATCTCTGATAGGCTATCAACACGCTGCTCACCTCCGGCTACAGCTTCAGCTGCATACACCCAAATGCAAGGCTCTGAGTTTAGTAAGATGATGGCTGGCCTGCGGAGCACACTGCTCGCAGCACAGAAAGAGACCGGATCTATAAAGCTGGTGAGGTAGCACCTACGCGGACAGCAGGCCGATCTCCACCTCCCCACTGCCATAATTCTCGGCCAGACATGCCCCGGTTGTGGAAACCTAGTGGGGCAAGGTTATCTCTATCACCGAATTGCCTGCATCATAACAGAATGCGGCACAGTATCTTATCAATAGCAAGGACATGAAATACGCCTGGACATTCCTGGTATTCAGCTGACACTCATCCGTAGCCCTGTATATAAGAACGCTCTCTATGTCGCGGTGCATCTCCACTTCACCAGCCGTGAGTTTTATTCTCAACTGCACGTCTCCCCCCGCAGTAGCATCAACAGAAACCGCCACTTCACTGCCCCGTATCATAAGCATTGTAGATAGCAATGCGGCATGCGCCAGCAGCCGGTTGACTTTTTCCATCAGCTCTGCATCTGCGAACTGGATCTTGATCTCCCAAGTAAGCTGCGCAATCCCTCTTTTGCTCAGGTATTGCTCTATGTTATTCCTAGTCTTCTCAATATCAGAGTTGTCCTCCGACGCGCTGTAGGCCTGGCGCAATAACCTAAACCTCGCTATTATCTCCTCAGACGCTTCCTCCAGTGAGTCCAGTACACTCTCGGAGTCAGGGTCTTCAACTAGACATTCCACATAGCTTGCCATAGAGCCCACGGAGCCCGCCAGGTCGTGTAACAATCTAGCGGAAAGCACTTCCATGTTGGCCAACGTTTCAGCACCACGATCATCAGTACTCATCCAGAACAAGCCCCGAAGTACCATGCAAGGTAGCGTGTATTCTATAGCAGAGTAGCAGTTAATCAATAAATATTTTTTATACAAGTTTATAGTATCTGGTGCTACCCTATCAGGGTTAGGGACTTCAAGTACAATGAATAGATACTCAGATTCCGGTGTAAATATCGGCCTGGCTAGCAAGCTTGTTGAGGCAATAAAGCCGCTCGCATCATCTACTGCGAACCACGGCGTGATATCAGGCATAGGCGGCTTCGGCGCGTTGTATGACCCTTTCTCTGGCAACAGAAAGTACGGCTCACCAGTTCTGGTCTCGTCCACAGATGGTGTCGGCACCAAGCTGCTTGTGGCACAGGAGACAAAAAATCACAGGTCCGTGGGCATAGACTTAGTTGCCATGTGTGTAAACGACGTTCTAGTTCAGGGTGCCAAACCCATGTTTTTCCTGGATTATTTCGCCACTGGTAGCCTTGATCACGACACTGCGTTAGAGATAGTCTCGGGAATTACGGAGGGGTGCGTGCGCGCGGACACGGCACTTGTCGGTGGAGAAACTGCGGAGATGCCTGGCATGTATCCCGCCGGCAGCTATGACCTAGCAGGATTCTCTGTCGGAATAGTGGAAAGAAGTGAGATACTGCCACGTATTGACCAGGTATGTGCTGGAGATATAATCGTAGGGCTAGCTTCTTCCGGGCCACATTCGAACGGCTTCTCGTTGATCAGAAAAGTGCTTAAGGACCGCGATATTTCTTACGGCAGCCCATGTCCCTTTGCTGACGGCGCCACCTGGGCAGACGTGTTGCTCGAGCCCACTAGAATATACGTGGGTTCTGTGTTACCGGTGTTGCATATGACAAAGGCCGCGGCCCATATTACCGGCGGGGGGCTGATACACAATATACCTAGAGTCCTACCCAAACATCTTGCCGCAGACATCCGGCTTGGGACCTGGAAACAACACAGAATATTCACGTGGCTGGAGCAAGAGGCAAAAATCCCGAAAACAGAGATGTTTGCGACCTTTAACTGCGGACTCGGCATGATACTAATAACATCCGAAGACAAATCAGTCGAGGTTCAACGAGCATTGAAAAAGAATGGCGAGGACGCACGTATTATCGGAAGCATAGTACCGCGTGAGTCTCACAGTGTGGTACTAAACTGAGCCATTCTTTTTTGCAGTTTGTGGATGAAATCCCCGATAATTTTCTATTACGCTGTTATAGTCCAAATGGGTGTAGATTTGCGTAGTAGACATGCTCGCGTGCCCTAGCAATTCTTGCACTATCCTTATGTCAGCACCACCTAAAAACAGATGAGTGGCAAAGCTGTGTCTAAGCGCATGAGGGGTCGTCGTTTCTGGCAACCCAATACGCCTACGCAATTCCCTCATCCTGCGTGCAAAGTATGTTCTAGACAGCCTTCTGCCTTGTAACCCAACAAAAACGTATTCATCACTGGACATGCCACACACCTTGTGATGGGGGCAGCTTCCTACATATTCATCAATAGCATGTCTGACCCACGATAAAACAGGGACAATTCTCTCTCTGGACCCCTTACCCAATACACGCAATCCATCTTGTTCTAGATCACGGAATGTCACATTCACCGCTTCGCTTATTCTCAGGCCGCAACCATACAACAGTGCTGATACCGCCAGGTCTCTTTTGTACGTCCAGTGAGAGTCCTCGGGTTCCTTAATGATCTGACGAACTTGTGATTCCTCCAAAACCCTAGGCAAACTCTTGCGCATGATAGGTTTAGCAATATTAAAAACTGCTGGGCTTTTGATGCCCAGTCTGCGGTGTAAGTAACGAAAAAAGCTTCTAACAACAGAAATAGCCCTTGCATTCGATGAAGCTTGCTTTCCCTGCTTGCAACGGTCAGCCAGCCATTTTCTAAATTCCGTCAAGCGCAACTTCTGAACATCTTCGAGGCTCACAGAGCGTTCAAGGGACTCACCACAAATGAATCGACAAAAATTCATGATATCCCTCTCATATGCCACAACAGTGTGCGCAGCATATTTCCTCTCTTCCCGTAGCCAGCGCATCCAATCGTTTACAGCAGATAGCAAATCTCCGGAATTCATCGTAAGCCCAGCCCTCCAACGTGCAGATGCTATTCCACGCTAAACATAAAACACAAGCTTTTTTATATGCGTACAACTGCTTAAAAATGTGTTCGCAACCCTCGCTGTACCCCTGCACAGCACACAAAACGCCTAACTAGCTGTGAACCCGTTGATCCATAAATCACAGTTTCCTATCTAGTTACTGCTGTACGTTTTATGTTGATAAATCGCGCACTAGGCTATACCATGCCTGGCACGTGTTTTTGAAGATTGAAGTGCAAGTTGCTATTCTTGGAGCTGGCGCATTCGGCACCGCGTTGTCTATCGCGCTGTGTAAGTCGGGCAAAAAGGTGTGTCTTTGGAGTCGAAACGAGCGGGTCGTAGAGTCTCTGCACACTAGTGGGGAAAATTCTGCGTACCTGCCTGGGTTCAAGGTGCCTCAGGAAGTGTCTGTGCACTCCAGAATGGATACTGCATCTCTGAACTCAACTGTGGCAATGCTGTGCGTACCAGCGCAAGAGCTTCGCAACTTGTGTAGCGCCATGGCGGAGGCTCAGGTCTTGCAGCCAAACATACCTTTGTTGGTGTGCAGTAAAGGAATAGAAAACTCCTCGCTCAAATTCCCTAGCGAGGTGGTCACGGAGATATTTCGACATAATCCCGTGTTTATCCTTTCAGGTCCCGCGCTGGCAAAAGAGCTCGCATCCGGATTACCATGCGCTATGGTACTGGCGGGCAAGGACACAGAAACTGCAAGTATGCTTGCATCGCAACTTAGCAATTCGACCTTTTCAGTGGTCCACAGCGGTGATCATGTGGGGGTACAGATTGGCGCAGTTATGAAAAATATTATAGCCATAGCATCCGGTATAGTCGCAGGAATGGGCTTGGGACATAATGCATCTGCAATTGTGATGGTGCAGGGCATGGCTGAGATAAAGTCGGTATGTGAGGCAAAGGCGGGCTATGCGGATATGGATACCATAACCGGTCTCGCATGCTTGGGGGATTTAGTGCTGACGTGCACTGCGCCGAGTTCACGCAATATGTCTTTCGGTATGTCCATAGGGAGGGCGGGCTACGCAAATGCCCCCAATCAGAAAGAACCGGTGTTGGTAGAGGGCGCAGAGAGTGTCGGAGCATTGGTAAACATGGGCAGAAGACT
>NZ_JAOTBG010000019.1 GCF_025628805.1 Anaplasma capra
GCAGCACCCAGTAGTTCACTTAGTGGTACTACCGTTACTAGCGGCACGGCGGCACGATGACTTCCCAAAACCTCTTTGCCCTGAACTGCTCTGGCGTATCCAAGACGCATCTGACGTATCATGAATAGCATAGGATTATCCAGAAAAATGCAGCTTCGGTCAAGGCGAATGCAGCTTCAGTCAAGGTGGAGGGTATGGTTACCCGTAAGGGGGCTAATTTTTGCTATCTTCGACCTCGGCCTTCTGTTACCATGCTAGGCGGCAGCAGGGTGCGTTGTTGTGCTTGATTGCTTGCCACTTGCGAGTCTTTTTATCCGGTGCCATGACTACTAGGTTTCTAGAAGCGGTTCTGCCGCATGTTATTGCTGGCGGGTATTCTGAGGTTGCCGAGTACATTACCAAAGCCATACACGTTGGTAAGGGTATGTTGGCCAGCCTCCCAGATGTGGCGTTGAACCATGCGGGTAGAGCTCTTTTAGTCGCTGACTCTAACACTGTCCAGTTTATCAGCGATGCGGCACTAAATTCTTTGGATCACTACATAATCCAAGGAGAATACTGTGCTTCAGTTGCTCTAGTGGACCGCATAAAAGATGCATCCAAGAACGCGGATCTTATTATTGCTCTTGGGAGTGGGACCATCAACGATGTGTGTAAATACGTAAGTAAGATTGAAGCCAAAGAGTACATATTATTTCCTACAGCTCCCTCCATGAATGGGTATACCTCACCCAATGCTTCAATCATGATAAAAAATGGAACCAAGAAATCCTTCGCTGGGCAACTGCCGAGTGCTATCTACGTGGACACAGGTATACTGGCCAGTGCGCCGGTTAGAATGATTAGGAGTGGCTTTGCAGATTTCATCTGCCGCTCCACAGCACGTGCAGATTGGTTGCTCTCGCACGTGTTATTGGGCACCCAGTACAATGAGTTGCCGTTTTTGATTAGTGCAAAGATGGAAAGCGCTCTCATAGAAAGTTACCAAGGCTTAGTGAGTGGGGATGAGCCCGCCATTATGCTGCTAACACAAGCCTTGTTTCTATCTGGTATTGGCATGCTGATAGCTGGGGGGAGTCACCCTGCAAGCCAGGGGGAGCATATTTTAGCTGGTGCCACCGAGCTCATAGACAATTGCAATTTTTTGCACGGGGAAAGGGTGGGGGTCGCTACAGTTGTGCTGGCAAAACTACAGAAAAGGATGTGCAGCATGCAGCCACAACTCGTGCAGACCTCCATTGATAGTGAAACACTGCAGAGGCACTTTAACCCGGCCTGTGTCAGGGAATTCTGTGATGTTCTATCACAAAAATCTATGAACCTTGAAGCTGCTGAGAATCTCAATAGAGTGATAGACGAAAAGTGGGAATATATTGCGGAGCGAGTGGAAGCAGAAGTCATTGATCCCGCGCTACTCGAAAAAATCCTGCGTGACTTGAAAAGCCCATATCTGCCCGAGCATGTTGGGTGGACCGCTGAAAAATACGGCAAGATAGCAGATTTGGCATTTGCTACCAGGGACAGGTTTACTTTCCTTGATATTGCGCATCATGCGCAAGTTTCAGTTATAAGCTGACTTTATTCTAATACAACTGAAGTGCCTTGCGCGTGGCCCGAGTGTGCTGACTTACCCCCGTGAGGCGCAGCCTCCTCGCCCTTGTCCTGTGTAGGTGATGGTGCGTCGTGGCCTTCAGGTTTTACCTGCGTGCCACCACCCGGTTTTGTTGAGGCATCATCTAACCGGGGGACACTTTCTTTCTCTTTGTTTTCTGTGGCTTCGTCTTTCTTTACAGTTTTGTTCTGCTGCTCAGTTGTGCTGGTAGGCCCTGCCCCGGCGGCGGTAGTGCCCTCAGCACTGGGTCCAGAAGCGCTTTCCTCCTGTTGTGTCTCACTTGGCCAGATGACTCTGTTAATGTTTGAACCCGTGAAGTCCACTTCTGACAGGGAGGCGTCAGTAAAGTCTGCGTGAGACAAATCTGCTCCGGCGAAGTTTATTTTATCCAATCGTGCTCCATGGAAGCTTGTGCCAGCTAGTCTGGAATTCGAGAAATCTATTTCATGGAGGTGCATGTTGCTAAAGTCAAGATACGAGTAATTCACGTTGAGGACCCTCTCGCGTTTTAATAGTTCCTGAAGCGCCGACGTTGACGTAATCGCACCGCTGGCACGGGGCACCATGTCATTTTCCATAATTACTGTATGTGTGAATTTGCAGTCTTGGAAGCTCGATCCAGCCAGAACACTTCTGTAAATGCTAGTGCCGGAAAACTCAGACTGCATAAAACTGGCTTTTGCCGCATCACTTGCCGATATACTGACCTTCTTCAGCTTGCTCTCTGCAAATACGGAGTCGCGCAACATTGCACCGTGTATGACTACGTCATCAAACTCAGACGATGCCCATATTACGCCATTGGCGTTTATGTTGTTGTATACCGACTGCGACGTCTTGGCGCCGCTCAGTACCCCCTTTGCTAGGTTGACCTTCTCCAAGGAGACTTTACTAAAATTTGCGGCATGCGAGAAAGTCGACGTCATGCTTGTCTGTGATATTGAGGCATTGCTTATTGTTGCCCGATTTAGCACGGAAAGCGCAAGTGTGCTATCAGCGATGCTGCTAGAATCTATTGTAATATCCCTAAGATCTGACTCTGTGATGATACACTCTGATACCGTAGTTCCCTTTAATAGGGACTTGGCTAGTATTGCGTTGTGCAGGTTGACGCCCACTAGTACCGCTCCGCCGAGGATAGCGCCGCTGAGATCGGCATTTCTCATGTCAGTATGGTATATGTCGGTGGAGTACATGTTAGCGTTAATGAGTTTGGCGTTGTGAAAACTCGTGGAGTAGATACTAGCTATTTCCATGTTTGCATTGCTTAGATCACTTCCTGTGAGGTCTGCAAAGCTTATGTGTGCTCCGTACATTATAGAATCCCGCAGCACGGAGTTTTGTATTCTAGCGCTATTCAAACCGGCTCCGAAAAGACTCGCAGATGTTAAATTGCTGTCTTGTATCACCATGCCAACGGCTTCAACGTCCTGAAGGTTTGCATGACGCATGTTTGAGTTCAGTATCGATACGGCACTTAGGTCAGCGTTTGTGAATGTTGTATGCAGCCCTTGCGAGTTCTTTATCGCTGCTGACTGCATATCTGCGCCAAGAAACGAGGCATAGCTGACATCAGAGGAGTTGATTTTCACCTCACTTAGGTCTGCGAGCGAGAAATTAGCGAACTTGAGATCTACTTCCTCAAACCTAGACCTGTTAAGATCGGTGTTTGAGAAATTAGCCCCACGCATGTCGGATCGTGCAAATGTGGTACTGGAGATATTGCTGTGTCTGAAATTTGCCTGTATGAGGTTTACGTCTTCGAATACTGCTCCACGCATGTCCAGTTCGCTAAAATCCGCACCGGCAAGGTTGCTTCCAAACTCTTTTTTGAAGTTTGGGGCAACCCCCTTGGCATTGCACTTGACTATAAACTCCCTGAAATCGCGCTTGGTGTTCGAGGTTTTCTTTAAATTACTCGTGTCTTTCGCAAAAATCTGCCTTGGGTCTTCCTGCGCATCTGCGTACGTGCTACTGCAGTGTAGAACGCCGAACAGAAGCACACACAGTGCAACCACTGCCTGAGTCAATCCGCAGGGAGGCAGCAGATAACGAATGCTCGGGCCTATTTTTCCCATGTACACCCAAACCAACCCGCAAATCCTCCACATTTTAGGAGGCAAAAGCTCACAAAGTATTAACCTTGCTCACGCACAACAGCGTGCCACACAGATATAAAGCATCGAGCAGCGATGCATGTGATGGCACTTAAACCACTTCGTGTCAACTGAAACCAAGTATGTGTCCCGCGTTTGGCAGGTAGGAATGCTAATGCGGAAAGCAAATGTGGCGCAGTGCCCCGATTATTGGTAGTCTCTGGCAGCGGAGGCTCGGGTGCTGTTTTTAAATCTGTGGTGTATGCAATTTAAGGTACGTGGCAAAACTGGGTGGGTGTTGTTAGTAGCGGGGTGTCTGATACCTTTTGCTACGCTTATATCACTGGGAACATGGCAGCTTTTGAGATTGCGGTGGAAGTCACAGATTATTGAAAAAATGCGTACGGAGCCCGTCTCTCTTCCCCCAGGGGAGCTTCGCGCCCATGCATACAGAAGGGTAAAATTGCAAGGCGCCTTCAAAGGCGCAGAGCACATACGAGTTTTTGCTGGGAGGGCCGGATACTACTTCCTCCAGCCGTTTACGCTTGTGGATGGCAGGCATGTTTTAGTGAATAGAGGGATGTTTGTTGATGAAAGCGAGATTGCTGGCATTAGCGATGAGGGAATGCGATTTATTAGTGGTGTATTGCATTGTGAGCTCAGGAGCATGGCAAATTGGGTGGTGAGAAATAACCCTGAGGAGAATCTGTGGTTTTGGTTTGACATACGAAGAATGTCAGAGCGCATAGAACTCCCAGATCTGGAGCCTTGCATATTATGGGGAGATCACACAACAGTTTTTGGAGCGCTGAATGCCAACTTCCCGCTGTCAGTTAGGCGTGACCACCTGGAGTACGCCATAACGTGGTATCTTCTTGCGTTTACATGGATTCTGGGATACGCGTATTATGCCTGCAAAGCCAGATGTGCCTTGCCAAATGGTGAGCCACCTACTGGCCGAGGGTCATAAGCTTGCCTGACATCCCATTGTACACTTGCAGATTGGCAAGTACCCTCTGTATGTATATACGAGTTTCGGGAAAGGGTACAGACTCTATCCACACTGCAAGTTCTGCGCTTGACTTCAGCTCCCTAGGATCTCCTAAGTTTTTTATCCATAGGTTCACATTTCCGGGTCCGGCATTATAGCCTGCCAAGGCCAGTACCAAGGAGTTGTCGTATGCCTTGAGCAATTTCTTCAGGTAGTGATGTCCCAACGTTATGTTATACTCCGGATCCAGAAGATCGCTTTCCCGATATTCCATCTGAAGGTCTCTTGCCAATTCCATTGCTGTTGACGGGCGCAGTTGCATAAGTCCCACCGCGTTGGCCCCGCTTCTCGCGGTCTTGTCGAATTTGCTCTCCTGTCTAATTATCGACAACACTATTTCCTGATGGTGGTCATGTACTGCCAGGTGCTGTCGCGGATATAGACTCTCAGGCAGCACGAGCTTTGACTCTATGCGTTCCGCGCCTTTCAGTGCCGAATGGGTGTTGCCACTGGATAGGGTTAGCTCAGTTATCATACCAGCAACTTCTGGGCTATAGGTGTTTCTTATTGCGTGCTGGACAAACAGATCTGCGATATCGTTGCGTTGCACTTTAGACAGCATGTACCCAATTTTGGCAAATATGTTTTTTTTGCAATGTAGGTAATGTATGATGCTGTACCTGGTTCCCTGGTTATCGAGTGATATTTTATCTACACCCAACTGCAATAGGGAGAGTTGACCATAGAAGGTGGTCTTATGTAACGCTGCCAGCCTAAACCACTCAAGGGATGTGTCGTCGTCGTTCAACATTTCGGCGGAGCGAGCAGCCCAATATGCAGCTTTGCTTCTATGCTCTTGCATCTTTGCAGTGTCATAGAAATCTGAAAAGTGCGCGTGAGCGGCTTCGTAATCCTTGAGGCATTTGAACGCTATCCACCCGAGCAGCCAGTGCACTTCCGGCAACGTTCTGGTGCCTCTAATCCTTGTTGCATAGTCGCTGGCCAGCGCATAAGCGACCTCGTAGAATTTGGAAAGCTTGTAGTATATGATATCACCTATGTACAGCTTGTAGAGATACCAAAGCTCCCTGTGGTATTTCCGGTCTTTGGGCATCGCGGACATCAGGTGCAATATTTCTTCGCTGATTTGCTTGTTCCTAATGCACCAGGTTATGTAGTCATACATAAGCCCAAAATCAGAGCTCATATACGCCACGGCCAGGCTGTCCGAGTCCTTCTTGTTGCGCCTAAGCCCTATTCGTGCTGCGGTAACTAGGCCTTTTTCCTCTCCTAGATTATTTGCTATGTATTCCGCAGACCGTATCTTTTTTGTCCATAATAGGCGGTCAGCCACCGATATGAGTGCATCCCTGGGTAAAGTGCTGTAATTGAGGAAGACCTCGCTCTTTTTGAGATGCCCACACTTGGGTTTTACTTCAGATATGGATGTTGTGACAGAAGTTTTGGTGTGAGCAGCAACGGGGTTTGGCCACTCTGGGTGGATTGCTCTGAAGTTGTCCACTTCCTCCTGGGAAACGCAGCTGTGGTGCAGCCGCAACCACTTAGTGAGTACTACGTATTCCTTTCCGAGTTTTTTGGCAACGCGATATGTGGTTGCGTAGTTTCCCCTATCAGCGTGTTCCAGCATTTCTGTGAAGCCACGCACCTCCGACTCTCGTATCTTCCAAGGGACTGTAACACCGGAACTAGAGCCATCCGTGATTGACGGTAGCACGAGAAGAGCGCACACCACACGCGGCCACCATTTCCGCAACCAACTGATGATCATAGAATTATTAGTGATGATGTGATCAAAAAAGACGCACACAGGTGTTGGCACTTCCGGATCCAGCGACGCATTCCCGACTGTGGTTGGTACTGTCTTCACTCGAGACACCTGTGGATTGATGATACAAGTGCGTGGTAAATTTTTAAATACCTTGCACGGCAAACGGGGCAACTTTGGGGAGAGATGCGCCCGTCAGGTACCATATTCTGTTTTTCTGCCACGATACACACACACTAAAACTAGCAAAACGAACAGGAAACCGCCCAAGATTGCCATAGCACCACCTATGGAGAAGCAATATCGAGCCAAAGCTGATGCGGCATCTGGCAGATACGTTACCTTGCGCAGCGCCCCGTATCCGCCCAACAGCTCCAGACCCGTAATGTGCAGCGCTTGCCCCACGCTGTACACACACAATTGTATATTGCGCCAGACTTGGCTAACTTCTCTGTAGCCCAACTGTGGCATATTTAGATACACAAACCCCATGAAGGCCGCTGTTATTCCAACTACGCACCCGTGGTAATGTGCAGGTATTGTGACTGTGCCATGCATGCTCAGAATACCCAGGATACTGCCGTAGGTGAACATTGCCGAGGAATATAGAAGGTGTCTGTTGTCGCGTTGAAATAGGGGTCTCATATTGCCAATTGCAAACACGAACAAAAACAGGGGCACCACGGCTTCCGCTATCCTCATATGCCATGTAAAGAAGGTTGCTAGTGATGCAAAATCTGATGGGTATATGACATGCGATGCGGATGCTACTATGACAGATAGGGCATTGATTACAAACACTGCGCTCACCAAGTAGGGGTGCGTAAAGCGCCCGTTCCTGATTTTTAGCAATACCACTACCAGGAACGCCTGACCAAAAACACCCTGAAGAAGATGTCCTGCCCCCCAAAAAACTCTCTCATAGAAAACCAGGCTTTCCAGATTTTTGCTGGTCACGGAGTATGCAGTGATAAAGCAGAACGCTACTGCAGTCATCATTGCGGACATTCCATGAATTCCCACCAGTAGGGGAACGTCAGTGTGTTGTCCTTGACGTTTTACCTTCCATGGCAGGGTGTTAAGCAATACGCCACAGAAGAACAAGCCCAATCCCGTGAAGAAAACCCAGTTATCTATGACGGGAATGTAGTTACTCTTTACCGGAGTTGCATCTTTGAAAAGTGCTGACAATACCATCAGTACGGTGCCTACTGCAGATATCG
Organism: Anaplasma capra; assembly: GCF_025628805.1. Taxonomy (GTDB): domain Bacteria; phylum Pseudomonadota; class Alphaproteobacteria; order Rickettsiales; family Anaplasmataceae; genus Anaplasma; species Anaplasma capra. Next base: position 7,709 of record NZ_JAOTBG010000019.1, read on the forward strand.
TCCAAGAGTGTGCCAGGTATTTCGACTCCCTGTGCACAGCCATGCTAACCAGTGCAGAGGATATTGAGCACAGCCACACTATCACTGAGAGATCAACGTGTATTACTAGCGACAGGTCAAACACTCTGTCTGCGTTTGTGATGATTGACTTGAGAAACGGCATCCTCAAGAAGACTATCAGTATCGACAAAATTCCGGAAATTCCCAAGGCGTGGACCCCAACCAGAATCCACCCACGGCACACCTTTACGTTGTTGTCATCAACAAAAGCCATATGAAAGCCGTGGTTAAGACGAGCACATAGTATATGCAATTATTGTCATAGGCAAATAAAAAGGTTGTCATCTTGAGATATATGTGACTAGCAGCATAGGCTCCATGGCTGTCTTCTACTTGGTAGTAAGAATACAGCCCAGTAAATGCGCGATATTTCCCTACAGTGCAACGTATTGTTTTATTGCGTGTGTGTCCTAAAGTGGCCAAGACGATCGTTGCACAACAGTAACGGCTACACATGCGTTTGTGGTGCGAATACACAGAATGATTTTTTAGTTTTTGGTTGTGTGTTCTTAGCACATGCCGTAGTAAGTGGTGTTCTGGATGGGATACGGGGAGGAACCGTGGGGCTTTTTAGCAGTTTTAGACTTCGCATTTATCCATATTAGAATCTAAAGGTGGGGCTAGGGCTCGCTCACGCGACTTATCGGAACAGCTATAAACTTTTGGGTGACAAAATAGCAGCGTGAACCTGCTGTTGTGGTACCAATGCGTATTTTAGGCTTGCAGTTAGCCTCTGAAATATCCATTATATGGTATGCTTCTGGGTTTAAACAGGTTCGTATCAGCGCGGAGCGCGCTTCGTTGTGCTGGTTTGAGGTGTCGTCGATCGAGCTTTCCAAGTATCCGGTGCGCGGCTGTTGGGTCCTTTAGTGTGGTGTTTTGTGCGAAGAGCGCGCTGCGGGTTGAAGGGGGAGTAGTTTGAGGAAAATTTTGCCTAATGCGCTTACTATTTTTCGGGTTCTAGCTATACCTGCTGTGGTTTCCAGCTTCTATGTGGATTATGACTATGCTAGGTATGTGACGCTGGTCATATTCCTGCTCGCATGTGCTACCGATTTCCTTGACGGATACCTGGCTCGCGCGTGGGGTGCACAGTCTAGATTTGGAAGATTGTTCGATCCTGTCGCGGACAAGCTGATAGTACTTTCCACTTTTGTCATGTTGGTACACGTGGGGCGGATAACTGGGCTGTGCGTTGCGTGTGTTGTCATTGTTGTCTGTAGGGAGGTTCTGGTATCCGGGATGCGCGAATTTCTCATAGCTGCAAATATCAACCTTCCGGTAAGTAACGTGGGTAAGTTCAAAACAGTTGCGCAGATGGTATCGACAGGGGTGCTCATAATTAGCGATGGTGAGGTGATGACCAGAATTGGAGAGATCCTCCTTTGGGGTGCAGCCTGTCTGTCAGTCTATTCTATGTACTCGTATACCCGCACTGCGATCGAGAAAACCGGAATCTAAGCTGTATCCGCGGTCAAGGCATCAAGTTTGTTTCTTGCTCTCTTCAGCAATCTGCGTACCAAGCTCAGCACTCTTCTCAGCAATCTGCTGCACCGCTAGTAATTGTAG
>NZ_JAOTBG010000010.1 GCF_025628805.1 Anaplasma capra
GAGGATGGGGGAGAGCCCAAATCATGATAGCAGCTGCGAGGAGTAATAAGTAATTGAAAGTAATTGGCCCTTGGATCTCAAACTTGAGTTGCACGTGCCTCGCTTGGTGCTTAAAGCAAGGTTTTGCCAAGCGTCAAAGCGCGTACTTCCAGAGCTCCTGCGCTTTTGAGGATGCTTGCACAAGCGGCAATGGTGGCTCCTGTGGTTATTACGTCGTCTACGAGCGCTATCACCTTACCCTGTACTCTGTCCGTATTTGTGACCGCGAGCACTCCATGTACGTTCCTTTTCCTAACGTTGGCAGGAAGATTGCGCTGGGGCGAAGTGTTTTTGAGCTTTTGTAGCACAAATACATCTGACGGTATCCCGCTGTACCTACCCACAGCTTGAGCCAATAATGCAGCCTGATTGTACTTCCTGCGCAGTAGGCGCATTCTGTGCGTAGGTACGGGTACTATGAAGTCCACGCCCTCCAGCACAGTCTTACCCCTTTCAGACATCCAGCGTGCGTATTCTTTAACGTGAAATAGGTCATCGCAAAACTTTAATCGCAACACCATGTTTTTGCTACGCTCATCGTATGCAAACACGGAACTGATCGCTGACACATGTGTGGGTCGGGACATGCATCCAAGACATGTGCTAGCGCGCTGCCTCACCACAGTTCCACAGACAACGCAAAAATCTTCCCACAAAAACCTGATTGCCCGTGCACACGTGTCACACACAACATTTTCCTTTCTGATTATCGCTAGACAATTTGCACATACCCTCGGAAATAGTGCGTCAAAGGCCTTGCGCGCCACGGTCCTAAGCAATGGAAAAGAACCTTCCAATGAACCTTTTATAGATTTCTGTAAGTGCTAGTATGTCAGCTACTGGGGCGTGCTCATTGGCCTTGTGCGCAGTCTTGTGTGACAGGCCAAGCTCAACTGTTGGGCAGTGCTCATTGACGAAGCAAGCATCAGACACTCCTCCACACGTTCTAAGTTCGGCATCCAACCCGGTAATTTCCTTTATCACGGACAATAAAGTCCTAGTGCTGTCACATGGCTGATTGACAAATGCGCCGCGGAGACTCTTGTAAGAGAGCGTGTATTTGTCCGTAACTGACGAGCATATTGCATCTACATTCCGATACAGGGACTCTGCCGTGTGACAGTCATTAAACCTTATGGTGAATGCTGCATTTGCGGATGCTGGCGTAACGTTTTCCACACTATTGCCAACATCTACACTCGTTATTGCGCAGTTTGAAGGCGTGAAATGCTCTGAGCCGTCGTCTAGACGGGTGTCATTTATTTTGCACAGAATGCGCAACAAGTCATTTATGGGGTTGTGTGTGAGATTAGGATACGCGACGTGGCCCTGCACTCCTCGACACAACAGCTTAAAGTTTATAGAACCCCTTCGCCCTATGCTAATCGCGTCCCCTATACGCTCCCGGCTACTAGGTTCCCCCACAATGCAATAGTCTATCTCAATACCCTTGGACTTCATCCAGCGCAAAACAGACTTTGTTCCATACTCACCGTGGCACCCTTCTTCATCGCCAGTAATAACAAAGCTTAAACATCCAGGTACTGAGTCAAATTGGGAGACAGCAGATATGTACGCGCATATTGCAGCCTTCATGTCTACCGCCCCGCGCCCCCACAGGATGCCGTTCTCCACTTTGGGGGAAAACGGGTCAAAACGCCAAGCATTGCTTCCAGGGGGCACTACATCTGTATGGCCGGCGAAACAAAGGTTGGGGCGCCCCTCACCGCGCTGAGCGTAGAGGTTTTTTATCTCTATATCTCCATCTCCGAAGGATAAGATCTCACACACGAACCCTAAATTTGATAACAACTTGGCCAGAAATGGTATTGCTTCGCTTCTGTCGGGGGTCACGCTGGGGTAAGACATAAGCTCGCAAGCCAGCAGCACAGGGTCATTCAGTTCAACAGAGCACATGGGCATCACATAAAACCTTAAGAAAGAAACACTCCCCCTCCACCCTCGTATCACAGAAGGTGTGGTGCGTCAATACCAAGCACGTGGCGTTGATGGGTATACGGGAAAGTAATACCGCCGGTAGTACCGCATGGGATTATAAGCAAGCCTCACACGAAAGGCCCCAAAATTATCACCAGCAACCATCACTCTATAGCCCCAACATCTACGATGCGCGGTGTGCCAAGTTGGCGCTTACTCTTCGATGTGTCCGTAATCTTCAGCCCTCAAAGCGTCCTGCAGCAACGCTATTGCATCTGTGCTGAATCCACTTATGCTCAAAGCTACTCCACCCAACTGTAAGCCAGTTTCGTACGTTTCGGGAATTAAATAATGAGCACCGAGCTTCCTGTAGGTTGCAGCGTTTGTCAGGTCAGGAATGCGCACCACTATTATTGTGTCACGGAAGTTATGCGCGACGAGAGATATTATCTTCCTTGTTGTGACGCTGTTATTGATCGCGATAATGATTGCCTTTGCCCGCGCAATTCCCATGGATGTCAGGGTCTCAAGTTTTGTGAGATCACCTAAATATACCGGGAATCCCTCTTCTCTGCCCGCAGTTACCACCACTGGCTGAATATCAGACGCAATGTAGTTTACATGTTCCGCAGTCAGCACTTTCGCTACTATACGGCCTACCCTGCCAAACCCGACCACAATCACATGCTGATCAAGATCTTTGGTATCAAGCACCAACTCCTGTGATGAAAAGGCCGTCTTGTTTTTTTTGGTTAGCAACCCAGAGATCCAGCTTCCCAGAGAGACCAGAAGTGGCGTGAGTGCCATGGTCACCGTTGCTATCATCATGAGCATCTGCGCCAGATCATACGACAGCACACCTTTCTCGGCTGCAAGACCAAACAAGATGAAAGCGAACTCTCCCCCCTGGCACAGCAATAACCCAGCGTGCATACCCACAGCAAGCTGGAATCCGAAAAACCTGCACAGTATGCAGATTATGGATGACTTTAGCAGGATGAGTGCGAAAGACAGCGCGAGAATTAGGGGCAATTTGCTGATCAACAACCCCGTATCTGTGGACATGCCAACTGTCATGAAGAACAACCCCATGAGCAGTTTTTTAAACGGCAAAACCGCCTGCTCCACGTCGTATCTGTACTCGGTTTCTGCAACAAGCAACCCAGCAACGAATGCCCCGAGAGCCATGGACAAATTGAAGTTTTCTGTAACAAACGCTGCGCCTAACACTACTAGGAGCGTGGCTGCCATGAATGCTTCATTGCTTTTCACCATTGCTATGGTGCTGAACAACGGTCTAAGCAGGAGCCTCCCTGATATGAAGATCAGCGCGAAGGCTGCTGCGGCCTTTAACAATGCATGCAGAAGTGACGCAACTAAGCTGTCAGATTCCCCTGCAAGCAGCGGAAGCAGCACTATCAATGGAATGACTGCAAAGTCCTGCAGCAACAGGATGGCGACGGACAGCCTGCCAACCTGGGTTGACTGCTGCCCCTTTTCGTGTAGCACCTGTAGGACAATCGCCGTAGAGGACATTGCCAAGGCTCCGCCTATGACCACAGAGCTCTCAGAACTCACACCGAAGACCCTGGCTATACACCAAATAAGTGTCGCCGTAACAATGACCTGCAGTGTCCCGAACCCAAAGACGTGTAGCCGCATAGCGGCCAGTCTCTCAAAAGTTAGTTCGATTCCGATGAGAAATAGCAGGAATACTACGCCGAACTCACCAAGGCCGCTGATTACTGCAGATGACTCCACGAGCTGAAACCCATGCGACCCGATCGCTGCACCTGCGGCAAAATACCCCAACACTGGGCTGACGCGCAGCTTCCAAAACGTAACAACCACGATTACTGCCGAGGAGAGCAGTAAAATAACATCTAATAGGTGGCTCGCATGGTTCATGGATGCAGGCTCAACCAGGACGCCACTTTATTGAGCAACCAATGCTGGGCACTTGGCCGCCTGGAGCTTTGCCGGTTTCCGCTACAAACCTGACTGCCTCAAACAACTCGCTTCTACCATTAGGGTCAAGCTCCCAATCCCTATTAGGATCGTCAAACCGGCCCCTATAGCACAACTTCATGTCTTTATTAAAGCAGAAGAAATCAGGCGTGCAAACCGCGCCATAGCTCTTTGCAACGGACTGGTCTTCATCAATAACATATGGAAACGGAAAGGCCAAATCCTGTGCCAGCTTTGCCATCTTATCGTAAGAGTCCTCCGGATACGCGTGCGTGTCATTGGGCATAATAGCCACAGCTCCCACACCAAAATCCTCAGCAAGAGACCTCACATCGCGTACCAGGTGCTTAATCACTGCCTTCACATACGGGCAGTGGTTGCATATAAACATTACCAAAAAGGCGCTGCTGCCCTGGAAGCTGTCCAGCCCATAGTAGCCACCATCGGTAGACTTAAGACGGAAGTCGCGCGCGACGAAACCCGCGTCCAATTCCGGAGTAACCACTGCAGCCATCTGGCACCCACCAAAGAGCACATAACGGCTTGAATTCTAAACTGCATGCCGCTGAAAAGTCAAACAGTTTTGTCTGTGGTCCCGTATTGTAGTTGCGGAGTGGTGCGCAATTTGGCAAGCGCTCGGTTGTGTTTTTGTGCATTAGTTCTGGGTATTGGTTGCAGTTTGCCCGGCTGTTCCGCATCCAGCATTGGCATGTGGCTGCTACTGAAACGGTCGCACTACTACCATGACCACTATGGCACAGATCAGTGCAGTGATCACTTCGTTTAGCACTCTAAAATATGCGGAAGAACGCTTACGCACATTTCGTCTGAAATCTCTACCGTGCTTAGCCAGCATGGCGTGCACTACCAGCATGGTGAGGACCAGTAGGAACTTTATTTTGAACCAGAGAAATATGTAATATTTTTCCGCAACCGCTAACAGCAACCCAGTTGCAACAGTGAATAGCATTGCAGGGTTTACAATATAAAGCAGTAGGCGGCGTTCCATCAGAGATAACATTGTGCTGCTTTCAGAGCCATGACTCACTCCTGAGTGGTAGACGTACAGCCTGGGCAGGTACAGCATGCCTGCCATCCAGGAAATGACTGAGATAACATGTAGCGCTTCTATCCAACGGTGATACTCGTAAACCCACGTAGGCACAGCCTGTACTGGAATAGTGAAACTTCTGCATTGTAGCGCGCAATCCCTGCCTGCACAATACATGACACGCCCCACTACCCACATTTTCCACGTTCTAGCGTGAGCGGCATTCAGCCCAAACTTGCTAATCATGCCTGGTGTAGACTGGCTACACCTTGCGGTAGCAGACCTCATGCGCTGCGCTTACTATATCGCCTATCTGCGGAAGCGCCAGGGTTTCTAGGTTAGATGCGTATGGCAGAGGAACCTCCTTGCCAGCCACTCGCAACACCGGAGCATCAAGATCATCAAATGCAAACTCGGTCACAAATGCTGCGATCTCCGCACCAACTCCGTGGGATGGCCACCCCTCCTCCACGGTTACCAGCCTGTTAGTTTTTCGTACCGACTGCAAAATAGTTTCCTTATCCAAAGGGCGTATAGTACGCAGGTCAATGACCTCTGCACTTATCCCGTCACCCATTAGCGTGTCAGCTGCCTCCAGTGCGTACTGTAACTGCAGTGAAAACGCTAAAATAGTCAAGTCTGACCCTTCACGCACTACCGATGCTTTGCCTATCTTAACTAAATAATCAGGATCTAGTTCTTCATCTGAAATCTCGTGCTGATGCCCGTACGCAATTTCGTTTTCCAGGAAGATCACAGGATCAGGGTCCCTGATTGCGGACTTGAGCATGCCCTTGCAATCAGCAGCAAAATACGGGGCGACCACCTTGATGCCGGGGATGTGCGCATACCATGACGCATAGCATTGGGAGTGCTGTGCCGCGACCCCTGCAGCCGCACCATTAGGCCCACGGAACACAATAGGACAACCAAGCTGTCCCCCAGACATGTAATTCGTCTTTGCTGCAGAATTCACTATTTGGTCCATTGCCTGCATGGAGAAGTTGAAGCTCATAAACTCCACAATTGGCTTCAAGCCGCGAAACGCAGCTCCCACTGCAATGCCAGTAAACGCGTGCTCGCTGATAGGTGTGTCCACCACCCTGTTGGGACCAAATTTCTCCAGAAGTCCTTGGCTAACCTTATACGCTCCCTGATATTCTCCGACTTCTTCTCCTATGAGGAACACGCTAGGGTCGCGCTCCATTTCTTCTTCCATTGCCCGACGCAATGCCTCTCTTACGGTGATCAGCGCCATATGCCCCCTGGAGTGCAACACGGCACATCTTATTCACAAAGCACAAGTAGTGCAAACAGTTTAGTGTTTGTAGGGCGCCCTTGGGAACTTCAGACACGCCCCGCCACCTGCCCGGTACCGGGTTCGGCTTGCAGTACAGGAGATAATTCTTGAAGCGTTTCAGGATTGTTGCGTAGCAAGCGTTCCACAACTAACGAGGCGATCAATGCCAGAACTACTGTGCACGACAACCCTGCCGCAATTGCAATATCACAGCTTACTACATAAGTATCGGCAAGCATGTACCTTATTGCACCCACATAGAGGGCAGCAACCATAGCCGCAGCCAGTAGGGATGCTATTAGTATCTTACATGACATGCTAGATGGAAATTCTTTGCATATATCCCGCATGCAGGAACCTATAGGCGCATTTTCTTCCATTGCAGGGGCTGCCGCTTCCGGCGCTTGTGATGGTGCATACCGAGCGTGCGCGGCGCCTTCACCCATGATATGCTGTAGTCCCGGTTGGATGTATTCCTCTAACTCGGATTCCTGCATCTCGTCTGCAGGGGCGCGCTCTTCAGATGCCCCCGCTAATCCATCTGCATCTGTTGCGAGCCCGCTATGCTGGGCCACAAATAGGCCAGTAAAGCGCTGCATTACTGATGAAAACTTGCTCCATGCGCTGCTTTGTTGTTCTGTGAGAGCAACACTAGTCTCGGGTGATGGTTCAGTTTTGCGTAGGCTGCACCGTGACTGCATGCCAATGCCAATTTTGGACTGTGCCACCGGGCGCAGTGGAGACAAGGCGCTCTCTCTGCTTTCATCCCCAGATTCCGCATTTGCAACATCACTGGTTGCCCGTGTGCGGAAGCTTACATGTAACGTGGGATCTGAACGCGTTTTGTGTAATGGGGTCTCTTGACCATCGCCGCCATGGTGGAGCGCGGGGTGGCCGCTCTGTGCTCCGTAGCGCCGAGTTATGACCGCAACTTTTTCCCCTGTTGCTGGTGGAAGCGCCGTATCAATGCCACCAGACATGTGCCTGGGTCGTCTACTAGGAACTATAGCATCTATACCACGAACTTGCTGGGCACTACGCGGCGCCTTTTCTTCAACAAATATTACGCATTCAACCAGCGAGTTGAGCGCCGCACTAGTGGCGCGTGCTGCCGAGAAGACTTCGCCCACTGCGCACATGAACTCCGACTGATTTTCCACAACACTAAACACAAACTGTAGTTCTTCCTCAACTTGCCTAACAGATGTAGATGCTGGATGCCGCTCACTATGTATGCGTTCCAGCATTTTGAACTGGGGCACCCCCAAATGAGGGGTATGTTGTTTTTGTTGGACTTGGAAGAGCACCCCCGCTGACACCACTAACTCTCTGCCACAAAACTGTTTGCATGACGACATTAAGCAAATGTACCTAGCCAGATGCGCTACTGATTGCCTCGAACCGCAATCGCTTTTTATTACTGCAAGCCTGTAGTGCCCGTTGACGGCGCCGGTTGCACCGCACTCCGGCACTGCGTGATGTCGCGCTAGGTCTCCACTTACTCGTGTCCTTGCATCTAGAGCCAGGTGATAGGGAAATATTTCCGGGAGCTCACTCATGCACTTGAGGTCTTCACGCACCCTGTGCAGGGACACAATGCCCATGCGAGTTACCTTTCCTGTTATGGGAAATGTACAACTTCCCAAGTTTGATGCGTGTTTCCCGTAGGTAAAAACGCATCCCGCAATTATGGGTTTACCAGCGCCGTCAAGCGACCAAGGCTTTTTTTGATCGTAAAAAATTGCGCAAGTTGCTCCCAGGTTGTGCGGCGAAAATTTCCATTTACCGCCTTCGCTCGACGCAGCCTGTTGACGCTCTGAGTGGTTTTGAGTGGTCAGCAAATGGCGGCAAAGCTGCAGTGCCTGGCTTGCTTTCAGCATGGAGCGCCAAGCTTGGATGTTTTCCCGCACAAACTTGCTGTGGCTATCTGTAAGGAAATTGCCATGTATTTCCACTCGCAGCGTAACCTGGCGCACTTCTGCATTTTCCCTGAGTAGCCTGGAAACCTCGTACATTATGGCGTTGCCAGGTATGAGTGAGAACCTACAGCACCCATTACTAGCTGCCTCGTACAGAATGTGAGGGTTGAGGTCACGCCCATGGTACTTGCCTTGAATGCAGGCCCCCAAAGAAAGTCCCAACATTGTTCCAATAACTTCACGGTGGGCACCAGGTTCTGTTTCGCTCAGCGTGTGCAACAGGAATATTGGAAGGACATACATGTTACAAAAGTTGCACAGTGTATAGGTGGCGCGACGCGAGAACATGTCCATGGCTTCCCCAGGATTTGCGGTAATGGAGAAAGTCATCACTGCCCGCTTGTCTCCGCGCACGTCTTCAGCTACATGTCCAGTAACGCAAACGGGCGGAATAATGGAATGTTGTGTGGTGTGATGTGCATCTTCTTGGTGCTCGGGCTCCCTAAGCAACGGAACGGAAGTTTCCTGTGCCCGCGGAGATGACAAGAACATAAGCAAGGATGAGACTACCGGTATGCGATTTATGGCATCAATTTTGGCCCATGTTGATGCACCCCCACTCTGGAGGTCAAGCGCTTTTACACAATGGACGTGGCTGTGCATGGGATTCCGGTGTCCTGATTCCGCAGTTGTCGTACCAAGGCTTGAGGGAGTGCCAGGGTTGTCCCCCGGAAAACGCGAATGCGCGCTAGGTTTACGTGGCATAACAACTCGAAAAGTTGGGGAATCAGTCTTTAGTTAGAACTCCTACGTCGGAACATACAACACATTTAATTTTCTGTAAACCGAAGCGCACTTATGCCTCGAGAAATGCCCCACTGTACGGAGCTTAAATTCGAGCCCCCTAAGCAGTGTCTACTGAGATTGTACGTAGAGAAACCATTACTCCTGCCTTGTTGTAGGCCAGGAACCATAGGGGCTGACGTGCCATGTGGTTTGCATACTTGTTTGCCGCTGTAGCCGCGAGCCAGTAACCACCATGACCGTACTGTTGCGTTGGGGCGCATCACGCGGCAAGCGTGCCCGAAAGAAGACTCGAACTTCCACGACCGCGAGGTCACTAGCACCTGAAGCTAGCGCGTCTACCAATTCCGCCATTCGGACTTTTAGCACTGTCGGAAACCACCCACGAAAGGGCAAGCAAGTCCCCGAATTAAGTTGATTATTCAAGACCACCAAGTATATTGTTACAGTTTATACATGCAAAAGAGTCGGAATGGAAGTTTTCGATGTGGAGAGGGTGTTTTTTGCGCAAGTTGACAGGGATACACTTGGTGTTCTGGTCAAGAATGCGTTGCATCAGGCAGATGGAGGGGAGCTGTTCCTGGAATTCTTTAACTCGGAATCTCTAAGCATAGAAAACGGCGTGGTAAAAAGTGCAGATTTTACTTTCCGCAAGGGCTTTGGCTTCAGGGCTTTCTGTGGCGATAGTACCGTAATTGCATGTTCTTCGGAGATAAACGAGAATGAAATACGTAAAGCTGCTTCTCTAGTTGAGGGCGCGGGCGATAACAGAGGCGCTCATTTAGTAGACTTACGCGAGTGTAGTGCGCAGCTGTATCCCGGGACAAATCCTGTAAGCGAGATCCCATTCGCAAACAAGATTGATATTCTGCAAAATATTGATGCATATCTGCGCGGCGCCAATCCACACGTAGCTCAGGTTAAGGTCGCAATCAGTACCCAGTGGCAAGTTGTGCATATTGTGAAAAAAGACGGCAGTGAAGTGGGGGACGTGAGACCCTTGGTCAGGCTGGACGTATATGTGCTGCTGGAAAAGGGTGGCAGAAAAGAGTGTGGCAGGGCAGGCCATGGCGGAAGAGCGTTATGCTCTGAATTTGTTAGTGAGGCCAGGTGGAAGAGGGTTGCGGATGAAGCTCTGCGCCAGTCCATGGTGAACATGGAAGCTGTGGCTGTACCCGCTGGAGAGATAACCGTAGTACTAGGACCGGGATTTCCTGGAGTGTTGCTACACGAGGCTGTTGGCCATGGTTTGGAGAGTGACTTCAATCGCAAGAAAATCTCCGCATTTTCTGATGCTATGGGCACCAAAGTGGCTGCTGAGGGCATTACGGTTGTTGATAATGGTGCAATGGAGGGCCGCAGAGGATCTCTTAACATAGATGATGAGGGCACTGCTTCCCGTTGCAATGTGCTGATAGACAACGGGGTACTTGTTTCATATATGCATGACAATATGAACTCTATGCTTATGAACGTATCTTCCACTGGCAATGGGAGAAGAGAGAGCTATAAGAGTGTTGTGATGCCACGCATGACAAACACATACATGATGCCCGGAAGCTATACGCCCGGCGAAATAGTTTCAAGCGTGAAGCGCGGTATATATGCAGCTGATTTTGGTGGGGGACAGGTCGATATTACTTCCGGTCAGTTCGTGTTTTCAGCTTCGGAAAGCTACATAATCGAAAACGGTAAAATGGGGCACCCGTTGAAAGGTGCTACGCTCATCGGCAGCGGTCCAGATATTCTGAAAAAGGTGTCTATGGTTGGAAACGATTTGTCACTAGATGCCGGCACTGGTACATGCTCTAAAAATGGTCAAAATGTACCAGTATGCGTTGGTCAACCAACACTGAAGATAGAGGCCATAACAGTAGGCGGCACGGACATGTAGTAGTGTGGGTACACGCAAGGAACAGAGCGTAGAGGGATTCTGGAACAGCTCCCGAGGTTACGACGTGGGTGCTCCGGTTACTGATTCACTCTGAAATGTATCACATCCCCATCCTGGACTATGTAATTTCTCCCCTCGAATCTGGTTTTCCCAGCGTCTCTACACCCGGATTCGCCACCGTGTTGCACGTAGTCCTGAAAACTTATGGTCTCTGCCTTGATAAACACTTTTTCAAAATCGGTATGTATGACCCCAGCCGCTCTATCTGCTTTTGTATGTTTCTTTATTGGCCATGCGCGGGCCTCTTTTGGTCCTACAGTAAAAAAGGTTATTAGATCGAGTAGTTCATACATACCGCGCACTACCACATCTATTCCTGGCTCCTCTAGGCCGATTTCCTTCAGGAATATCCTCCTCTCCTCTTCGTCATCAATGCTAAGGATATCGGACTCCAATTTTGCCGATAGAAAGCAGCACCTACTGTTCCTTTCCTGAGCCATTTTACTTACGGCGCTTGATAATGCATTGCCCTCCACCGCGTCAGCATCCCCCACATTACAGACATACATCACAGGTTTGCTTGAGAGAAGTTGCAGCTGCCTCAGCTCGTCCGGGTCCACGTCACCAGTAACGCTTCTCGCCGGCATCCCGCGCTCCAAGGTTCCTAGAATATCTTCCAGAATAGTCAACTTGCTTTTGGCTTCCTTACCGGATTTTACTGCTTTTTCCAAATTCGGCAGGCGACGTTTTATGCTGTCAATATCGGCCATGATTAACTCCACCTCTACTACCTCAGCATCACTCACTGGGTCTACAACCTGGTGTACATGGCTAATATCGCTATCTTCAAAGCAACGCAGCACGTGCATTATCGCATCAACATCTCTTATGTGGCCCAGGAATTTATTTCCCAGACCTTCGCCACTACTTGCGCCCCTGACCAGCCCTGCAATATCCACGAATTCCACTTGGCTGAACACAATTTTCTGGGAGCCAGCAATAGCTGCAAGTGTTCTAAGTCTCGCATCGTGCACCACTGCCATTCCCGCGTTGGGCTCGATCGTGCAAAACGGGTAATTCGCCACTTCCGCTGACGCTGTCTTAGTAAGTGCGTTGAACAGGGTTGATTTTCCCACGTTAGGAAGCCCTACTATTCCGCAATTTAATCCCATTGTAAACTTAATATGACCCTCGTATGGGGGGCATTCTAGCACTTAACAAGAATTTTAGATACTAGATTTACTCTAGTGCTGCTTGTCGCAGTTCTTTCAGATGAGCATTTCAAACTTCCATGTGGTGTGGTAGTGGCTAAGCCGGACATGGAGAACACCAATGCTGTGCCGCAGCCGCCGCTCTAGTTTGTGGCAGGGGACACTCTGTAGCATAGAACCGCAGCATGTGCAGCAATGCCCTCTTCCCTGCCTATGAACCCTAGCCCCTCTGTGGTTACGGCCTTAACATTCATAGCTGACGCATCCATGTTCAACAACTGAGACATAAATGCTTTCATCCTGTTGACATGAGGCATGATTTTCGGATGTTCGCAGACCACCGTCAGATCAAAGTTCAACATAGCATATCCTTTTGCAAGAGCCCTTTTTTGTGCCTCTAACAGAAAGTGGGAGGAGCGCATGCCCTGCCACCTCGGGTCTGTGTTGGGGAAATGCTCCCCTATGCTTCCCTCTCCCACGCAGCCCAGTAGAGCGTCTACTAATGCATGTATTCCTACGTCACCATCCGAGTGTGCTTCAATTCCCTTGTGGAACGCTATCTCTACTCCACACACAACTATGTGGCCACCTTCAGGGGGAGAACAGGAAAACCTGTGCACATCATAACCTATGCCTACCCTGAAGGGCATAACCTGGAACCGCAACAACAAGGGCAGCATTCTACAGCGGTTAGGTACGCTCTGCAACACGTTTGATGTGCATCGATCACTTCGTTACTCCATGGAGCGCGATATCGCCAGACAGGTGCAATTTTGCCCTGAGTAGATCTTCAGACGTGGTGATCTTAAAGTTGTTGAATTGTCCTTCGGTGGTTGCAACAGACATTCCGCATTCTAACATGATAGCAGAATCATCCGTGAAGTACTTTTCGGGATTTGCGTTGTGCACTCTTCTGTGGCAGGCACGCAGGTCTGGGTACTTATACACCTGGGGCGTCTGTACTATGCGCGCCGATTCCCGGTCAACACTTCCAGCTATGCACCCATGAGCAACGGTGTGTATTGTTTCAACTGGAGATAAAACAGGCACTACTCCGGAATGGAGAGCGAGCGCACTGGTAATTGTGTTTTCCGGTATTGCTTGCGCGAATGGGCGGCAGGCATCATGAATGGCGACTAGATCGGGGTTAATGTGTTCCAAGCTGTCAAGGCCAATACGCACGGAATCTTGCCTTCTGTTGCCGCCATGCACTGGAGGTAGCAACCTGTCTGCTATGGTTACAGGTACAGATTTAATTGCATTTTGATACAGTGCGTCATGCCCACTGCCAATAACCACCCTCACCCTATGTATGTAGGGCGCAAAAGAGCTAACGATCGCGTGCCACATTACCTCCTGTTCGTGTATCTTTACGTACTGCTTAGGTAGCCCAGTGGTGCCAAGCCTGCTGCCCTTCCCCGCAGCCACAATAACCATAACGCAAACGCACATAGAATCGTGCTAAGGAATAGGAGACAATGCTACACTTGTTTAGGGTATTTTCCAAGGATGTCAAATATTAGTCTATGGTAGGGCTTATGAGCACTTTACTACTATATCATTGATGACAACTGAAAATTGTGCACGCTAATTTCTGTTATTGTTGCTGTATACGTATCACTGTGTTAGCCTGAGCCCCACGCAGCATGTGGCTGGGTTCACGGCTGTAGGATCCATGACAATGCATAAAGGTCCCCGTTTGGGTAGTACGCGTGGTATGTGCAGCCTAGCTAGGCTGCACCCACATTAGCCTTTTGATGCATCAAGTTTGTGAGCGCACTGCTCATTCGTTGTCCGGGTCGTCGTTCTTTTCATGTTCAACGTGGGGGAGTTATGCCTACTAAGCAGCGGACTACTAGCAACTCAAATTCCGAATCCAAGAAGAATTCACGAAATGAAGGCGTAGGCAAGTCTGGCAGCCAGGGACTAGAAGCAAGTCAAAGTGAGGAAGAGCTAAGGGGCACTCCATCCCAAAAAGAAGACTGCGATGAAGGTCTGGCTGAGCTTAAGAACCGTATTGCGGTTCTTCACAAAGAGTTAGTCCAGTTAGAAAGCGAACTCGTACAGTCCCGCAATGAGCAACATGAGGCCTTTAGTAAGTATGCGGAGCTTGCATATAAGACCCAAGGAATAGTAGCCCCCGTGGTACTTTGTTTGATGGTGCTAGGGCTCTCTGTATCAGCCGCAATACTCATACGAAACGCTGTAACGATTTCCAGGCTTTTCTCCAAAGGCTTCTCAAATGGAATGAAAGCACTATTTTCTGGTGCACATCCACTGCAGCTTAAAATCGCATTCGCTGCAGCGTTGCCGCTATTGGTCTTAGCGATTTCCCTAGCGTTATATGTTACGTGCAGTGGGTACAAACGTAGAAAAGCTCTTGCAGAGGTGATCGACAACGGCGTTGAAAAGTACAACGCTTGTTATGAGCTTCAAACCAAGATTTCGTACGGCCAGCTCGCCCTTCAATCTGCTATGGTGTCTGTTACGGATACCAGCATAAAGCAGCTGCAGTTTGTGCAGCAAGGTATCTTAATGTGTGCAGGCGAGCTTGATGATATGCACAAGTTCAGGCTCCGCCTGGACAACGAAATTAACGACATTCAGAGGCGCATTCCAGGTGTGACTGAGGAGATCAAGAAACACACCGATGAAGCACTAGAGTGGAATCTAGCTCGTACTAAAAGCATTCTGGAGGGAACAGAAGGGCGCCTAAGGGAAATGGGTAATGAGCTGGCGCGCTATTTGGATGATGTTAAAACCCTTATTGACGACGCACGCAATACCGCGAGTGCTACCCAGAACCTTATTGATTCAGCTGTGCAGAGGCATATCTCCGAGGTAATCAGTAAGGTTGCGGAGGTTAGCGAGGGCTTTGTGCAGCTCCGGAAGAGCGTTTCTCACTATCTGCAGAAAAGTGAGGGGCTTGTTGCGCAGGAAGTGAAGACCGCCCTAGACAGCCGCATGACGAACCTGCAGTCCATGTACAAACTGTGGAATTGCGAAACAAACTCCGTGGATAAAGTTTGTAAGACGCTGGTGGATGCTTCAACGGCAATAGATGCCATAATTAGACATGCAGATGCCAAAAAGTGTCTTAATGCAGTGAAGTATGATGAATCTAGTACACAACAGGGCAACTTGTACGACAAGATACTCGCAATGAGTAAGGCGATAGCACAAGCTGTGAAAACGTATCAGGCGAGACCCGCAGGTACTGATGAGGCGAACCATTGCAGGAATGTGCTACGTACTCTAGATAACCAGCTATTTGGCAGCAAAGGTGTGTTCAAAAACGAAGACGTGTATGCAGCCTTCATAAAGAAGGCTATGAAGTGCACAGAAGACGATCAGGGTATAATTGATACTGCTAAATATTCTCAAATAGTAACACTGCTGAAGAATTTCACAAATGCACAGGACGGGTTTTTTGTATTTCTTCCGTACTTGACAACATCATCCATGGCTATAGATCACATGCGGGTTTCTATTGAACATATGACCGGAGTGTGTGAGCGTCTGGCTGCTCTATCGAATGAGTTGTTTGAATCGACAAGAATACCGGAGGAAGCGCTCGGGGCTTCTACGAATCCCCCCGACTCCCATGTTACGAACGTGGCTGCACAGTCTGCCGCACAACACCCCTCGAAATCGGGAGCTCTGCCCCCGCAGCTCTAGGATTGGGAGCTGCTCCTGCGGCTCTGCAGCATTAACGTCCCCGTAGCCTTCGCAGGAACGGCGATCGCAAATTGCGGCACTAATCCCCGTCCTCGAATGGAGAAACCTTGACTGCAGATGCAAGCTCCGCCTTCCACTCTACAAGTTTGTGCTTTATATCAGAATAGCTTAGCCCAAGTATAGAAGCCGCGAATACTGCGGCGTTTGCGGCCCCAGCTGCCCCAATAGACATAGTGGCAACAGGGGCACCCCTGGGCATTTGGACTATAGATAACAAGCTGTCCAGGCCATTCAAACATTCACTCTTTATCGGCACGCCTATAACTGGGATATCTGTTAATGAGGCTACCATACCGGGTAGGTGTGCGGCTCCACCTGCGCCGGCAATTATCACCTTGACGCCCCTTTCGTGTGCGGCTTTCGCGAAGCTGTATAGCCTGTCAGGCGTCCTGTGAGCGGATATTACCATGACCTCGAATGAAACTCCCAACTCGTCCAAAAGAAGAGTTGCCGCGCTCATGGTGCGAAAGTCAGACTTGCTGCCCATGATTACCGAGACTTGCGCGCCGCGCTCACTCACTTCTACGTTCCCCCACGGTTATGGAATCCATGATGGATCGCAGTGCCTGTGAGCTGGTTACATTGCCCGCGGGCAGGCTGCCGTTCCCTAGCACTGCTATGTACGGTATTCTCCCATCAAAGTGTACACCCTTGCCTGCCAAAGCGTACGCAAGCTTGCCGTGATAGGCGGACGACACGTTGTACGGCACGAAGTTTATTTTTTTTTGTGATAGCAAAAATCCCGCAAGTCTATCTCTGTTCGTATCTAGCGAAATTATTATGGGCTCAACACCCCTGTACGCACTTATTATTCCTATAACCTCTGGCATTTTCTCCACGCAATTGCTGCACCAGGAGGTGTATAGCACCAGAAGTGTGGGGCCAGCGCCTATTTTCGACACTAAACCGTATAGGGCTTCGTCTGAGTCTATCTCCTGAATTTTTATTGAAGACCGTTCCAGCTCTAGTTCATAGTTATTGACGCTTCCGATCAATATGAATGATGCAACCGCAAGTACGCAAAAAGCAGCTATGAAGCACTTATTGTATAGCACCTTGGGAACCATAGCGAACTCCAGACAAGACCTTCACACCTCGCAATTATGGACTTCAAGTGGATAACTCACAAGATTTTTATGGATTCAGACGTAGTTGGGTCTCCTACAGCGCCGTGCATCCCTGCATTCTCGGATTGAAGTTTTGCGCCGCACAGTTGCCATGCAGGTTTGCATACAGTGTGCACCTCGTCACCACTAGAGTGTGTAGTAGGTGCACTTTTGCTGTTGCTGATTAAAAATCCCGCACTTCCCTTTCATGGGCGCTCCAATGTACTTCTACATTGTGCCACTTGTGCTGTATGCATCCGTTGTGGCGTCATTTACCGGTCTGAAGGCGTATTATGGCATGCCGAAGATATTTGTTTTTGCTCATGGTTGGGGATCTGTAGCTCGGGTACGGCTAGGTAGCCAAAATGATGACGCGCGGCCTTCCGAGCCTACGCTTAATTCAGCCTATGCACCGGCCTCTTAGTTGCGCACTTCGCTGTAGTAGCTGCGGATGCGCTGGTTGTTTTACCTGTTTGTAGCGTTGATGTAGGGTGCTCAATGCTAGAATCTGTCTATCTGCCTCGGGATCTAATGCGCACTTGAATAGGATTAGGGGAATTAACTCCGTACAGTAACAAAAGGGCCCGGAGCACGGTTTGGAAAGGGCTTTGCCGATGAAAGTAAGCCAAACCCTGCGAATCACGCAGGGTCCGGCCGCGTTGCCTGCAGTGTGTTTGAGTCACACAGACTGCGCAATTGCCCTCTGTGCAGATTGTCACTAAGCAAAGCTGGCAGCTATGGGAAATCCCCGCGTTTTGTCAATATGAATCAGCGCTGGCAAGCCTGTAGCGCTTAATCGCGAAATTTGCTCCCTAATATGGACTTGATACTTTTTCCCGATGATGTAGACTTATCTGGTCTTCTGTGCTAGGTGCTAAATTATGGCTCAGACGCTTACGAGGGCTAGGCTCGCTGACATGATTAACAGGGAGATTGGCATATCGCGGGAGGATGCGCTGGTGTTAGTGGGGGAAATACTTGATGAAATGGTATCCTCTCTAGTCAAGGGCGGCCTACTGAAGATATCTTCATTTGGCACGTTCAAGGTACTGAAGAAGAAGGAGCGCATTGGTAGAAATCCAAAAACTTTGGAGCAGTTCGTCGTGAAGGAACGCAATACCGTGACGTTTTGTCCCTCTGTGACGATGAAACGCATGATAAACGGTGAAGAGTCGTGACCACCGATTTGTTGCAGGCCCGGTGTGATTCGGACGAGGTTTCGGATGAAGTTAAAGAAAAGGTCTTCCGCACCATCAGTGATGTGGCAAAAGAGGTTGGTGTAGAGCAGTATGTGCTTCGCTTTTGGGAGAGCAAGTTCCCGCAGATCAATCCTGTTAAGAGGCGTGGAAGGAGGCTGTATGATGGGGAGAATGTTGCCATCATAAAAAAAATTAAGCACATGCTTTATGACAGGGGGTATACCATAAGGGGAGCGCAGCTGGAGCTTAAAAGGAGGAAGAGCGCCTCTGAGGTTGTAGTGGAAGAAAGGAGCAGCCTAGTTCGTCTGCTGCGTGACATGGTGAGCATGCGAGATACATTGGTTAAAAAACTAAACGGAATGTAGCGCAGCCAGGTTAGCGCGTCAGTCTGGGGGACTGGAGGTCGTGGGTTCGAATCCCGCCATTCCGACCAGTTGCGCGGGTGGGCGTCTTTATGCTGCCAACTGGGCGAACATATGGAGCCAGCCGCTCGAATTCCATGCAGATCATCCTGTTGTTTTGTAGTATGCGTATAGTCGGCCTCATTTATACGAAGCAGGGTGGGCTCCCTATAGTTGCAATGCTGCTTTGCATACGCAAGTGAAGGAGCCCGGTTTCGGCGCGCATCAGCCAGGTGTTGCGAGGCAAGATCCCTGGTATGTGTGGTTAAATCCAGCCAAAGACACTCGCAGTTGCGGATAACAAATCTGCTTCAGGGCCAGCTGTATTTTGGGAATTCCTTTCCACCATCTTTCCAGGTGCGACATCCGATGGCTCTGAGACCGCGCCCGCATTTTCTGCTGTTTCCTCAGGTGCGGATCCTAGCAATACTGGGGTTTCGCTTGCATTTTCTGTGGCAGCGCCAGAGGTTGCCTCATTCTGCACAGGTATTGTGGCCCCTTCAGTATCCACAACAACCGCGTCTGATGGCTCGTAGCGTGAATCCAAAACTACCAAACCTGCATACCCTGAACCCTCATTTGCTGGTAGTAGCTCACCACCGCAGCCCAGGAGTTCTAGTAGCGGAGGAATGTTGAAAGTTATACTTGCCAATCCTTTATCAAAATTTAGCGTGAGTTCATGAGCGTGTGTTCCAATAAAGCTGGCTATAGTTGCGCCGTCTTCCTGAGTAAAGGTGACTTCACCCTCTCCAAAGGCGTCTGCTGTGTGGGAATAGACTTGTATGCCATTGCCATGTATGGCAAAGTCATTGCTGGCAATTGACACATCGTCGTACACGTTTATGCCTGAAAAGGTTATGACAGCTGTGTTTCCGTAATGCGGGTCATATGAATTGTCGAACATTGTGATACCTTAAACGTTGAACGTATTTTTCTAGTGTCTGCGTTGGTCGTGTTGGTGGCTCAGCTCCTCTCCTCAAATTGGAGCATGCCGCCATGATGGTGCTTATCAGCTCACGTAGTAATGGTCATCCTCTACGGGCAGTATGTGAACTTGAACATCGGGATACGTTTGGTTTATGATGGGGAGAGCTTGCATTGGGTTGATGGCGAAATGTGCCTCTACCAACTTCTTATCTGCAGCTATGTTTAGCTCAATGCCAGTCAGTGCGGAATTGTATATATCAGCCATCAATTCTTGGCCAGCCCCGAAGGTTATATGGCTTCTGCAGTAAGTTTCTGCTTCCTGTGCGGAAACGTTGCAATATTGTAGCGGATTGTGGCTGGCAGAAATTTCACCGTTAGTAATGCTCACATGACCGTTGCTTATCATAAGGTTGTGAGACAAATCAGCGTCGTCTATGAGAAACGCTACGTCGTAGGTGTTACCGAAATCGAACATGGTGCGTTAGCCTTCAAATTTATAAAACCGCGGGGATTCTAGAAATAGGCAGTTAATTTTAAGTGAAGGCTGCTTTTGTGTAAGCATGCTACGGCTCTGGTTACTGATTTTCCCTCATGATAGGCCTGATGCCCCTGGTAATTGCTAAGGCGTACAATTGCACGCCTTCCCACATTATGTTACAAGTGACGCGGACGGATGGCCGAGTGGTTTAAGGCACCAGTCTTGAAAACTGACGTACGTTAACGCGTACCGTGGGTTCGAATCCCACTCCGTCCGTTTGTGAGCTATTTCGCCGACCTGGAGGTGTAGTTTGACAAACCCTTTCGGATTTTGCCACGATAGTGTACTGCACTTCATAGGAATCGGGGGTATCGGGATGAGCGCGTTAGCGCTTGTTGCCCATGATTGGGGTTACTCGGTGCAAGGAAGCGATGCGTGCGTTTCCCCGATTGTGCAAACCCTGCGCGGTCGCGGCATTCCTGTTGCATTGGGACATGATGCAGACAATGTGCAAAATGCGGATGTTGTGGTGTACTCCAATGCAATCAGAAATGACAACATTGAATTGAGATCGGCAATCTCGGCTGGCAAGCATGTTCTGCGGAGAATTGAGTTGCTCTCCAAAGTTCTAGGTACAAAGCGTACAGTGATTGTTTCGGGTTCCCATGGGAAGACCACAACCACTGGCATGATTGCCTCTATCATGGAGCATGCTGCGATGGATCCTACAATCTTTATTGGCGGCATTGCTCTCAGCTACGGTAGTAACTATAAGGTGGGAACAGGCGAATGGGCTGTGGTTGAGGGTGATGAGTCTGATGCTAGTTTCACTACGATACCCTGTGAGATAGCAGTTGTAACAAACCTTGAGTGGGAGCACCCAGATAGATACAGGTGTTTCGAAGAGTTAGAGGAGGTATTTTCGGATTTCTTACATAACGTGAAGGTAGGGGGGGCCGCTATCATACCCAGCGGGCTCTCCCCTGCGTTGGACAAAGGTGTTTCATGCGACAAAGTGGTGCACGGACTTTACAGTGGTGATTTCCTTGCCACCAATGTAGCGTATGTCGGCGGTACTACGGTGTTTGATGTTGTGGGATCAAGTGGGGCCAAATTTTGTTGCGATGTTAAGCTCCCCGTGCCAGGGCGCCATAACGTAGAAAACGCACTAGCTGCTGTCGCTGCGACTAGACAGCTGGGCATTGATTTTGGCGTCATAAAATCCGGGCTAGAAAACTTTATGGGTGTTGGTAGAAGATTTGAGATTATTGCCAATGTGAGGGGCGTCACATTTATCGATGACTACGCGCACCATCCCACAGAAATAGAGGCTACAAAAGACGCCGCTGCTCTGTTCGCTGAAGGGAGGGTGATTGGTGTACTGCAGCCTCATCGTTTTACCAGGGTGAAACACTGCTTTGCGGGCTTTGTTCGCGCAATCTCCAAGTTTGATTACATGGTGCTAACTGATGCGTATTCTGCGGGTGAGGAGACAATAGCTGGTTGCGGAAGCCCCGATATTATCTGCGCGGTGAAAAGCCTAGGTTTTGATCAAGTAGTACACGCAAGTGATCCCGGAGCAATTGCTGATATTATCGGGACTATTGCCAAACCCGGAGATGTGGTAGTTGCAATGGGGGCTGGCAGCATAACAAGCATCATACGCTCCGTTGTGGATGCATACACCACATGCTCAGCCTAGCATATGACACCCACAGAGCGCGAGCTTTTTCCGCAGACTACCAACTATTGCCACGAAGTCCGATAATCTCCTTTATCTCCGTAATGTGCCTGCGTGCCAGCGCTCGAGCGGCGTCATTCCCTGCGGCAACTACTTTGTGCATATATGCTGTATCGCGCGCCAGATCTTTGATTCTTTCTCTAATAGGGGTAATTTCCCGTATGAGCAGATCCGCCAGTGCCTCTTTAAATTCTTTGGTGCCACTGGTGGCGAACTCTAGACAAACCTTCTCTTTTGTTGTTCCTGCAAGTATCGCAAATATGTTAACCAGGTTGTTCATTTCTGGTCTTTCGCTTAAGCCTTCAAGCGAGAGACCAAATATGCTGTCTGTGGCAGCGCGCCGGACTTTTTGAGCTATTTTGTCGTCGTCATCATCCAGGTTTATGCGCGAAGCATCAGACGTATCAGACTTGCTCATTTTCCTTCTACCGTCTCTGAGACTCATGATCCGCGCCGCATTATCAAAGTTAAGCACCTCAGGAATAGGAAAATAATCAATCCCATATGTTGTATTGAACACCCTTGCAATATCTTGGGTCAGCTCTATGTGCTGCCTTTGGTCATGGCCCACGGGCACCATATTTGTTTTGTATAACAGTATGTCAGCCGCCATCAACACTGGGTACCCGTACAACCCCATGCTTGGTGTGTAGGCTCTGTCCCGACTTTTGTCCTTGAACTGAGTCATACGGTTTAGCCACCCTACGGGGGTTATGCACCCCAATATCCAGTAGAGCTCAGAATGCTCTGGAACCGAGGACTGAATGAACAGCACTGACTTCTCTGGATTAACGCCGCAAGCTATGTACGCGGCAAGGAGACTGACTGCCCTAGAGTGCAGCGCACCTCCCATACCCGCATTCCCCGCGGTGAGTGCGTGAAGATCAACCACGCAGAAAAGACACTTGTCTGAACCCTGAAGGCCAACCCACCCGCGTATCGCACCCAGATAATTTCCCAGGTGCGGCACACCACCGCTGGGTTGCACCCCGGAGAATATCATTCTTGTTTCGACACTATAACCAATGCTGGGCGCAAAACCTTGTCATGAATAGTATACCCAGCCTGTATCACTTCTAAAACCGTCCCAGAGGGCTTGTCGCGATCAATGGCCTGCGTTACTGCTTTGTGGAATCTAGGATCAAACTGTTCGCCTAGAGGAAAGACCCTTGCAATACCATGACCGGTCAAAGTGCTCATGAGGCCGTCCCACGTCATCTTAACGCCGGCATGCACATTATCATCGTCGCTGAGGTTTTTTAGAGATGCCTCCAAGTTGTCGCAAGAAGCTATAAGATCACGTGCAAAGTCAGAGACAGCAAACATCTTTGCTTCTTCCAGCTCCTTCTGAACCACGCGCTCTAGATTTTTGCTGTCAGCAACTACGAGCTGCAACTGACTGCGCAAACGCTCAACCTCAGCCCTAAGCTTTTCAAGCTCAGCAACATCCGAGGCTACCCTGCTCTGAGCTTTGCCACCGACACCAGCTGCAAACTTCCCTGCAGGACCCTGTTTTTTTTCTGACATGGAGCCAGAGTGTCTGGCTTTATGGGGTGTTTCCGCACCGGAACCCGCAGGCGCAGCACCTCCCCGCTGCTGTTCGGGATTAACGCGTCTCTCTTCAGCCATAGCTCAAAAACTTTTACACACGAACCTGAGGAGTATATATTGACTTTGTGGGTCTTTTCAAGAGTAAAAGCGGCTCTACCATGTTCCATGATGAGAGATTTATGTCCATCGCGCTTAGGTTAGCGCGCAGGGGATTGGGAAATACGTGGCCAAACCCGGCTGTGGGATGCGTCGTCACCAATGCTGGAAGTATTGTAGGCAGGGGATGGACGGACACGGGAGGGAGGCCACATGCTGAAGTTATGGCCCTGAGATGTGCGGGGAAGGCGGCAGTTGGCGCGACAGTATACGTCACTCTAGAGCCATGCTGCCACCATGGGCAAACGGGGCCATGTGCTGCCGCGCTCGTTGATGCAGGGGTGCGTGAGGTGGTGATAGCCGCGTACGATCCGGACAAGCGGGTATCCGGACAGGGTGTGAGATTCCTCATGGAGTCTGGTTTGGAAGTTAAGCTTGGGGTAATGCAACAACAAGCTGCGGAGCTCAATGCGGGGTTCTTCTATCGTATTGCGAAGGGAAGACCGTACATAACAGCGAAGCTGGCCACTACTCTTGACGGGAAGATTTCCCTACCAAGCAATGACGATAGGTGGATTACCGGAGAGTTGACGCGCAAGTGGGTTCATAAACAGAGAGCCATGCACGACGGAATTATGGTGGGCAGCAATACCGTAGTTGCTGATGATCCGATGCTGGACTGCAGGCTGCCAGGCCTGGAAAAGCACTCACCAGTGAGGATAATAGTAGACCGTTCCTGCAAACTCCGCACCCACCACACGGTGATTGGCACCTCTGACATAATGCCAACGTACATAGCTACCGACAATGACGATTACGAAGCGTTGCATGCTGTGAGGTATCTTAAGGTACATAAAAAGGGGGATTTCCTCACTAACACGATAACGGCGCTTACGGAGGAATTGGGAATCACTAGGCTGTTTGTTGAAGGTGGTGGTGTGCTTATTACCGAGCTTCTTAAAAGGAAATTGATAGATCGATTTATTTGGTGCAGGGCAAATAAAATTTGCGGGGCCGGAGGTGTCGCATCCATCCTGGATCTCAGCTCACTACCGAGGGGATATTGCAACTTTACAAAAGTGCAGACCCTAGTATTCATGGATGATGCTGTGGACATTTTTAACGTTTCTTTTTCTGATGCAGCAAAAGTAGCGTAGCGACCCACGGCGAATTCACTGTTGCCAGGCGTCTAGAGATACGAGGTCAGTAGGGTGAGCTCTCCTGTTGAGATATACCCAAGTCATGGTATGGACGCAGGAGCCCACAATTTCAGGACGAAACTCCGGGAAGCCACCGAAAACGCAATGCTGCGCCACTCTCTTTTTATTATATAGTAACGCTACAACACAGCGCTGCTGTCTGGTAACGCAGCCGACACGGGTTGGTGCCTCAGCCTGTTTTGCCTTACTAACAGTGTGCTTTGCACAAAAGACATAAAAAGGGGATGGGAGGCAAATGGACTTGACTTAAACTCCGGGTGAAACTGCACACCTATAAACCACGGATGTGACTGCAGCTCCAACACTTCAACCAGCCCGTGAGGGTCCGATGTACCTGTAAAAGACATCCCGTGCTCCTCCAAAATATGCTGGTACTTGGGATTTATACCGTAACGGTGCCTACACCGTTCGTTGATTGCCGTACTACCATATATAGACGCAATCCTGGAGCCCGCATTCAGGTTATAAGTGTACGACCCAAGCCTCATACTGCCACCAAGCAAACGCTCCCCATTCTTGTCCTTCTGCAGCCAGGGTAGCTCGACAACAACAGGGTTTTTGCAGTCCTTATTAAACTCTGTGGAGCTTGCATCCTCAAGTTTTGCCACATTGAGTGCGAACTCTACATAGGCGAGCTGCATTCCCATGCATATGCCAAGCATGGGGATACCGTGAGTGCGGGCGTACCTAATGGCTAGAATCTTCCCGGCAACCCCGTCATCACCAAACCCCCCGGGAACCAGCACACCGTCTACATCGCATATATCAGATTCCCTGACGGGTAGGCGAGAGTTTATCCATCTTATTTGTACTTTAATTTCACTGTGCATTCCGGCATGGTCCAGCGCCTCAGTCAGAGATGTATAGGCATCAAGAAACTTTGTGTACTTCCCTATAATGGCTATGGTCACAACCTCCTTGGTGTTTCCGAGCATGCTGATTACACTTTCCCACTTGGCCAAGTCGGGTTCCGGGGCGCTTACCCCGAAATGACTAAGTATCTGTGTGTCGAGCTTGCGTGCGTGGTACATGACTGGCAGCTTGTATATGCTATCAACATCCAAGGCTGGAATCACATTGTCCGCGCGTACGTTACAAAAGTTTGCTATCTTGGTACTCTGATACTGCGGTAGGGGCGCCTTGCTACGATACAGCAATATGTCTGGCTGTATTCCCAGGGAGCTGAGCTCCTTAACCGAGTGTTGAGTAGGCTTGGTTTTCAGCTCTTGTGAGGACCCTATGTAGGGAACCAGAGTGAGGTGCACAAACACCGTGAAGTTTTTACTCAGCCTGTAACTTACTTGACGTATAGATTCCAAGAAAGGCTGGCTCTCGATGTCGCCAACGGTGCCTCCGATCTCACAAACGATAAAGTCAGCCCCAGCGTCATTACTCAAGATGAAGGAAATTATTAGGTCTGTTACGTGGGGTATCACCTGTACGGTATGCCCCAAATAGTCTCCACGTCTTTCCTTCGCAAGCAACTGCTGGTATATCCTCCCAGCGGTAACGTTGTCTTTTTTAGTGGTGTTTACTCCAGTAAAGCGCTCATAATTACCCAGGTCCAGGTCGGTTTCACCGCCGTCATCCGTGACAAACACCTCCCCATGCTGAGCTGGGCTCATGGTGCCTGGATCTACGTTCAGATACGGATCCAGCTTTCTAAGGTGTACCTTGAAGCCCCGAGCCTGGAGTAGCGCGCCTATGGAAGCCGTTGCTAGCCCCTTTCCCAACGAAGACACAACACCACCCGTAACAAATATGAAGCGCGTGTTGCGATCACCCTCTGCTGACATAAACCCCCAAAAGTCTATTCGAAAGGAACCTCGCTGCTGTCGGACGCCTGTCCAGAAATTGCCTCGGCCTTGCTTACGACAGAAACCTCCCGAACACGTCGCGCATTAGTCCCCACAAGCAGGATGGTATTGACGATAAAGGCAGTGGCCACAACTGCGGTGAGTCTGGCTATAAAACTAGAGGAGGAACTCTTACCAAACATTGAGCCAAGGTTGCACTGAGGGCCACCAAACCCTCCCAGAGTATCAGACTCAGGAGACTGCAGTAGCACCAGAAGAACCAGTAAAAACGCCAGGAACACCTGCGCGGCTGTTAGAAACATAGGGCAAGAGACAAACGACACTCGGGAAGGCTATAGCATTTATGTGCTACAGTCAAGAAATTGTTCCGTGGTGCGCCACATTGCGGCCTCCACAAGCAAGTGCAGGCACCGCCCCAGCGCAACAACCAGAACATGCACAACTGTAAGCGCATTACAATTAACAGTTAATACTATAATACTACGTGCGTGTTTGATATGTCTATCTCTTACCAATTGACATTGGGGCTTTTAAATTTAACATCCATCGTAATGTACAGTTAGTTTTTGTGCTTGATGAAGATAAGGCTTAACAAGAGGAGAAGGCTACTTGCGCTTTTGATGGCATGTGGATTTATACTGTGGCTGATCCACAGCTACAAGATGCGTGAGGGTGCTAGAATGCTGTCCACAGAAGAACACAGGGAGATAGTATTAAAGCTATATGAATGATGAGCGTTGCTTAAACGTATTTCTCGAGTCGCTGATATCGGGTAGGTGTGTCTCTCCCAACACTAGCGGCAGTTATAGGTGTGATTTAAAGGATTTGGGTGAATTCCTAAATAGGCGCAATCTCCGGATGGTGGATGCAAGCGCTGAAGACCTGTACCTGTACGTTAGGAATCTGAATAACAGGGGTTACAGTTCCGCAACTGTGGCCAGGAGGGTTTCCGCCATTAGGGGGCTGTATAGCTTTTTGTACAACGATCAAGTAATAGACGGAAACCCCGCAGCTAATTTGGATTCCTGTAAGCTTAAGCGCCCCTTACCGAGGGTGCTAACCTTGGAGGAGGTGGACAAGTTGCTTTGCGCCGCCGGATCTGATTCTTCCGCAGAGGGGAAGAGAGTCGCCGCCATAACAAACATAATGTATTCTTCGGGCGTTAGGGTCTCGGAACTCGTGCACCTCGGGTTGTATGAAATAGAATCTATGTTGAAGGGGCAGAGCTCAGATGTTGGGCATGTCATTATACGGGGAAAGGCAGGAAAAGAGCGCCTCGTTTTACTTAATGAGATTGCCATGTGTAGCATAGTGGCCTATCTTGCAGTAAGAAGGTACTTCATTTCGGAGAAGAAATCAGAATCGAAGTGGTTGTTTCCTGGTGCAAAGTTTGACCAGTGTATAAGTAGGCAGAGGGTTGGTCAGTTGCTGAAAGCGCTAGCTGTGTCTGCTGGCATTGACCCAAAGCGGGTGTCGCCACACAAGCTGAGGCACTCGTTTGCCACGCACCTGTTGAATAACGGGTCCAATGTGGTTTTTATCCAGAAAATGCTGGGGCATGCAAGTTTGTCAACTACCCAAATCTACACCCACGTTGCGAACGATAAACTCAAAACAACGCTACAAGCATTTCATCCCTTTGCGAAGAGCCCCCCAAAAAGTAGCTGAGTTTCAAAGCACGTTGTCTACAGCTCGGTTAGCACTCCGTTGTCCAGCATGAATACACGGTCAGATTTTTTGGCCAGACCGTGGTCATGCGTAGCGGTAAGACCGGCGAGGTTTTTTGCCTTTATATGCTTATGTAGCACCGAAAATACAGTTTCGGACATCTGTGGGTCCAGGCTTCCCGTCGGCTCGTCTGCCAATATGATAGCTGGAGAGTTTGCTATGCCCCTTGCAACTGCAACTCTCTGTCTTTCGCCGCCAGACAGGTCTGAGATTCTACATTCGGCCTTGTCGCGCAATCCAACTTCTTCGAGTATTGCCATTGCGGTAGCAGCTGCAGACTTTGTCCCCACGCCCAGAATTCTCTGAGGCAGCATCACGTTTTCCAGCACTGAGAGCTCCTGTAACAGATGGTGGAACTGGTACACAAACCCCATGGACCTCCTGCGCACTAGAGTTCTGGTTCTATCACCTACAGACGTGCATACTATGCCGTTTACAACTACAGTACCTGAGGTTGGAATTTCAAGTAGGCTTGCTATGTGCAGTAGCGTACTTTTCCCGGAGCCGGAGTGCCCTATTATTGCGACGAACTCTCCACGTTTTATTTTCAGGTTTACGTTTGACAATACGCATGCCTGGTTGTCTTTCCCGTAGCATTTGCTCACATTAAGGATTTCTAGTACTGTGGCCACAAAGAACCCCGAAAAAGTAAGTTAGCACAAGCCGACAGTATACCAATTACAGCCACTGGGCAACTACTGAAGGAGCCCTATTAGAGCAAGAGCTGCATGTGGCTCCAGGATTGTGTCGTAGTTCGGGTGCACACCGGTCATGGATGACACTAACACTATGAAAGGTCATGTCTAGGGGCGTTCCAGTATCACAAAGTAAGTTACGCGCTTGCGGCTGTAGTACGGCTTTGCGGCTAGTAACACACACCAGTCAGGCTACATAACTTGCACGACTGAAAGTATAGTAGTTACCGGTTCATGCAGGTTGGTGACTATATGATTTAAAAAGTTGCTAGTGGGAGGAGCGCGGTGTATACCCTATCCGTTCGGTGGTTAACGCGCAGTTCTTATGGGCGATTTTTCAGAAAGAGACAGAGAAGCACTAGAATTTCACTGCAAGAGGAGGCCGGGGAAAGTTTCTTTGCTGCCCACTAAACCCCTCATGACGCAGAGTGATCTCTCGCTGGCCTACTCTCCGGGCGTTGCTGTGCCATGCCTGAAAATAGCTTCCGATCCGGATTCTGTATACGACTACACTGCCAAGGGTAACTATGTTGCTGTGATCTCCAATGGCACGGCGGTCCTGGGACTGGGGAATATAGGCCCTCTGGCATCCAAGCCGGTGATGGAGGGCAAGGCTGTTTTGTTCAAGCGCTTTGCTGATATTGACGCAGTGGATATAGAGGTCGACACGGAGGATGTTGAAGAGTTTATAAACGCGGTGAAATACCTGGGTCTGAGCTGGGGTGGCATCAACTTGGAGGATATACGTGCTCCGGAGTGCTTCATCATAGAAAAGCGCCTGAGTGAGCTGATGGATATCCCTGTGTTTCACGATGACCAGCACGGGACCGCAATTATAGCGCTTGCCGGAATTATAAACGCACTTGATATTACTGGTAGAAACCTGAAAAGCGTGAAAGTAGTTGTAAACGGTGCTGGTGCTGCGGGTATAGCGTGCGTTGAGATGTTGAAGTTTGTTGGCATTCCGAACGACAATATAGTCCTGTGTGATCAGAACGGTGTGATATACAAAGAGCGGCAGCTCGGGATGAACGAGTGGAAGCTCAAGCACGCAATCGAAACCAAGGAAAGGGATCTGAAAGACGCCATGAAGGGGGCAGATATATTCGTGGGGCTGTCTGTGCGCGATGTCTTGAGCAAAGAGATGCTGCTGGCTATGAATAAAGATCCAATAATTTTCGCCTTGGCGAATCCATATCCGGAGGTTAATCCAGAATTTGCTAGGGAGACGCGCCCTGACGCGATTATCGCCACTGGTAGATCTGACTACAGTAACCAGATCAACAATGTTATGGGCTTTCCATACATATTCCGTGGGGCCCTGGATGTGCGAGCAAAGTCTGTGAATAACGAGATGAAATTAGCTGCAGCCAAGGCTTTAGCAATGTTGGCTAGAGAGGTCGTGAGTGATGAGGTCTTGGAGGCTTATGGCGGGCGCTGCATGGGTTATGGTAAGGAGTACATAATTCCTACTCCGTTTGACCCCAGACTTCTGTCTGTAGTGTCTCCTGCAGTTGCTAAGGCTGCCATGGACTCGGGGGTGGCCAGAGAGAAAATTGAAGACTGGGGTCGCTACACCATGGAGCTTAATTCCAGGGTTTCCCCTACCTCCAACATCTTGAATCTCATGTATGGCTCCGTGAAGAGTACGCAGCAGCGTGTTATATTCCCGGAGGGTGAAGAAATAAGGGTGATAAAAGCCGCTCTGCAGTGGTACGGACAGGGTTATGGCACACCTGTGCTAGTGGGTAGGGCCGACAAGATAAAGGAGGGGCTTGACCGAATAGGAGTGGATTCTCTTGAGGGGATTACCATAGCAAATGCCGCGATTTCCTCGCGCAATGATGTGTATATAGACTACCTGTACGGAAGACTTCAGCGTATGGGGCGCTTACACCGTAGCTGCGTCAGGGATGTTAAAACAGACAGGAACGTTTTTGCTGCCTGCATGTTGGCGTGTGGTGACGGAGACACCTTAGTTACTGGTATAACCCGTGGGTATAGCGAGTCTCTCTCGGACATTCGTAAGGTGATCGACACGCGCGGTGAAGTGTTCGGCCTGTCCATCATTGTTATGGAAGAGCGTACGCTCTTCATTGCTGATACAGCTATCAACGAGTCACCTACCTCTCAGCAACTGGCTGACATAGCGATAAAGGCTGCTGCGATTGCGCGGCGCATGGGACATGAGCCAAGAGTTGCTTTTCTATCGTTCTCAAACTTTGGTAGTCACTCTCAGCAGGAGTCTGAACGGATTAGAGAGTGTATGAGCGTTGTGGCAAGCCGCAGCGTAGATTTTGAATATGATGGCGAAATGTCAGTGGATGTTGCATTGAAGCCCGAATCGCTGTCTTTGTATCCATTCTGCAAGTTGAGTAAGCCAGCAAACGTTCTGATAATGCCTAGTCTATACAGTGCGAGTATATCTTCTAAATTATTGCAGGAGGTCGGCAGGGTAACTGTTGTTGGGCCGATTCTTGTTGGCATGGAGAAACCAGTTCAGATCGTTCAAATGACTGCTTCAGTGTCCGAAATCCTGAATCTTGCGGTTCTTTCCACGCTTTCCCATTCTATATAGCAAGCCTGCCCTTGCGGTTTGTGTTGCAAGCGTGGGCAATGGGCCTGTTCACGGTGCAACGCGTTTGCGGCACTTACCCTAGCGTGCATGCGTATGTGCCATATTGGTGAAGTAGCTTTTACCGTGGTTTTTACATATTCTTAAGCTGTTGGTGAATATAAGTGGGCGATACTTTCGGTATACTGATGAGATTTTTGGGGCGCTTGTGTTGTTGTGTGCTGGTGCTATGCGCAGCTCTGGTTTCTGCGCCCCACTTAGTGGATTGGAATACCCGCTATGGTGACTATGTCTTCAAGCAGCTTGGAGCAGCCACTGGTGGCAGTGGCGCTGTAATCAAGGCCATAGGGAACATAGAAGGTAGTCTGCTGCTCCCCAAGCTTACAGTCCACAACCTGTATGTGGAGTGTAGCGAAGATTCCACTGGGTGTCCGGGCACGCTTTCGGTTGATAGAGTAGAGCTTGGTATCGATCCACTATCACTACTTACAGGTAGTCCCAAAGTACGCACAATCAGCGTATACGGGTTGCGCACCAGTGTTGGGAGGCTCGCAAGTATTGTGGGGTCTCAGACTGGGCGTGATGGGCAGCAGTTGCAGATTTTTGACTCTGCCATAGCTATGGGGGGAGCTGTGAGTGCTTCTGCCACTGCGCACAACGTAGTAAACGTAAAGAGTGCGGTGGTAAGATCCCACGGGCGGACGCTACTAGGTGATGCCGTACTTAAGATTGGCAGCGCCCAATATACCCTCTCCTCGAAGTGGGAACACAGGAGCGTTGGTGGCGCAGTTGACGTAAAAATGACTTCTCACAGCACAAGTGTGGTACTGCGCGGAAACAGCAAGGGGGAAAGCCTGCTGGACGCCTTCGACGCCAAACTCGAGGCCAAGACTAGCAATCTTTCAGAGCTGGCGCAAACCGTTGCGGCCATTACGAATTACGGGGTTCTGAGATCTGTGTCCTCCGTTGAGGGGATGGTACTATCCGCTGAAATCAAATCTGCTAGGGATAGTGGGTTTGAAGTCAGGGACCTGAGTATGAAAAGCCAGAGCGTGTCTGGAACTTTGGAGTTGGTGTGTACAAAGGCTCCTTTCTGCAAAGCAGCACTTAATTTCTCCTCAATCGACCTAGATGCGCTGTTGCCCGGGGGCCTGGCAGAGCAGGATTCTTATGCGAATTTCCAGGGTTCGGAGCACTTTGCTTTGATTCCGTCTTGGCTTGATGCAGCAGTTGGGTTAGACGTTAGGGAAATAAACTACAGAGGGGGCGCGTCGAGAAACCTTATGGCCCAGATCTCTGTGAGGCAAGGTAGGATAGCAGTCGATAGACTATTGCTTGATCTCCCTGGTAAGAACAATCACCTGAGTATTAGCGGGGTGACTTCTGAAGATACAGGTAGCATCGTGCCCCGGTTTGTAGGCGCTCTGAACGTACAAGGAGATGATGTTGATACTATTGTGTCCTGGCTGCTGCCCCTGCGCGCTGATCTCCAACGAAGGATGCAGGGTAAGAAGTTTGCCCTCACTGGTGGGCTATACTTGGCGCCCCGTATTTTTTCCCTACTCGGTGCAAGGATGTATGCCGGCGACACTCACCTACACGGAAATTTCAAGTATAAGTACGGGAAGAGGGGCGGTGAGGTCATGGGTGACGTGGCCATGAGTAATTTCGATATAGGCGGGTACGGCTTCGACGAAGACTTTGATGTTAAGCGCGATGTAATGGGCTTTACGTGGTTGAGGAGTGTGGGTTGTCCGGTGAAGCTCTCAGTAAAGCTACAAGACTTTTCAGTAGGTTCCGGGTTCGTCAAGGAGCTTAGCTTCCTAGCAAACCTATCGCAGCACAAGATAAGCGTGGAAAAAATCAATCTGCTTGCAGTTGATGAGCATGGCAACCCATCTGACCTTGAGGGACGTGCAAGCGTTGCTCTGAGCAGTCGTGGTATGCGGCCAAAGGTATTTTTGAACCTTAAGAGCGAAAGATACAGCAATGCTTTTTTGCGTCTTCCCAAGTTTATTGAACGTGGACAGGTGCGAGTGGGCACCAGTGCCGAGGGTGACAGCAGCAGAGGGGAAAAAGCGGAAAGATTTCTGTGGTCCAACAAGCCGATTGACCTCTCTAGCTTTGAGGGTTTGGATGGCAGCGTTGAGATACATGTTAAGAGCCTGTCCCTTGGTGATCGGACGTTTTCGGATTTTACGTGGCTTTCCACCTTAAAGGAAGGTGTCATGTCCATGGACAAACTTCACTTTACTCAGGGCAAGAGTGGCGTAGTTAACATTAGCGGCAACATCGGCATGGGAGAGGTTTCTTCTCTATCTCTAGTTGTTTCCGCTTCTGATATGTCTATAGAAGCAAATGAGGATGCACAACACTCGAAGGTGAGTGGACAGATAAGCGTAAGTGGCAGCCTCCAGACGCAGGGTAGGAGCATGGTTGAGCTGGTCAATGCCCTGAAGGGAAAGATTAAGTTTGCGGCTAGGGGGCTAGACATCGTTGGTATAGACCTGAACGGGTTCATTGAGGACTTGTTTGTGGCTGAGAGTAAATCCGAGATTGCATCTCTCGCGCGCGTACACATTTACAGGGGTGACACACTTTTTGAAAAGTTGGACGGGGAATCTCAAATAGATAGGGGTTCTCTCACCTCCGCTTTGCAGTTTAGGATAGGCAATGCTGCGGGCTCGGCCTCTGTCAACCTTTCCATACCACAGCTTGCTGTGGTTGGTCTCTTTAGATTTTTCTTCATTCCTCCGGAGAGTGAGTCCCCCGTACATATGGACATGAACCTACAGGGGTATGTATGGCAGCCGAATCCTACTTTTGACATAGACAGTTTATACGATATCGTCAGAAGCAGTAGATAACACCTGATAGAGTGCGTCACATCCGGTTGTTGCGGCTGAACCTAGTTGGGCTCCCGTCACGAATGCAGCATTCCGTTCCGCACAATACCGCCAACGTCTGTATGGCTCGCATTTGGGGGTGTGCACAGTGCCGGCAACCTACAGACCGGCTCCGCCATTTTGTTTTTTAAAGTATATATTGTAAACACGGTGCTTTTGGTATAAGGATTCAGGGTGCCGTGCTGAGGTGAAAGGAACGCGTGATTGGCGCTTTAAAGAGTCATTTAACTATACTGCAGGTAATTTTGCCGTTGATGTCAGCTGTTGTGTGCTCTCTGTTACGTGGCAGGGTGGCATTGGCGCAGACAGTGTCCTTTGGGGCAGTTCTTGCATCGTTTCTGATATCACTAGCACTGTTTGTCCAAGTTGGCAATGGTGGGCCCATTACATACAAAGTAGGGGGATGGGGCTCTCCATACGGAATAGAACTACGGGTAGATTTACTAAGCGCAACCATGCTGCTTCTGGTCGGGTTCATAGGCATTATGAGCGTTATTTATGGGATATATCCCAGTCGTAGGGAACTTTCCTCCGATAGGGTGCCCAGATTCTACGCAGCGTTTTTACTTGCCTTTGGAGGCATGCTTGGAATACTGGTTTCGCATGACGTGTTTAATGTTTATGTATTCTTGGAAATTGCATCAATATCCTCCTACGTTTTGGTTGCCATAGGTGGCGACAAACGCTCAGTTGCTTCTGCATTTGAGTATCTAGTCATGGGTACAGTGGGCGCAACATTTTACCTTATAGGCATCGGGTTTTTATACGCCGCTACCGGCACTCTGAATATGGGCGATATGTTCACAGTATTGCAGGACATACCCATCAATAGAGCCATACAAGCTGGTATTCTGTGCGTGATCCTGGGTTTGGTTATGAAAGCTGCGCTGTTCCCGTTTCATGGATGGATGATAAAAGCATATTCCACAGCCCCGGCTTTCGTCATAGTCTTTCTGTCCGGTATAGCCGCAAAAGTTATGGTGTACTTAGTAATCAGGGTTGTGTACAGCGTTTTCGGTGCACGGTTGGTGTTCACGGAGCTACCTTTTGGTACTGCATTACTGACACTTGCTGCGCTCGCCACGGTTCTTACTTCCATCGTTGCAGCTATGAGTAAGGATATGCGGGGCGTCCTCGCGTATTCCAGCGCTGCCAATGTCGGTTGCATAATTCTTGCTGTCTGTATTAACACGTATTCCGGGCTTGCAGCTGCTGTTGCTTATATGGTAAATCACAGCATTGTTAAGTCCGCACTATTTATGGTTTCTGGGGGGATAGCCTATCACTTTGACGATAACAAAGTGGGCAGCAAGTATCTTAGTCTGAGCAGGGCGCTCCCGCACATAACGTCTGCTTTCGTGTTACTTGCACTGAGTTTGGTTGGAATGCCACCCACCGTAGGGTTTGTGGCAAAGTGGCACATGCTGAGCTCGTTCATGGATGCACGCGCCTTTACGGGGCTTATAGTGCTCTCTGTGGGTTCCGTGTGTTCCGTTATCTACACGTGGCGCGTGGTGGAACACCTATACTTTTCTTCCCAAGCAGCCGAAGCCTGTGCCAACGACATCGCGCTCAAGACACCGAGGATGATGACGCTCTGCATCTGGGTCATGGCCTTCTTCGGGTTCATCGCCGGGGCCTACCCGCTACCGCTAACTTCAGTCTCCGAGCAAATAGCCGCAGACCTCCTCCTACACTCGAACAGTAGCTTATTGTAATAGTACAGAGGAAAGGCTATCTGCCTCTCCCCTTGCTGGATGCCGCAAAAACCTGAGAAACACACTCCACCCCTATGACTCTTCCAGGGATCGAATAACGTTCATCAATGTACGGCGATACCGCATGCTGCGGAGGCTTGGAACTCTTACTACCTGCCGGCACAGAAAACCCACTGCCTCCACTAAATACCTTTGACTTCTTCCTTCCCCTCTTACTGCGCCTCGCATCCCACGCTATAAACTGGTTTACCGCGTAGGTCAGCAGCACATACAAAACAACCGCAAATGTGGCGAGGAATACCACACTCCCAACACTAGGCATCAGGACATAACCACAAAAATACACACAACACGGCGGAGGACACTCCGCACCCCTCGTGGCACAACCACTGGGGCATTGTATAGTAACAGCTAGAAAAAGTCAATTGAACTTGGCTTGACCTGTTCCGCAAGTCGCATAGTTTAAGATTTAGTCAGGACTTGGGTTATGTTGAGACTGTACTATTGCTGCAATGTGGCTGCTTTGTGCCTGAGCCTGAAAATGGGTGCCACCTCTCGGTGCCGCTTTGTTACCCGGATTGTGCAACTGGGACGCGCGGGCAGGAAGCAGTGTCTTTCATGCTCTGTTAGGAGGGCGCACGCAGAACTGACGATGCGGGGAAATGGTCTCCAAGCCACATACAAAACCTCGCAATTTTTACCCACAGTCCAAGCAAGATTACTCACCCCCTGCACAGTCGCTGCAT
>NZ_JAOTBG010000011.1 GCF_025628805.1 Anaplasma capra
GCCATATTCTTCGGTGCAGGCAAGCTCATGTCTAAGTTCGCTGCTGGGCTGAGTGATGTAGGGGCAGAGAAGTTTGAATGTAAGGAAGGTGGGTACATCGAAGTAGCGTGAAGGGGAATTTGTGAGGATGGGGAAACGTTGGCAAACTTGGTGGGCAAGTGCAGAGGTAGCTGTGCAGATTCCAAATGATGGGTATGGCAACAGCGTTATGGGCGAGGAGCCAGGTGCTACCAGTGCAACATTTGGTGCTGGGGATAAGGGGGACCAAGAAATTTTTATTTCTCAGTTGCTAAGATTCTTAGAATTTGGTACAAGGGGTCAGACGTGCATCGCACGTGCCTCTCGCGGGGTGGAGCAGTTGGTTAGCTCGGCAGGCTCATAACCTGCAGG
This sequence comes from Anaplasma capra, assembly GCF_025628805.1. Lineage (GTDB taxonomy): Bacteria > Pseudomonadota > Alphaproteobacteria > Rickettsiales > Anaplasmataceae > Anaplasma > Anaplasma capra. The sequence continues at coordinate 391 of NZ_JAOTBG010000011.1, forward strand.
TCGATGGTTCGAGTCCGTCCCCCGCAACCCTTTGGCTCTGTATCCGTTGTGTGACGCTCCCGTTTTTTGTGGTGCGCAGCAGCCGTGTTATGCGGAGTGCGTGGTGCCATGGGGCCTTGGGCTCCGATGAGGTCGACATGAGTGGCTGCTGCAAGTGGTAAACATCTCCGCTGTAGCGTACAGTCTTAACTTCAGACAGGTGTCAGTGGTGTGGCCACCGGTGCTATTGTGTTGGCGAAGGAACACGGCCCCCGAGGGTGTTGCTGTAACTCTGCTACGCAAATTCTCCTGCGGTGTTTCCGGGTAACGAAGTGAAGCGCGTAAGCAGTCTGTGCTGGGATATTCTCTGGTGTGGACTTTGCCATGTTGGCAACCTAAGCCCATGGTAGGGTGTGTAGATTTACGAGACACTTTGCTTGCAGTATGAGTTTCTTAACCCTTCCACATTAAGACAAGCGGTCTCTTTGTGATGGCCGTAGAATCATGTTCCATTATGCAGCAAAAACAACATACGTATTTGTCCTGATGTGTGCGTCTTTTTTTATAAGCGTGAGTGCGCAGGCGCGTACCGGGCTCATACGCTTTTCCGATCCCCAAGTTGCAAATGGTGAAGTCGGCACTAGTGACTCGGGGCAGGACTTTTTTAATCCCAAAGTCCATTTTTGTTACCGCGGATCATGTGCTGCTGCCAGTCCGGGAAAGAACGTCAATGTGCCTGGGTATCTCGACCAGGATATTGAAGAGATTAGAGGGTACTACATTGCAGCTTCTACGGGGATGCTGCCGCCTGCAATCCCCAACAGTGCTGAGTACTGTGGCTCAGCGTACTTTGATGAGAACAGTGGTGAGCTATGTGCTTGCATTTCGTCGCACTGCTACAGTGAGCTGTATGCCAGGCATGATGTGATGTCGTGCATACATGCGGATTGTACGCCTCTGCGCGCTGTGGGCAACTCTGGCTTTTGCAATTCCTTGTCCACAAAAAGGAAGCGCGTGAAATTTGTTCCGGTCTCGTTCTCTGCCCAGAGTTATTTCCGTCCCGGTATTCGAGTTGTGAGCTACGATTATGACAGCAAGACATCGGTGCCTAATGCACAGAGTTTATATCTAGACTTGGAAGCTGGAGAGACAAAAAAAGAGTTCGTTGTCGCTCTGGGTGGTAGCACCTACGTTATAGAAGTCGAAAAAAAAATGCACGAAGACCTGATATGTGGCACCTATAAGGAAGGGAGCGCAAACGTACACACTGACTGCGCCCCCACGCCCTTTTTGCCCAAGCCAACGGTGTACAAGGCGCGTGATCTGTACAATAAAGTCGGGGTAAGATTTCCGGGGTGCAGAGATCCGAAAAATTGCATGTTTGAGCTACAGGTAGGTGAGACAAGGCATTTTCCCGCGGAGTTGTCAGCCATTATTCCGACCTTATCCGATGATTACATGATTAAGCAGTACGTTAAGTGTCCGGAGGGGTCCTTATTTGATCTTGTGAGTGTAAACATGGCACGAGCCGGGCACCTATTATGCAAAGATGGTTCGGAACCCAAACTAGAGTATATGTCTGGCGGCGTTGGTAGTAGTAACTTGAGATGTTTGGCAATAGGGCAGCATTTTACTCCCGCTGTCGGAGTTTCTAGGGACATAAATATCGAATTTGGAGGACCTAGGAATGGTAAGATTCCCCAGTTCTCTATGTCTGCGTTTTGCCGAGAATGTACAGACCACCTGGCGCATAGTAATACTATGCTTCGGGACAAGAATGGGCGCATCGATATTGGGGGCTACGCACTATTGGGTGCGGGGTATATTGGCAAACGTGAGACGTACGGTGTGGTTGTACGTAAGCAAGTAACTGATTTAAGTATTAGCGAGAGAAGTTTGGTGAGTGATGGATGTCCTGGGTTTCCTGATATCCTGCTGCGAGAAAGGCAGGAGTTGCTGGATTTGCTCATTCCAGGAGCGCACGGCATTCACTACCTGCTTAGGGAAGATATCAAGAAAATGAATGTTGTGGGTAACGTTGACGGTTTCTGTCCGGATCTGGACAGAATACCCATGCGATACTCGGTTCCTATGCATAAACACAGTAAAATGTTGAATACTCAAGCCATAAAAGTTGGTGATCCACACGACCAGGGCTTGTGCGTTTTAGTATCTAGAGGTTCCGAGGTGTTGGCTGCAGGTCACTTATATATCGGGCCCCGTGGGAGAAAAGAGAAGAACAAACAGCCAAAATATCAGTATGTAGAGAGTGGTGTTTTCAAGAACTGTAGGTTTTTGAGCGCTGAACTATTTGAGCCAGGTGTTACTGGTAGGAAAGCTACATATTTGGTGAAGAATCTTGTCCCGCAGTACGGGCTTACCGCAGTACTTAACTTAGGGAATGTAAGAACCGGGGAGCGAACCATGGTCTCATTGTGCTTTGGCACTTTGCCTGTCAGGGATTTGAGCGATCTGGAGGGCTCGAAAGACTGCATTACGCTTCAAGACAGCAAGAGTATTGAGGCCTCATATAACCCCCACGGATTGAATTTTGCCCATCATGTTGGTGGTGGCAGCAGGCTTGATGTCATTTACAGTAGCACTGCATCCTATACGCCGCCGCCGAACCCGCCCAAGTCTGGTGTCATAAGGCTCTACTGCGTCGATTAATTTGCTTCTGCATACTGCATATGGGTTGCGCCTAGTACTTTAGCACGTTTACGTGCCCCATTTTTCTGTGCTGTCTGGGTTCCTGCTTTCCGTATATCGATATGCTATTGTGGGGATGGGCGTAAGTTTGATAAACCGAAGACGTATCGCCAAAAACGTTCTTCATAACGCATGGTGCTAGCAGCCGGACCTCCCTAAGTGGCAATCCACATACAGCGCGAATTAGTTGCTCAAATTGGCTGACATTGCATGCATCCAGGCTCCAGTGACCGGAATTGTGCGGACGTGGGGCAATCTCATTTACCAATAGCAGTCCGCATGTTGTGATAAAAAACTCAACTGCCAGAATTCCCACAATGTTCAGTGAAGTTGCTATGGCGATAGCTGTTTCCGCGGCCTTTTTGCTTATAGAGTGTGTTACTTCTGCGGGGACGATTGATTCATCCAAGGTTCCGCCGACGTGGTAATTGCGCGCAATCGGGAATAGTTCATGAGACCCGTTGGCATCCATTGCCACAATTACGGAGATTTCTTCACGTATGTCTACGAACTTTTCCAGAACATGGCCTTGGTCCCAATTTAGGTCCGCTGCCTTTGTGACGTCGTTGCTGTTCTTCATTACATATTGCCCTCGGCCGTCATATCCAAATTCTGTGGTCTTAAGCAGGCATGGGTAGCCAATACTCTCGATGTTATGCAAAAGTTCCCTGTAACTATTGGCCACTGCAAAGTCCGCAACTTGCATGCCGAGGTTTCTTATATGCTGTTTCTCTCTTATCCTGTTTTGCGCGATGTATAGCGCTTTTTTCCCGGGGTACACCGGGATTTTTGCTGAGACGACGTCTACTGCGCTGGTGGGTATGTTCTCAAATTCTATTACAGATAGGTCAACCGCAGATGCAAAATCTGACAATTTGTCATGATCGTAAAAACTTCCGATAGTAGAAGAGTTTGTAACGAACACCGCTGGGTCATCGTGTCGCTCTGCGAATATGTGAGTCCTATAGCCCATTTTTGATGCAGCTAGGGAAGTCATCCTACCGAGCTGTCCACCACCCATGATGCCAATTGTGGTACTAGTGTGGGCATATGATGCAGGCATTGTGATAGCGATTGCCGTAAAAACAAAAAGCAACTATAATTATACTGCTGGGGGGAGATTCTTCAATTAGGATCTGGCGGACTACGCGTTTGTTTGACAGAGTTGTGGGGGTGCTGCGCTATGGCGGTACTTGGGTGTAGCAGTGTAACTGATCTGATAGAGGTTGAGGTAACGCCTAGCTATCTCGAGGAACATTCAATTCCGCACGAGAATTGCTACATATGGCTTTATAGCGTAAGAATCAAGAATGGCAGTGACTCCACTGTGCAGCTGCTAAAGCGCAGCTGGAAGATAATTGACTCCAAGGGTACGATTAACGAAGTGAGCGGCTCCGGTGTAGTAGGAAGGCAACCGGTGCTAAAGCCCGGAGGGTTTTTTGAATACACCAGCGGTACGTGTCTTAGCACGCCGTCCGGGGTTATGAACGGATGGTATCAGTTTGTGGACGAAGACAAGGCACAGGTATTCTATGTTGACGTACCAGCCTTTTCACTTGATAGCCCTTACGACATTGTAAGGCTTAATTAATCCTTTAACGCCTTCATCCAGTGCCCCAATGGGGTGAAAACCTGGGAACGGCATCAATGTTTGGGGCGCGGTTGCGCACTCGGGACCCGAGCCCATTTTCCGAAGTAGTTGCTGTGTATTACAGATCCAAACCTGCTTTTGTGGGCGTCCTGCACGTAATATTGCGGAAGTGGATACCTGTGTTAACGCTAACAAAGTTAGTTATGGTGTTCAATGGGGTGCACAGTATTTTGAAACTTGGAGTGTCCACTGTAGGTGAAAAATGTGACAGCACAGGGGGTTTCTGATATCCTGCGGGATGGAGCGGCACTTCAGTCACTTGTTAAGGGAGTTAGGGTATGACGTGTTTAGATTCTCTGCAAACGCGCGGAAAATTGCGTGTGGGCGGGTGCTCTTATGACTACTATAAGCTGGATGCTGCCTATAGAAGCCTGGGCCTTGATGGCGAAAAAATACCTTTTGTACTCAAGATTACACTTGAGAATTTATTGCGCAATGAGAGCGGTACTCATGTTACGCTCGATGACCTTAAGCGGTTGGCCCAGTGTATTAACACAGGTGCAGAGTGTGAAATACATTTCACTCCTACCAGGGTCATCATGCAAGATTTCACGGGGATACCCGCGCTAGTGGATCTAGCAGCGATGCGTGATTATGTGCATGAGAAAGGTGGTGATCCGAGCGTAATTAACCCCAAAGTTCCTGTAGACCTGGTGGTAGATCATTCTGTGCAGGTTGATTTTTATGGCACGAAGGATGCACTTGCGAAGAATGTTGGGTTGGAGATGTCTCGAAATTTGGAACGCTATAAATTCCTCAAGTGGGGGCAATCTGCACTCAGTAATTTTCGCATAGTGCCACCAGGTACTGGTATATGTCACCAGGTGAACCTTGAGTACTTAGCTAAAATTGTGTGGAATTGTGGGGGGGTCTTGTGCCCCGATACTGTTATTGGGACTGACAGCCACACCACGATGATAAACGGGATCTCTGTATTAGGGTGGGGAGTTGGCGGCATAGAGGCTGAGGCTGCAATGCTCGGACAGCCGATAACCATGAAGGTTCCTGAAGTGTTGGGGGTAGAATTACACGGCAGGCTTCGTGAGGGCGTTACTTCAACGGATATGGTGCTCACATTAACCAATATTCTCAGGGAGAAGCAAGTGGTAGGAAGGTTTGTGGAGTTTTATGGAGAGGGGCTTAAGAATTTGTCAGTTTTCGACCGCGCTACCGTTGCTAACATGGCTCCGGAATACGGTGCACTTTGTGGATTCTTTCCATTTGACCAAAGCACGCTAGACTATTTGGATATTACAGGTCGTGCGAAGGGGGATATTGACATAGTAGAAGCGTACCTGCGCGCGCAAGGCCTTTGGTACCAGGGTGGTGAGGCAACTTACTCAGACAAGCTTTCTGTGGACTTGACGCACATACAGTCTGTGGTTGCGGGGCCTAAGATGCCTCAGGAGAAGGTTTTGCTATCTCAAGTTCCAAGTACTATGCCTAAGTTTGTGCACAGCGAGGCCGAAAGCGATTCCGTTGTGAAGAATGGAGATGTGGTTATAGCGGCGATAACCAGCTGCACAAATACATCCAATCCGCATGTCATGGTTGCGGCTGGAATTGTTGCCCGAAGAGCAAAGCAACTGGGTATCAAACCAAAACCGTGGGTTAAAACTTCGCTTACTCCGGGTTCCAGAGTTGTTGAGGCATATCTGCAAGCCTCAGGTTTGCAGGAGCACCTGGATGATATCGGGTTCAATATAGCTGGATATGGATGTGCGACGTGCATTGGAAATTCTGGTCCGCTTGCAGAGGAGATTGAACGCCTAATTAGGGATCGGAATTTACTGGTGGCGTCTGTGCTGTCTGGCAATCGGAATTTTGAGGGAAGAATACATCCCTGTGTAAAGGCAAATTTTCTTGCCTCACCGCCGCTTGTGGTAATTTACGCATTGGCCGGAACGGTACTCTTAGATTTGACTAGTGATCCTATATGCCGGGACTCTAGCGGCAATAACGTCTACCTGCGCGACCTGTGGCCTTCGAATCGTGAGATTGAGGAGGTCATAGCAAAATTTGTTTCCAGAGAAGTGTTTGCTGCTAAGTATGGAGATATCTTTGGTGGAGATGCGGTCTGGAGGAATGTTGAATCTAGAGGAGGGGCGACTTATAGCTGGGAGCCTGAGAGCACATATGTACGCAGCCCTCCATACTTTAGGCACGAGGTTGGTAGCTGTATTTCTGGACGAAGGCTTGAGGTTTGTGGCGCAAGAATACTGATGTTGCTTGGTGATCGTATAACCACTGATCATATTTCTCCTGCTGGCAATATTCCAGCCAAAGGTCCCGCTGGTGAGTTTCTCATGAGCAGTGGTGTGCGGGAGCAAGATTTCAACTCGTATGGTGCAAGAAGGGGCAATCATCACGTAATGCTACGTGGGACTTTTTCTAATGTTAGAATCAAGAACGAAATGCTTGACGGAGTGGAGGGGGGGTTTACCAGGCATTTTCCTACAGAAAAAGTCATGAGCGTGTTCGACGCTGCAATGCTGTACAGAGAGGCTAATGTGCCGCTGGTTATTATAGCAAAGCGAGGGTACGGCGCAGGTTCTAGTAGAGACTGGGCAGCGAAGGGTACCATGCTGCTTGGGGTAAAAGCGGTAATAGCGGAGGATTTTGAGCGAATACATAGGTCTAACCTTGTAGGTATGGGGGTGCTGCCGCTAGTCTTCAAGCACGCCAGTGACAATGTGTTTTCTGGTGATGAGACTATTTCTCTGAGTGGTGACGTGGGAGTTGGAAGAGAGATAAAATGCGAAATTCGCCGTGCTGACGGCTCTGTAAGGGAAATTGCCCTCATATGCGCGATAAGTGTCGCAATTGAGGAGGAATACCTTTCCTCGGGGGGCGTGCTGCACTACGTTCTAAAATCGGTGGTCGGCGAAGGCGCTGGCAGGGCCTGACAGAGCCCTAGAATGGGGGTGTATACGTAGCCATAGGGCGGCCCCCCGGCTGCTACTTTATTACCTTCTTCACGAAAAAGCACTTGGCTTCTGAGCCCACCTCAGAGCAAGCAAGCACTTGGTCTCTGATTCCTCCATCATCTACTACGTCATCACGTGTTGGCAGGGAACCGGGCCGCCCCCCGTACAGCACAGGGTCCACACCACTTGTGTCGACCTCAGACAGCGTATTGAACCACGAGACTACGTTACCAAGCTCTTGGCAGTATCGCTCGATTTCCGTCTCTGGTACCCTGATCCTGACTAGCCTAGCTGCTCTTGCTAGCTCCGTATGACTTACCCTTGCGGGCTCTGCGAACTTTGCCACTTCTATTATTACCTCATGCGATGCGAGAAAGTATGTGATCCCCTATCAGCTTACTTACGGACTGTACCCTTATCTTGCTTTCTTGTAAACGCACGCCGCTTATTGTGTCCGTTATTACTAGAGAATCAAGTTCCGATGCCTCTATAGTGTTTGGAGCTCCACGAGAAAGTACGCCGTGGGTCACATATGCATGCACGCTAGCTGCGCCCCTTGTCTTCAAGGCTGCTGCAGCATTACACAGCGTGCCCCCGGAATCTACTATGTCATCCATGATCAGGCAATGCCTGTCCTTTACATTCCCTATAACGTGCATCACTTCAGATACCCCAGGGCTTTCCCGGTATTTGTCAATCACCGCCACCTGCACGGACTTGCACTCTTTTGATAGTGCGCCAACGAACTCCCTCACTCTACCCAGGGCGCCACAATCCGGTGCCACAACTACCAGCTTTTCTAGCATGTGACTGTTACTTATTGCATCCAGGAATACACCTGATGCCGGTAAGTTAGTGAGCGGCATATCGAAAAAGCCAGCTGCTTGGCTGGAGTGTAGGTCCACAGTTATTGTGTGGTCTATGCCTGATGCTCCAAACAACTTTGCAACAACCTTAGAGCTTAGCGCTGATGCTACAACACCAAGCTCGCCCGCTACCCGCGACGTTACTCTGTCTTGTCTGGAGTAGCACATATAGGGTACCACTGCGATTATTTTATCTGGTACAAGGATCCGCCGTACGGCGTCTGCCAACAGCAGCAATTCCATCAGGCTATCGTTTACGGGGCTACAAAGAGACTGTATTAGCACTACGTTTTTACAGCGCGGTACCGAGGTTGGGAACTCAACATTGATCTCCCCATCTGAAAACTTAGAAACACAAGGTGTGACCGTGGGAAGCCCAGTTAAGCTTGACAAGCTTGCGGCGAGGACCGCGGCAGTGCCTCCAGGTACTATTACCATACTGACTCTACGTGCCAATTAACGAGCGCATAATAATTAGGCACATGAGAAAAGTAAACATGTTTTACCGTGTACTATGGTAACATGGTCTTTCGTTCTGGCATGCGCTGCGGTTATCATGTTCACCGAACAGGAAGTTAAGAAAATTCTGGAAACAATTGCGGATCCGGATACAGGGGGTAGGGTATCCGATGTTGGTAAATTCTCTATCACTCTGAATGGAAGCGATGTGGGCGTAATATTAAACATGCCCAAGCGAGTTACCGAGTCATGGGAGCAGCGCTTCAAAGAGAAATGCGTAGATGCAGTTCGAAAAGGAGTTGCTGGTGCATCGAGCGTGACGGTTGTTTTGGTGCAAAAGCACCCAGCTCCCGCACCCAAGATTGAAATTGACGGAGTGCGCAACATAGTGTTGGTGGTCTCCGGAAAAGGGGGGGTAGGGAAGTCTACCGTTGCTACCCAGATTGCACTTTCTTTGGCGCGGTGCGGGTTCAAGGTTGCGTTGGTAGACGCAGACATTTACGGTCCTTCAATTCCACATCTGATTGGTACTGACGTACTGGCTAAGGTTGACCATACCGGGGCTATGGTGCCATTGGAAAATTTTGGCCTGAAAAGTATTTCTATCGGCAATCTTGTTGAGAATAAAAACAAGGCGATAGTGTGGCGTGGTCCCATGCTCACTAAGGCGATTGATAAGCTCATGGTGGGTACAAACTGGGGTGAGGTAGACTATATGATAGTCGATACACCCCCAGGCACGGGTGACGTGCATATTAGCCTTGCAAAGTTTGCTGTGACCGGTGCTGTGGCGGTTTCTACTCCGCAGGGATTGTCGGTTCTGCAGGTTACAAAGACCTGCGACATGCTGGAAAATCTGGGTGTCAGGTTACTGGGGATAGTGGAAAATATGAGTTATTTTTGCGATAGTGCATCCGGTAGCAGGGTGTACATATTTGGTAGTGGAGGGGCGCAGAGTATCGTAGAGCTCACAGGAGCGCCGTTCCTTGGTGATATCAAAATTGATCCCGGGATTTGTCAGACCTCGGAACGTAGAGATCCAACTATAGCAGACGAAGACCTGCTAGGTGCGTACGACTGCATAGCAAAAAACATGCTCGCAAGTGTAGGTGGCAAGATGCGCCCTCTGACGTCATGAGCCGAGATGCGCCTTGGATTCCGGACGGTGCACAAGCGCCAGCGGGAGAGTTACGTTCCTGCTTGTGAGGCGCTCCCCGCCTGGCACCCCGAACTATTTGTTGCTTTTTGCGGGTATTCCCGTGTCCAACCGCTCGACTAACTTGCTGATCTCCCGCTCTACAACTTCTCTAACCAACCTCTGCAGATTTTGATTAAGCCACTCAGAAAGTTGGGGTCTTAGTACACTGAGAGCCAGTTCCTCAACGGTTTGGCCCCTACTGCTATCTTCCGCGAGGGGACCAGTCACTGTGCTCTCCACAGACATGGCGGCATCAACCAATTTTTTTATCTCCTGCGTTGCCGCAGCTATATTCTCTCTAGAAAGCAGAGCGCTCTCGTCTTGTGTAGGGTCACCCTCAGAGAAGGATGCCGTAGACGAGCTCTTAGTGAGCTCCATAGAGCAACTTATTTGGCGCTGCTGGATTTCTCTCTCCACAGAGCCGCAAAAATTTTTTGAGTGGCGCACCCTACCTATGCTCTGTGTTATGTCCAAACTGCCAGATACACTGGGTGACTCTCTCGCGCTACTTGCTGCATCCAGATTTTCTGGATTCTCCAGGCACATTACATCGTCCTGCTCCGCATCGCTGAGTATGACCCTCCTGATGCTTGCGACTACATCCTTTACGGACTGAATGCCACCTGAGTTACTCATAACAAGCACATCCTAGAAGTATGAGACTAACTATTAATATTGAATTGCCCAATTAAGGCAAGCAAATTGTACTGGCTAATGACAAGCTCGCTGTGCGCGTTGATCGCGTTTACCTTTGCTTTAAGCAATTCCTGCTCCACGTCCAGGACATCCAAGGTTGTTTTTAAGTTTAATTTTGCTTCCTGTTTTATTGCTTCCAGCGCCGTTTCAGTAAATCTTACTGAGTCACGCGCGGACTTTAGCACAGACTGAGACGTTGCCAGGTTCTCCCAGGCGAGGATTATGGATTCCTCGACTTCCCTCATCTCTTCGCGCAGGGAGTACAGCCTGTGTTTCCGCATCTTGTTTGTACGGTCTATATCAACGAATCCTACGCCCTGCTCGAAAACCGCGAGGTGCAACCGCACTTCCAGTACGTGTGATGCCTTGTCAACGCTGATGCCAGGGAATGACTCAGAAACAGCTATTCCCAGTGACGGCAGTTTCTTAGCTGTTGCTATGCCCACATCACACTTCGCTGCCTGGTACAAACGTCTAGATAGGGCCAACGCCAGATTTCCTGTTTTTGACATCTCAATAGCTTTCTGCAGCGATTCGGGAATGTGGGGTCTGCGCCTTGGATATCTCAGGCCAACAGGTTTTTCTCCCACAATGCGTGCATAGCTCGCCTCCATTGCCTTGAGCCTGCCCTCAGCACTTGTAGCATCAGACCTAGCTGCAGAAAACCTTGCCCTTGCCTGGGCCAACTCAGTCTTTGTAATCTCTCCCACAGAAAAGCGCTTCTCCGCCGCGAGGAGGTGCTGCTCGAAAACCTTGACGTTATTCTCGTTCAGTCTGTGCACCTCGTACGCGGTTAGGACCCCCATATACGTCCTTATCGCACTCAGGAGAGTCTTCTGTTTTTCTAGGGTAAGGCCAATGCTTTGTGCGCCGTACAGGTGCTTTGCCTTATCAAGGGCCAGTGTTGCTGTGCCATTGAACATGGGCTGCATGAGTGTTATGGTGGATATACCGCTCTGTTCCACACTCTGCCCTACGTTGCGTATGGTAAAGTCGTAAGTGATCATGGGTAAGAACCCCCTGATAACTCCGCTGGCTATTTCTCTCTCTGTAGCTAAGCTCTTGTACGTGCTGGCTCTGATGGCAAAATTGTTTTCCAGTGTCTTTTTTAGTGCTTCGTCGAGCGAAGTTCCGTGGGCGCCGGAAGAAAGGGCTACCAACAACGCAAATGAGAGTAATATGGATCTCGCACGCATAAGCAACTACCAGCTACTGTTTGTTCTGGGCTCTATAGTTATGTAAAATCGCCGTCTGTGCAACATCTTAATAACTCCACATATGCAGTGAGAGCGCACTGTGTGTCTCACGCAACTCGCGCTACATACCTACTAGCCTCCTGTTCAGGGCCTAGTTTGAAATTGACAAGCCCAAGATATGTGGATAGAGTACTGGTGGTGCGTCTCTCGATTTTTGTGGTGTTCATCATGGGTGTATTGGGTGCAAGGACCTTCTCCCTTAAGGCTAGTCAAATAGACAAGCGTTGGGTGCTTATAGATGCCAGTGGGGTGGTGGTTGGCAGACTAGCTGCGTTTGTGGCCAGCGTGCTGCGTGGCAAACACAAGCCTGAATATACTCCGCACATGGATTGTGGAGACAACGTAATTATCATCAATGCTGATCAGGCTAGATTTACTGGAAACAAGCGCAGAGACAAAATCTACTACAGGCATACCGGGTATCCTGGTGGATTGAAAAGCTGCACTCCTCTAGATATAGAGCGCTCTGGGCGCTCTGAGAGAATAGTGAAGATGGCTGTGTGGAGGATGCTGGGTGACGGCCCACTGGCGAGGAGGCGCTTCAAGAACTTGAAGGTATACTCCGGTCCAGTTCATGGTCACGACGCGCAAAGTCCCGTATTGTTCGACTTTGGTGCTGCAAACGCTAAGAATGTGAGAGGAAGGAATGACAAAGGATGAGGCAGCTGTTGGCTCTGACCCGAGTAAGCTTGTCGCCAAAGTGGACAAGTTCGGTCGCTCTTATGGTACTGGTAGCAGGAAGACTGCTGTTGCTAAGGTGTGGCTGAAAGTAGGGGGCGGTGTGATCACCGTAAACGGGGTTGAGTGCGCTAAGTATTTCAAGCGGGAGTCTCTGTGTCGCAGGATTAACGCTCCTTTTGGGGTCACATCATCCGTTGGCTGTTACGATGTGAAAGCTGTGGTGTTTGGCGGCGGCATTTCTGGTCAAGCTGGGGCCTTGGCTCACGGTATAAGTAAGGCGCTGAAGTGCATGAATCCTGCCTTGCATCCCGCCTTGAGGCAGGCGGGCTTTCTTACCAGGGACTCCAGGGTCGTGGAGCGCAAGAAGTATGGTCAGCATAAAGCCAGGAAGAAGTGTCAGTTTTCTAAGAGATAGCCACACCGGGGCTTTGCGCTCAGGTTGCGTCTGCTCCGCTGTGGGATCCGGTTGGTTCTGCTTGTCGCTGTTCCCCGCTTTTCACGTGCGTATATGTGTCCCGAGCATGGTGGCTGGGGGTGCTTCATGGCCACCTGTCAACTTCTGTTTTTGATTGTTGCACAGTTGCGTAACTGTGCAGGTTCGCTTTTCCTCTTTCATTTCTCTGGTGGGTATGATAGCATCGCCACCTGTGCGCTTATGCTGCTGGCCAGGGTGCCTATGCGGGCTCCTCGGGGTTCCGGCTGTGCGTGTTACTGTTGAGGTATGTGTGAACTTGAGTGCAATTGGTAGCGGGAAAAACGCTCCAGAAGAGGTGAATGTTGTTGTTGAGATTAGCAAGGATTCTCACCCTGTGAAGTATGAACTGGACAAAAGTTGTGGAGCGTTTTGCGTAGACAGATTCTTGCCTACGGCCATGTACTACCCGTGTAACTATGGGTTTGTTCCGGAAACTATTGCTGGTGACGGAGACCCAGTTGATGTTTTGGTTCTCACCCGGTTTCCAGTTATTACTGGTGCCATAATTTCCGTTAGACCTGTGGGCGCTCTTATGATGTCTGACGAATCAGGTGAAGACATCAAGGTTATTGCAGTCCCCGTGCGCAAGGTTGATCCGTACTACGAGGGCGTTAACGAATATTCCGATTTACCTGGCTCATTCTTGGATTCTGTGTCGCACTTTTTCTCTTTCTACAAGAAGCTTGAAAAGGACAAGTGTGTTTCCGTCGGCGAGTGGAGGGGTGCCGGGTTTGCAAAGGAGCTTATACGCGAGTCAATATCCTCGTACTCCACTCATGGTTAGCCAATAGGTACAGCCGCGGGTTGTGGTTTGTGTACAGCTTCCGTACGCTGTTGCGGGCTGTTGGTTGAGCCCTCATTGTACGTGTACAGCTGCATGGTGGGCAGTTTGAAGAATGCGAATCTTAGCTGCACGTGTTCTAAGGTAAATAGGTTTGGGTTTACGTTGTGGTCCAAGCATCGCTCTGCATTGTGTTTCCTAGCTCGGAATTTCACGTTACGGTGCTGACGCCAGCCCCCTGCTGAATCTACTGCACATATCTCATTGTTAATTACCAATTGCCAAGATATTTAAAGTTTGTGTGGCAGCAAAGTTACAACAAATCTGGCTTCGGTTAGGATGGTGTTCCATACATCCGAAATTAATCCTATCCCATCCTTAGTTTGTGTTGGTCCGGTGGTGTACATTATGCTATAACAGTAAAATTATTAATTTATTATTGTGATGTCATAACTTTGTGTCGTTGTTGGTGACATTAATGCTTGAGTTTATGTAGTGAAAATTGTACAAGCAGTATCTGATGTTAACCGTAAGGCGAATTTTTATGGGGGAGCAGAGTGGTTGTAGCACGATAGTTGCTAGGATACGGTCTCAAATGGATAGAATCGGGATAAATGCCCGTGAGCTGGCTGACAAGGCGTCTGTGGGCAAGTCTTTTGTGTACGACATACTCAGCGGGAAGTCGAGCAATCCCACCTCGAAGAAGCTAATGGCGATTGCTGAGGTGCTGCAGGTTCCGTTAGCCTACTTAGTTGGTAGTGACGATGGTTTGTACGATGTGACCTCTGGTGGGGTGCTTCCTGTGTATTATCTTGCGGAGTCTGATGATGAAGGGGGGAGGAGCAATGGCATGCAGTGCTCCAGATTCTACATGCCGGCGCATACAAAACTCCCTTTTAGTGTTGAGAATTTGCGCTTCTACGATGTGAGGGGGGATAGCATGTCACCTACACTTGTGGGGCAAGATGTTGTGTTGGTGGATGTGTCGGACAAAGTTGCCCATCCTGCCGGAGTGTTTGCCATCAGGGATTCCATGGGGATTCTCATACGCAGGTTGGAGTACATTAGAGATAGCCAGAATATTAGGCTGCATGTGGTGTGTGACAACAAGAAGTACTCGTCGTACGAGTGTCCCGTTGATGATATAAGGGTTCTAGGACGCGTGGTGTGGTACGCCAGGGCTTTGTGGTGATAACGCACCGCAATTTCCGTGTTTTGTATTAATAATGTGTTAACGTGGGTACTGGATACGCGATGCTCTCTGTGTTGAAGAGTTGGAAAAGCCGGTTGCGCGGCTTACAATGGGCTTGCCCTGGTTGGTGTGCAGTAGGAGAAGCGCCGTGTTGTGTATGCAACACATCAGAAATATGTTGTGCATTTTTTGTGGTTATGCTTGATTAGCATAACGGTATATGTGTTAGTTTCTAGGGGAGAGCATCTCGCAAGGGTGGTTTTTTGGGTGCCGGGGTTCGTTGGGTTTTTGAGGTGTGGGTATGCGTATACTGTTGATAGAGGATGATGTCGCTTGTGCTAGGGCAGTGGAGGCTTCTTTGTCTTCAGAGGGGCATTTTTGCGAGACTATGGCCTCTGCTCAGGATTGTTACGGTAGTATAATCCCCAAAAACGACGATTACGACGTTGTGATATTGGATATTCACTTTCCCGGTAAGGTAGATGGTTACGACATACTCGTGAAGCTGAGGGAATCCGGTATCAAGGTTCCGGTATTAATATTGTCGTGTATTTCCTCTGTGGCTCACAAGGTGAAGGGCCTTTATTACGGTGCCGACGATTATATCACAAAGCCGTTCCATAAGAGCGAGTTGCTTGCTAGGATCAAGGCCATAGTGCGTAGGACTAGGGGGCATCCTGAGTCCATAGTGCGCGTGGGCAACATTTCCATAAACTTGGATCACAAGTGCGTGGAGTGCAATGGGGAGATTATTCACCTTACCAAGAAAGAGTATGGGATGATTGAGCTTCTATCTTCCCGTCTTGGTACTGTGCTCACGAAGGAGATGTTCTTGTCGCACTTGTATAGGGAGTTGGACGAACCCTCAGATGATAAGATTATAGACGTCTTTATGTGCAAGTTGCGTAAAAAGCTCAAAATTGCAAACAATGGAAAGAATTACATAGAGACCGTGTGGGGCAGGGGGTATGTACTCAAGGAGTGTGCCAGCGATGATGATAGTAGCGACAATAATAAGGATTCTGGTGGCGGGCGCGAAGCCGGCAGTAGCAGCGGTGGGGGCAATGTAAGCAGCAAGGGTGGTGCTGAGCCCGGATACGAGAAATGGTCTACCAAGAACAGTGGTGACGCGGGTAAGGCGGAAGAGCGCAGAAATTATGCAGAGGAAGCCTGAGAGGGATTGTTTTTTTCGGGGTGTGTGTTAGAGTGAGGCCCTGTTAGTCAAAGCGGGGTGGTGCATGGCCGTGTTCGTGCATAGCAATGATTTGCCGGATGGTCTTGATCTGGGTAACGTTGTTGCGGTAGATACCGAGACCATGGGTCTCGTTTGCAGGCGTGATAGGGTGTGTTTGGTGCAGCTGTCTTCTGGTGACGGTGATGCACACCTGGTGAAGTTTTCTGGTGACTATAGCGCTCCCAACTTGAGGCGAATTGTCTCCAATCCAGACGTCGTTAAGATATTCCATTTTGCCAGGTTTGACGTGGCCGCTATACGCCACTGTTTCGGGATGTGGGCAACGCCCTGCTATTGTACGAAAATTGCGTCAAGGCTGGTGCGTACTTACACTAACCATCACGGATTAAAAGATCTTTGCTATGAGCTTTTGGGAGTGAGGATCAGCAAGGCGCAGCAATCCTCCGATTGGGGTAGGGAGGTTCTTACTTCTGAGCAGCTCAGTTACGCTGCGGCCGATGTTATACATCTGCATGCCATAAAGAAAAAACTCGATATGATGCTTGAGCGCGAGGATAAACAAGACCTCGCTGAGTCTTGTTTTAAATTTATCCCTGCAAGGGCGGAGTTAGATTTGTTGGGTTGGGATGGAGTAGACATTTTCAGCCACCAAGCGTGACTGTGTAATACAAGACTGTCTGGCACCGCGTTTTTGCGCACTGTTGCCCAGGTTTGACGTTGGAAGCCACGACCGCTACGTAAAATGCTGTGGGCCGCATCCAGACCGTGTACGGTACGGCGTTCCGTTACAAGTTTATCACATCGCGGAGTTTTTGCTCGGTGCGTGATTCGGTATAATTTCCGTGCCGCAACGGGGCGGCGTGCGCTGTTGACACGGGGGCTGGTTGAGTTTAGAATCCCTAACTCTGTATAGTGCTTATGGGTTTGAAGTGGGTGTAGGGTTGGAGTGCAGTATAAGTAGGGAGGACTTGCTGCAGTCTCTGTCCTACGTTAGTAGCGTAATAGAAAGGCGTAACAGCATAGCGGTGTTGTCGTGCGTCAGGGTAGAGGCCAAGGGTGATTGCGTTGAGTTGTCCTCTACGGATCTTGACATTTCTATAGAGGCACGTGTCAGCGCAGATGTAACTAGCGAGGGAGTGGCCGTTGCGTCTGCTCAATTGTTGTACGACATAGTCAGAAAGCTTTCAGGTGACTGTGACGTTAGTTTTAGGATGAGTGATGGCAGGTTGCTCGTTGAATGTGGTAATGCCAAGTTCTTCCTCCATGTGGTAGCGCCGGAAAAGTTTCCTGCAATTGAGGGTGGGGAGGTCGATTGTAGCTTCGATGTGCAAGCAGCTCACCTTTCTGAATTGCTAAACAAAACGAAGTTTTCCATGTCTGTTGAGGAGAGCAGATATAACCTTAGGGGTGTCTACATGCACGTTGCAGATGACATGCTGTGCTGTGTGGCAACTGATGGGCATCGCCTGTCTTTGGCGAAGCTAAAAAAGCCCGATGGTTTACAGCCGGATGTTAGCATTATTGTTCCTAGAAAGACGGTCAATGAGGTTTTGAAGATAATAAGTGGGGGCGATTCGTCCCAGGTTGTGTCTGTGAGTGTATCCAAGCGCAAGATATGCTTTAGGTATCGGGGGTACTTCATGGTCTCCAAGGTCGTCGACGGGGTGTTCCCCGATTATCTGTCCATAATTCCCAAGGAAAGGGGTACCAGCGTGTCTATAGACGCATATTCTCTGCTGAGCGCTGTGGATAGAGTTTCCGTGGTGGTGTTTGATAAGGTTAAGGCCATAAAACTGTCGTTTACTCGCGGTATGCTGATTCTTAGCTCCGCGTCTTCTGATCAAGGTGATGCGAGGGAGGAGCTTGCAATAGATTATGAGGGTGAAGATGTTACTATCGGTCTCAATGCAAGGTATCTCATTGAAGTTTTAGGTTGCATGAAGGGGGTTTGTGAGCTTGTATTTCAAGATGGAGGCGCCGCTGTGCTTGTTCAAGACAAAGAACCAGGTGGCTCTCTGCATATAATAATGCCGATGAGGATATGATGACCTCCTGCGAGTCGTCATGAGTTCTGTGTGGGGTTTCACTCTGTTATCGTGTTGTGAGATATGGGTTCGGCCCGCTGGCTGTGCTTGGAAGTTGCTGTTGCTATGGTGGTCCTGTCAATCCTTGCTTGTGCGCAAATATAGCTCATCGGGCTGGTGGGTGCTGTGTTGGTGACGCTGCGTATTCCGTAAATTCTGGGTGTTCCGTGCCGCTACTCTGGGTAGGGTCGGTGTATCCTTCATCTATGGTTTGTCGCCTGTCCCTACGTGTTCCGCTTCTTGGGTGGTCCTTTCTACTCTACGGTAACCGACTTTGCCAGATTGCGTGGCTGATCCGCATCCAACCCCTTTCTGATCGCGATCCTATACGCCAAAAGCTGTGAAGCTACGGTGTATGCTACGGGTAGAGAAAAGACGTTCGTTTCCGGTAGCTCCACGATTATTTCACATAAATGCCTGAGTTTTTGTGCTCCCCTTCTGTCTGTAAAGGCTATGACTATACCCTTTCTTGCCGACACTTCCTGTATGCTTACCAGGCTTTTGGCGAACATCTCGTTGTATGGTGCAATGGCTATTACTGGTAGAGACTCATCAACAAGCGCGATGGAACCATGCTTGAGCTCTCCAGACGCGATACCTATGGTATGAATGTAGGATAGCTCTCTTATCTTCAGCGCGGCCTCTAACGCTACTCCGTAACAAGTGCCCCTACCCATTATAATTACGCGATTGTGGCGCAGTATTAGATCAATCACTGGTTCTATTGAGACTCTCAGCGCCTCAGATACATGTTGTGCCACAAATTGCAACTTCTCCGATAATCGCGCGTAGGCGCTCTGCTGCGCAAAAGCGCACCTTACCTTTGCTAGCCACAACGAAAAACACGCCAAGACCGCCAACTGGGTGGAAAAAGTCTTCGTTGACGCCACACCCACTTCTGGTCCAGCAAGGGTCTTGAGCGCAATGTTTGATATGCGTTCCATGCTATTGCGCGGAACATTGGTTAGGCTGATAACCACGCCGCACTGCTGCTTTGCTCGACGCAGAGCTTCTAATGTATCCGCAGTTTCTCCGGACTGTGATATGAACAAGAACACGTCGTCCCCGGAAATACGCGGGTGATAGTGGCGGAACTCTGATGCAATGCTGGTTATCACTCTGATATTGGCTATGCTCTCCATCCAGTATTTTGCGATGAAACCAGCCATGTAGGATGATCCACTTCCTACTATTGTAAGGTGAGTTGCATTTTTGAACAGATCTTCATCGCACGCGAACCTAACACTTTTGCTCGCGACGTCAATAAATTGGTTTATAGTGTCCTGTATAGCCCTGGGTTGCTCGTGTATCTCTTTGAGCATGAAGTGATCATACGGTATCCTGTCTACACTTGTGCTTGGTGGACTAACCAGGATTGTGTCGTGATTGTCTAATGCCTCATCATTCTCGTTGTAGATTTGTACATAGTTTAGTGCAATCTCAGCTATGTGATTATCCCGTAGATAAAAAATCTTCTGTGCATGTTTGTGCAGCACGTACTCGTCTGAGGACACCAGGTTCATATCGGTGCCGTAGCCCACTACCAGAGGCATCATCCTACAAGTTGCCAGCAGGTTATTGTATCCAGCAAACATGAATACAACAGCAAAATTGCCTTCTATCTCCCTAAGCGCCTTTCTCACTGCGTGTCTGGGTGGTAACCCAGTTTGCAATAAGGACCATACCATGTGTGGTATGACTTCAGTATCCGTATCTGTGTGAAACTGGCTGCCTACGGCCTCCAGGCGCTTTCTGATCGTTAGATAATTCTCTACGATTCCATTATGCACGACCGCGACCTCACCTGCGCATATGGGGTGAGCATTTTCAACTTTTGGGGCTCCGTGCGTAGCCCATCTAGTGTGTGCTATGCCAACATTTCCCCGCAGCGGATCTTCCGAGGATACCAGCTCGCTCAGCTCGGCAACCTTTCCGCACGCACGCCTTACCTGAATTCCCTGATCTAGTACCGCAACACCACACGAATCGTATCCCCTGTATTCCAGCCCACGCAAGCCACCCACCAATAGGGGAATCACCTGACAACTACTAACGACTCCTAACACACCACACATAAGGACACCTGATTGTAGAGCAGGGGAAGACGACCGCCTAGACTGAAGGCGGATGCAAGGCAGCTAGAGCCAGAATCAGCCTTTAGCAGCCGAATGTGCCTTATTTACATGGGGGCTACCGCTCTTTCCGCTTCCCTCTCTGTTGAGCACTTCCGATACGGATGATTTCAGAACTCTGACCTCCACTCCGGTCGCAATCTCTATATGCAAATGACCATTGCTGGCATCAACTTTTGTCACGGTGCCTAGGAGCCCACCTGACGCTACGACCTTATCCCCCTTTTTGATGCTGTCCAACAACTTGCTGTGCTCCTTAAGCTTCTTTTGTTGGGGCCTTATGACCAAAAAGTAAAAGATCAAGAATATGAGAACCAACGGGACAAACCCGGCAATGGAAGCTCCAAACCCGGCAGAGGGTGCTGGTGCTGCTGAAGACGCAGCAGCAAAAGAAGCAGTAGGAAATAAAAGCACTGAGTGTACCAAAAACGTATGCTGCTACAATCTATCAAAGGCCAGGCACGCTGTCAAGGAAGCAGCTGGAGCACCAACCAACCGAGCTTTACTCACAGCTAAAGGTTGCCAAGTACGGGTGAAAAACACGACGATACATGCTACTCGCAAGCGCCTATGTCGTACCTGTACATGCCACCAGGCCAGTCTAATAAGTCCAACGCGGCATACGCCTGGTGTTTGGCAGTTGCCAAGTCATCAGCCTCAGCAACTATGTTCAAAACCCTGCCGCCGGCAGACACCCACTTATTGTCACGTCTTTCGGTGCCAGCATGGAAAACCTTGACGCTAGAAGACCTTGTAACCTCGTCTAATCCCCCTATAACAGACCCGGACTCATAAGGTCCTGGGTATCCCTTGCTAGCTACTACCACGCAGACGACTGACTTATTGTTGAGGGAAACCACCTCATTGCCTAGCCTTCCCTTCGCCGCCAGTGACATAAGCTTCAGTAGATCCGAATCCAGTCTCGGGAGTATCGCCTGGGTTTCTGGGTCCCCGAACCTTACGTTATACTCCAAGAGCTTCGGTTCATTTTTCTCAATTATTATTCCTGCGAACAACAGGCCCCTAAACTGTATACCCATGTTGAACATGGCCTTTATTGTAGGATATATTATCCTCTGTACTATGAGATGTTTCATCTCTTCAGTTATAATCCCAGGAGTTGAGTAAGCACCCATGCCTCCCGTATTGGGGCCCTTGTTGCCATCGTACACGGGCTTGTAGTCCTGCACCGCGCCCAGCACCACTGGGTTTGTTCCATCTATTAGGGTGAGGAAGCTGACTTCCTTGCCCTCAAGAAATTCTTCCACCACTACCGCTTCCCCGGCTTTGCCGAATTTACCATGCACGAGCATTGCATCCAACGCGTCATATGCTTCCTCTGCGGTGTGGCATATTACGACACCCTTCCCTTGCGCGGGACCGTCTGCTTTCACCACCAACGGCATCTTGCTTTTCTTGACAAACTGCCTAGCGGCGCCGACATCCATGAAGTACCCGTGCCTCGCAGTAGGAATATTGTAACGGGCACACAGCTCCTTCGTAAACCCTTTGGAGGCCTCCAGCCTGGAGGCAGCCCTAGACGGGCCAAAAACGAAAATACCTTCATCAGTCAGTGCATCAGATAGGCCATTAATCAACGGCAACTCTGGGCCCACCACGACAAGATCTATCTTTTCACGCTTGCAAACTCGTGCAACCTCGACGAAGTTGCCCACGTCCACATCCACTATGGAAGCGAGATCTGCCATAGCCTCACGCCCTGGGGCTACAAACAGACGAGTCAACATGGGAGAGCGACTCAGGCAGTCCAACAGGGCATGCTCTCTGCCCCCGGAGCCGACAACCAGGACATTCATTACGCCCCCTACTGAAGAGATCAAGACTACGAAACTCCACCGCCACCCTACCACAAATCATCAGTTTGTCAATATGGTTTTTGTTTTCAAGTTCAAGCTACTGTTGGGTGTGCTGCAGTCAAGTGTACATCGGGGGATTCCGTTGGACAAAAGACTTGCTATAGGCCCTGCCGCATGATTTAATGAGCCTCTAGTGTCTCGTTGGTGTAGTTGTGGTTCCTCGTACCGGTTTTTTGAGCGCTGTGTTGGTTGCTCTGTTCGCGTTTTTTGTTCCCTCTATTGCAGCTGCTGCAGCTTCCCCAGTTGAGGAGGGAGTTCACGAACTTTACGAAGATGGTCTGCGGCTGTTTTATGGCAAGGAATACAAGAAGGCAGTTGCGATCTTTGACAAGATAGAGGCTTTGTATCCGTTTTCTCAAATGGCTATAGACGGAAGTTTGATTGCTGCGGTGTCGCACTACGAGCTTGGTAACTATGTTGAGGCTGCTACCCTTGCGGAGAGTTATATAGAGGCCTATCCGAACAGCGAAAGTGTGGATTATGCGTATTACGTAAGGATTCTGGCAAAGTACATGCAGATTCCGGACCTTGGACTGGACCAGAGCGTTGCCCTGGAAGTTAGGGAGCTGGCTTCTGGATTTTTGAGCATGTTTCCAAATTCTCGATATCTAGCTGAGATTTCCGCAAGATTGGATGCTGCGAAGGAGCACTTAGCTGCCAGGGAGTTTCTTATTGGAAAGTTTTACCTCAAGCGGGGGGTGTACGTTGCAGCGATTAAGAGATTCAGCTCTCTGGTGGATGAGTACGCTGATTCTGTGTATCTCCAGGAGAGTTTGTATCGGCTAGTAGAGGCTTATGTGGCATTGGGGGATCGAGAATCGGCGGCCGCGTACATTTCCAGATTAGACGAGGGGAGTATTTGGCGTGCCAGGGCTGAGCACTACTTAAGCGCGGCTGTCGGTAGTGGTGGCGACCAACTACGGGAAGAAGTGATCGTGTATGACGCGAATGACGCGCAGAGCGATGAGGTAGGAGCAGAAGAGATGGCTGCTGATGATGGAGAGAAAGAAGCGGCTGATGGCGGGAAAGAATCCCCTGATGGCGACCATGACGCAGTTCCTGTAGGGGAACAACCTGAGAGTGGTGCAACTTCCCGGGGCTCAGTACCCGCAAATCGTGACCGCCGCGAACAACAAGAATAAGTAGTATATAGAATACCTAAAAAGTCCCATACACGCGTTGTGCGAAGGTTGCCCCTTCTCTTTGAATACTGCAATGGCGCGGGCGATGAACGCTGCATTCAAACCAGCTGCAAGAACTTCATACAGCATCGGCTTCTTTACAAATAAGCCAGGAGATGTAGACACCGCTGCCAAAAGCGCGCTGTACAACAGTATGTACAATCTGGTTTTCTGTATGCAGTGTACAGGCAACATGGGGACCTGTGCCTTTTTGTATTCTTCAAAGGTTAGTAGGGAAATGGACCAAAAGTGTGGGGGCGTCCACATGAATATTATCGCAAATAGGGATAGGCTCTCGAGTGATGGTGTACCGGAAGCCGAGGTCCAACCTATTATTGGGGGGAATGCACCAGCTATACCTCCGATTACTATGTTTTGGGATGTGCGTCTCTTTAGCAGCATAGTGTAAACCACTGCGTAGAAAAAGATGCTCCCCGCCAACAACAGCGCAGATGTATAATTCACCGTTATTGCCATCACGAATACTGACAGCATGGAAAGTACCATGCCGCATTCCAGGGCTTGCTCTTTACAGATTCTTCCAGAGGGTACTGGCCGATTCTTGGTACGATCCATAACCGCATCGATATCGCTGTCGTACCACATGTTAAGTGCACCCGCAGCCCCCGAACCAAGAGATATACATGCTATAGATACGAGCCCTATAAGGGGGTGGATAGCCTCGGGGGCAATTAACATCCCGGTTATGGCGGTGAACACCACAAGGCACATAATTCTGGGTTTGAGTAGCTGCACGTAGTCGTAAACAGAGGAAAAAGCCACGGGTCTTTTTTCCTGAGATGTCTCGCTAAAAGCTACTGTCATGACGTGCCCTTAATCTAGCCTGGGAATTTCCTCAAAAGTGTGGAACGGAGCAGGTGAGGGAACGGTCCACTCCAGAGTATCTCCCCCCCACTGATTTGCCTCCGCCGCTTTGCCCCTCCTCAGGGTGTACACTGCAATCGCTATAAACAACAGTGCAGATGCGAAAGACAGAGCCGCACCCACAGATGAAACATAGTTCCATGGAGCGAAGGCATCGGGATAGTCGGGGATTCTTCTAGGCATTCCTGCAAGCCCAAGAAAGTGCTGTGGAAAGAATGCTACGTTTGTTGCGATGAAGGTCAGCCAGAAATGTACCTTGCCCATAAATTCGGGATACTGCCTACCAGACATTTTACCTATCCAATAGTAAAACCCGGCATACGCTGCAAAAAGTGCTGCTATTGACATCACGTAGTGGAAGTGTCCAACAACGTAATAGGTGTCATGCAGTGCCTTGTCCACTCCACCGTGTGAAACAACTATGCCGGTCAGCCCCCCGATCGTGAAAACGAAAATGAACCCTATCGCAAAGAGCATTGGGGTTTTCAGCTCTATTTTCCCTCCCCACATAGTGGCTATCCAGCTGAACACCTTAACCCCAGTCAGTACTCCTATCAGCATGGTTGTTACGCTGTAGTACGTCACCATCTCCACGCTTAGGCCTGTAGTGAACATATGATGTGCCCAGACTACCATTCCTACTGTAGCTATCCCCACCAGTGCGAATACCATCCCCAAGTATCCGAAAACGGCTTTGTGGGAAAATGTGGATACCACCTGGCTTATGATCCCGAATGCTGGGAATATTATTACATACACTTCTGGGTGTCCAAAGAACCAGAATAGGTGTTGAAAAAGCAGAGGATCACCCCCACCTGCTGGGTTAAAAAAGCTGGTGCCAAAATTACGATCAGTTAGAAGCATCGTGATTGCACCGGCCAACACAGGAAGCGACACTATAAGCATGAATGAAGTAAGCAATATGGTCCACACAAATAGCGGCATCTTAAGCAATGTCATGCCATGGGCACGCATGTTGAGAATTGTTACTATGAAGTTTATGGATCCTACTATTGAGGAAATCCCTGCCAGATGTAAGGCAAATATGGCAATATCCACAGATGCATCCGGATGAGACGATAAATATGAAAGAGGTGGGTATAAAGTCCAGCCGGTTCCGGGGCCACTTCCAATCAGAACAGAGCAGAACAACAACGCAAGCGATGCTACAAGCATCCAGAAACTGAGGTTGTTTAGTCTTGGAAATGCCATATCTGGTGCGCCGATTAGTAGGGGCACAAACCAGTTCCCGAACCCCCCGGTAAGTGCAGGCATTATCATGAAAAATACCATCACAAGCGCGTGTCCGGTGACCATAACATTGTAAAGTTGATAGTTCCCGTTCAGCACGTCTATGTGTGCTAGCTGTGCGCGCAATATCAGTGACAGTAGGCCCCCAACCACCCCACCTATTATTGAGAAGATGATATACATCGTGCCTATGTCTTTGTGATTTGTGGAGAACAACCACCGCTTCAATCCACTAGGCGCATGATCACTGTTCATACAACTGCCTCCCTAAACAAGCAGGTACCTGTAAGCTCACCGGGCAAACGGTGGGCAAGGTCACCCAGCGCTATCCTTCTGCTTTGCCACCCATTCGTCAAATTTATCTCTGGTTACTGCCTCAACCACTATAGGCATAAAACCATGCAGTCTACCGCAGAGCTCGGAACACTGCCCATAGTAAACTCCGGGCTTCTTGACCGAAAACCACGCTTCGTTCAACCTTCCGGGAATTGCGTCAACTTTGATACCCAGCGCTGGGACTGCCCAACTGTGTATTACATCTCCAGCAGTTGACTGTAACAAAACCACCTCACCTACGGGTACTACCATCCGATTGTCTACCTCGAGCAGGCGCAACTCTCCACTCTTCAGATCGGAATCATTTTTCATATAGCTATCAAACCGTATTCCAGCTTCAGGGTACACGTAGGACCAGTACCACTGATAGCCTATAGCTTTTACGACAACATCTGCCTTGGGAATCTGCTGCTCCTTTCGAATGAGTTTCACATTGCTTATGGTGAGAAGCCCAACAATTAGCAGTGGGACCAAGGTCCACAACACCTCAAGAGTGACGTTGTGTGAGTTTCTGTTGTTGAACTCTACCTCTTCACCTCTCCTTCGCCGGAACTTGATAAGCACGTATACCATTAGAGAAAAGACGACCACCGCGACTGCAGACATAACCAACATGGTGAAATTATGAGACTTAGCTATCAGCTCCATGATTTCTGTTGCGGGCTCCTGGAACCCAATCTGCCACGGGCGTGGTGCACTAGCCTCTAAGCTGGATCCTAGCAGCAATTCGCAAAAAAACAACACACCCACAATGAGCGCACGGAGCATAAGGAAAAACCCAGCGAAAGCCAAAATACACCGCCGGATGGTACATTGCAGTAGTGGAAATGGCAAGGCTTTTATTCCTCATGATCGGCAACCGCTGATTGGGGTAACACACCCTTAACCACGTACAGCGGGGGGAATAATTCCACCTGATGCGCAAACAACATGAGAAATGAAGCTTCCCCAGAAGCGGCGCTGTGCAATGCCATACAGAGGGGGTGTATACTCAAGCTTCGTAGTATGAAACTGCAGCTGTGTGTCCGTGACACAAATCTAAAATCCACGTGTAGGGTGCTAGGCGTAGCAGGCCTACACGCAGGGCACGCTTTCACGGTCTAATGCAAATTCCGTGTGGAGGAGATTTAGTGCCGATTCGGCATTCTGTGCATCTATCAAAACGGTGATTTTCATCTCAGAAGTGGAGACTGCTAGTACGGCTATGTCGCTGTTCGCTAACGCATTGAAAACCCTGCTTGCCACGCCAGGACGCGATATCATGCAGGTTCCTACCAGAGAAACCTTTGCCAGGTTGTCTATGACCATGAGGCGTTCATACATTATGCTGTTTCTGTGCCGCGTCAGGATGTCCTGAATTTTGTGCAGATCTTCCTCCCGGACGGTGAAAGTAATGTTGCAAAACTCGCCACACATGGTTTGTGTTATTATATCAACGTCTATGTTGTTTTCCGCTATGGGGGAGAGTACTGCTGCCATACCCCGGGTTGCGGGTACCTGAATCAACGACGCACATGCTATTTTTTTGCTTGCAGTGATTCCGGTGATAATTTTGCTTTCCATTTCTTCCTCACGCTCGAAAGACACCAACGTGCCCTTTGTTTCCTGAAAAGTTGACAGGGCATAGATGCGCACACCGTGCCGCATGGCTATTTCCACGGAATGTGCGTGCAATATTGCCCCACCAGATGCCGACATTTCTACCATGTCGTTATACGTTACGTGATTAAGCTTACGTGCATTCAGAACCAAGCTTGGGTCTGCTGTGTACACTCCTGTGACGTCCGTATAAACATAACATGTATCCAGATTGAGTGCAGCGGCTATAGCCACCGCGGATGTGTCTGAGCCTCCTCTACCCAGGGTCGTTATATGTGAATCATGGACCCCCTGAAATCCCGCAACAACCACAACCTCGTACTCATTCAAAAGTTTCAGCAAGGAATCTGCATCTATCTCCGTAATCCTAGCTCTTGAGTGCTCTGCCGTTGTTTTTATTGGTACTTGCCAACCCATTCTAGACTTTGCCTTGATGTTTTTATTCTGCAAGGCGAGCGCTAGAAGACCGCACGATATCTGTTCCCCAGAAGATACTGCCACGTCATATTCCGAGAGCTGGGTGCCTGATGCCAGATCTGCAACTTCCCGTGCGCTTGCGACAACCTCGTCCGTGAAACCACCCATGGCTGAGACTACAACCACCAGCCTATAACCACGCTCCACGTACTGCTGTACTATTCCGGCAACCCGCAGTATGCATTCTATATTTTTTAGGGATGTGCCTCCAAACTTTTTTACAAGGATTCTGCCCATGTCCAAAGTTACATATCGCACAGTTGTGGATTGTAGCAGCTTTGTTGATTGTTGGACAAATAATTTCATAAGCGAACTTCATAGGTGAGGCTTACAAGAGGTAGATGCCCGGCGAGTCTTGTGTTTTGGATGCCATTGTTATGGCGAGGGGTGTGCACTTTCTTTGATGTGGGAGACACGCTCGGTACACAAAAGTGGTTACCGCTTGAAGAAGGGGCAAGGTTTTGCTACCATACCCGGCTCTGGGTATGGTAGCTTCGGGGGTTCTAGTGGGGGGAAGTGAGTGCTTTTATGTTACGACTCCAATATATTACGTTAACGATACGCCGCATATAGGGCACTTCTACACGACTCTGATATCCGATGTTGCTGCGAGGTTCAGGCGCCTAGGCGGCGGTCAGGTGAAGTTTACTACTGGCACTGATGAACATGGCCAGAAAGTTGAGGGTATGGCCCGCGCCGAGGGTATACCGGTGCGCCAATTTGTGGATAAAATAAGTGATTCCTTTAGGAAGCTTGTAGAAGTTTCTGACTTTAGTTGCGATGACTTCATACGCACTACTGAGGAGCGGCATAAGCGGGCTGTGCTTGCGCTGTGGGAGCGCCTTAGAAGCAACGATCAGATATATCTTGGGCACTATGCCGGGCTTTATTCGGTCCGTGATGAGACTTTTTACCAAGAGCGTGACTTAATTGATGGTAAGGCCCCAACGGGCGCTGAGGTGGAGTGGATCGAGGAGCCAGGGTATTTCTTCAAATTGTCTGAGTGGCAAGAACCTCTACTTAGGTTCTATGCGGCTAATCCGGGGTTCGTAGTTCCGGAGGGTAAATTCAATGAGGTAATAAGCTTTGTAAAGTCTGGGCTCCGAGACCTATCCATTTCTAGGTCGAAGAAAAGCCTATCTTGGGGGATTGAAGTACCAAATGACGCCGAGCATATAATATACATCTGGGTGGACGCGCTATGCTGCTACTTGGCATTGTTGGGGTTTCCTGAAGTTGAGCATGCAGACTATAAAAACTACTGGGAAGGCAGCAGTGCGGTAAGCACACACGTTGTGGGTAAGGATATACTGAGGTTTCACGCTGTATACTGGCCGGCTATTTTAATGGCTGCTGGGCTACCGTTACCCAAGCGGGTGTTGGCGCACGGCTGGTGGCTGAATGAAGGCCAAAAAATATCGAAATCAGTGGGCAATGTAATAGATCCATTCGCATTGATAGAGAAGTACGGCCTTGATAATTGCAGATATTTTTTGCTCAGCGAGACCCCAATAGGGAATGATGCAAGCTTTAATGACGTGAGTTTTGTTGAGCGTATAAACTGCGATTTGGCTAACAACTTTGGTAATCTAGTCCAGCGTACTATAACGCTTGTGCACAGAGAGTGCGGAGGAAAAATTCCGGAGGTGGAAAGCCAGCTGCTTAGGGGAGAGGAAGCCCTGATGGACTATGAAGCGGTGCTGGGGCAGTATAAGGAGTATATGTCTGAGTATCGCTTTTTCGAAGCGCTCAGGTTTGTTATGGGTCTGTCCTCTGCGGCCAATGAGTATGTTGCAAAAAGAGCCCCGTGGAAACTGTTTGCAACAGATAGAAAGCTTGCGCAGGCAGTGGTGTTTAAGCTACTTGAGTACATAAGGTGTATCGGCATTATGCTCCAGCCCTTTATTCCTAGTTCTGCATCTCAGGTTCTGAGCCAGGTGGCACTTCCTGAAAATAAAAGACGGTTCGAGTGTTTTTCCGAAGCTTGTCAACACAACATTGCCCTGGGTGATCCAGTGCCCGCGTTCCGCAAGCTTGATCTTGTGTAAGCGCGAGGTGCACCTGGATCACGTTTGGTTGGTCCTATCCCTGTACTTTCCACGCGCTGTGGAGCGAGGTTATGCCGTTACATATGCTTTGGTGAGTTACGTTAAAGAAGCCTGCATCTGCTATTTCCTGAGAAAAATCTTCTGGGGACGGGAATTCCCTTATGCTACGCACCAGGTATGTGTATGCGTCAGAATTTCCCGCAACTAATTTTCCCATGTTTGGTATGACGTGGAAGGAATAAAGATCATACAATGCCCTAAATAATCCCTGCTTTTCTACGGGAGAAAATTCGAGACAGAGAAATCTTCCGTGAAGTTTAAGTACGCGGTATGCCTCTTTTAAGGACTTTTTTCTGTCTGGTATATTGCGTATCCCAAAGGTGATTGTGTAATAATCAAAAGAGTTACAAGCAAAGGGTAGGCTCTCTGCACTGGCGCACACCCAGTTTATGTTAGCGCAACCAGCGTTGATTGCTCTATCTCTTCCAACTTCCAACATATCTGGGTTGATATCACAAACAGTTACGTGTAGGCCTTTATGCCTCACTAAAGCCCGCACTGCTATATCCCCGGTTCCCCCAGCCACATCCAGCAATGCGCCGGTGCCGCGTACGATCTTCCTGCATAATTCTCGCTTCCACAGCCTGTGTAATCCGAAGCTCATACAGTCATTCATGAGATCATAGCGCGGCGCTACTGTGGAAAAGATCTCATTGACTTCCGGCTGTAGCGGCATTGCGCTAGAGTATGAACTTTGATAGGTCCATCTGCCGCGAAATATCCTCAAGCTTTTCTTTCACGTGATTGCCGTCAATAACGTAGGTTTTTCCTTTGTTTTCTGAAGCGTAGTAGCTAATGTCTTCCATAAGCTTTTCCAGTATTGTGTGTAGCCTTCTGGCGCCGATGTTCTCTACCTCTCGGTTAACAGTTGAAGCTATTTCTGCTATTGCAAGTACCCCATCCTCAGTGAACTCCACATTCACGCCTTCCGTTTCCATTAGGGCGCGGTACTGCCTTAGTAGATTTGACTCCGGCTCAGTAAGAATTCTTATCAGGTCATCCCTGCTGAGTGGCTTGAGCTCAACCCTAATAGGCAGGCGTCCCTGCAATTCCGGTAATAGGTCCGAGGGCTTAGCCAGGTGAAATGCGCCAGATGCTATGAACAGAACATGATCAGTGGTTACTGTGCCGTACTTTGTGCTTACACTAGTTCCCTCGAGTAGCGGTAGGAGATCACGCTGAACGCCTTCTCTGTTTACTTCGCCTCTCACCTCAGTCCTGGCAGCTATCTTATCTATTTCATCCAAGAATACTATGCCTTCGTTACTTGCGATGTGCAGCGCTTCTCTGACTATCTTGTCTTCATCAATGAGTTTTTCTGTCTCTTCATCGAGCAAGATTTCCCTTGCCTCTTTTACCGTGGTTTTAAACGTCTTAAACTGCTTATTTCCCCCAAGCATTTTCTGCACTATCTCGTTGATGTTCATGATTCCCACCTGGCTACCGGGCATGCCCGGTACATCGAAAGAGTGCTGAACATTCTTGTTTTCCTTCACGCTGATAGAAATTTCAGAGTCCTCAAATTCTCCAGCCTTGAGCCTTTCTCTAAAGGCACTTTTCGTTTCTTCACTTGCTTCAACACCGACCAGGCAGTTGAGTATGATTTCTTCAGAGGATTTTTGTGCCTGTTTAGCTACCACCTTCCTGTGCTTTTCTTTAACTAGCAGAACAGCTCTGTCAACCAAGTCACGCATTATTGAGTCAACATCGCGCCCAACGTAACCTATCTCGGTAAATTTGGTGGCTTCCACTTTGATGAATGGAGCCTGTGCGAGCTTAGCCAAACGGCGAGCTATCTCCGTTTTACCCACGCCGGTGTGTCCAATCATCAGTATATTCTTGGGGATAATCTCGTCCCTGAGTGGAAGAGGTACGCGATTTCTGCGCCAGCGACTCCTAAGCGCATTAGCCACTGCTTTTTTTGCTTCTTCCTGACCTACTATGAACCTATCAAGCTCCCTGGTTATTTGGCGAGGGGAAAGATCACGCACTTCATGTTCCTCTCCGGGCTCTGCGCTGCCTTCAATCCCGGCTCCTTTAGGCCCGCAACCGCCGCTTTGGTTGGGATTCTTACCTTCATCTGATTCTGAGCTGCCAACGCCCACGCCTGGTTCGCCGGAATACATCATTACCCCTCTATTTTCTCCATGATAATATTATTGTTAGTATAGACACAGATCTCCGAGGCAACAGTCATAGCTGCTGTGACTATGTACTCCAGAGTCATGTCTAAGGCAAGCTCATCTCTGGCGCTACAAAGCGCCCTAGCTGCTGACAGGGCAAAGTTTCCCCCCGACCCTATGGCTGCAATTCCGTTTTCTGGCTCTAGCACGTCTCCGCTACCAGAAACTACCAGGGAAACAGACTTGTCTGCAACTATCATCATGGCCTCTAATCTTCTTAGATACTTATCTCTCCTCCAATCCTTTGCCAGCTCAACGCACGCGCGCATCAACTGACCTGGGTGCTTTTCCAGCTTAGACTCCAGCCTTTCGAACAGAGTAAACGCATCAGCTGTAGCCCCTGCAAACCCGGTTATCACCGCGTCATCAGCGAGGCGCTTGATCTTCCTTGCGGAAGTTTTCATTATCGCGCTACCCATAGAAACCTGTCCATCGCCCGCGATCACCACGCTGCTACCCCTTCTTATACACAGGATAGTAGTTCCGTACATTGTGTAGTCGTTGTCTCTGTGATTCATGACAAAACTCCCTGTGAGACTCCACTTAAAACGACGAGAGACGGGACTAGCGCTGGCTCAAGCAACTAACTACCATAAGCTCGATTACATTGCACCAAAAATACAAAGGTGTCCAGGATTATGCACTCTCGCTCCACTGAAATCCAGTTAAGATTTGTGAGAATTTGCAATAATGCCCTGGAGGCCTATACGAGGAACTTGCGGTGGGGTTCTACAGACAACATAGTGGAATCGGTTGCGTAGAAAAATACCTATGCTGTGTAAATTTTATTGTTGAAACACTATTGATTTTGTTGTTAGGGGACAAAAATGTGATACACTCGCGGTGTGGGTGTGGACTTTTGGTATTGCTTACAACGCTGCACCGCTTCCGTGTTTGTGAAATTTTCTTTGCGTTTTGTGGGAGTGCCTGCCGGTTATGTCTAGGTTTGCGGCCGTGCAGTGTGTTTTTTTGTTGGCTGTGTTGTAGGTGCTACTTTGCAGCGCATGTAGGAGAGGGGGAGTCTTTTTGCGTGATCTGGCATAAAAATGTGCTTGTGCGGTGAAGAGTTATGGTATAGATTCCGGGCTCGGGGTTCATCCGAAAATTTCCCTAGTGGGAGTGGTTTTGTGCGTTGGCTTGCTGTGCCTGAGGAGTTGTTCGGTGTGATGTGGCGGCTTCTGCATAAGGTACTGTTGGCTCAGATTTTCAGTGAAGTGGTGATGCTGATGGAGGCTTGGTGTGCTCCAGCGCTTTGCGCTCAGGTTTGGTATTCCTAGAACTGGGGGTGGCGTGCTGTCTTCGGGAATAGTTAATTAAATTGTACTTATTGGGTTTGGTGAAGGGAGTTTTATGTCAGAAGGTGTTATGGAAAAGGAAGAGTCTATAGTGAAGAGCGACGTGGCAGAAAGCCCCCCCAGCAATGGAGTTGGGAGGATACTGAATCTGTGTGAATTGAAGA
>NZ_JAOTBG010000012.1 GCF_025628805.1 Anaplasma capra
AGTCTATCCTACCAACGGCATCCCGCTTATACGGGAAAATACCCCTGGTGGTGCCTTGCGAGTTAGCCGTTTATTGGCTGGCCCAGCGCAGCCAGCACGGCCTCATGCATCATCTCCGATAGGGTGGGGTGCGGAAATACGGTTGATAAGAAATCCAGATCGGTAGCCTCCAGCTTTTTGCCAATCACGTATCCATTGATCATTTCTGTGACTTCCTCCCCTACCATGTGTGCACCAAGAAGCTCTCCGGAATCGGAGTCCAGAATGACCTTCACGAAGCCGCTGACTTCTCCGGAAACCATGGCTTTTCCACTGCAGCTTGCGCTGGACACCCCCACCTTAATGTTGAGGCCCTGAGCCCTAGCCTGTTCTTCCGTAAGCCCTATGCTGGCAACTTGCGGGATAGAGTATATGCAGCTTGGTATATTATGCAGTGCAAGGGGATGAGGCTTGCTTTTTAGGATTCCATCGGATGCGGCAATGCCCTCAACACATATGACCGCCTCGTGGCTTGCTTTATGCGCAAGACATGGTGGGCCTGCCACGTCGCCAATGGCGTACAGCCCGGGTTCGTCTGTGCCGCACAACCCATTGGTAACGATGAAGCCACTCTTATCCAAGGTGGCTTTGGTATTCTCTAGGCCTAACTCCTGTGCATTTGGGATTACGCCTATGGCAGCTATTGCCTTGTCGCATTCCAGGGTAACCAGTTTTTGTGTTCCGAGTTTGACCTGTGCCTGCATTGTTGGACCTGCCTTCCTCAATGATTGCACCAGGCCCCCGGTTATAATTTCGATGCCTTGCGCTTGCAGGATCTTCTGCATGGATTCCGAGACTGTTTTGTCCTCTAAAGGCAGAATACGGCCCTGCATTTCTACTATACTGACCTTGCTACCCATGTGGCTATAAAAACTGGCGAATTCCACTCCTATGGCCCCGCTGCCAATAATCAGAAGAGATTTAGGTAAGGCATTAGGTAGCATTGCATCTTTGGCGGTCCACAGCATTTCTTCATCAAGACCGGGTACTAGCCTTGCTCTAGCTCCCGTGGCCAATATTATGTGCTTTGCCGTAAGGGTAGAGCACTTACCCTTTTCTTGCTTTACTTCGACTTTTCCGTGTCCTAGTAGCTGGGCGTAGCCGCGACAGACTTTAACACCGTGCTTTTGCATTAATCCGGCAACGCCGTGCCCGAGCTTGCCTACGGCATCTCGGGAGCGCGTCACGATTTTAGTGATGTCCGCGCTTATACTGCCACTAACTTTAATGCCGAAGGAGCCGGCCTTGAGTAGCTTACCGTACACCTCGGCGGATTTTAGCAACGACTTTGTGGGAATGCATCCCCAGTTGAGGCACACCCCACCTAGGCTCTCCTCCTTCTCAATCAGAGTTACGCTGTAACCTAGCTGTGCAGCGCGTATGGCCGCAACGTACCCACCAGGGCCGCTGCCCACAACTATGAAGTCACAGCTTTCCATAGAGCCCGAAAGTACATACGAGATGGCGGAATGATATTAAAAATGGCGGACGCTAGCAACGGAATTTTGTTTTTTGCGTACAAGCTTCCGTTGTTCTAACCCGGTTCAGGGCTGACAAGCGCAGTACGCTTCCGAAAGAAGTTGCTTTTTAACAGCAAAGTTAATATTTTAAGCCACTTATTAAAATATTAGGGATTTTTTAAGATGTGGCAACCTAAATCAAATGAGTCAGCTCGGCCTCGCGAAAATACATCGCATGAAGCTGACACGAAATCATCACCTACTACAACATCTATCGACACTAACCATGACAAAGAAACAATAGGTAAGTTAAATGCACTGCATACCAAGCGCAGTGCAGAAGAGTTGCCTGAGAAATTGCCAGAAGAATGGCAGGTTATTGGCAGCAGCTTGCGCAAGGCCAGTTATAAATTTCAGCAAGATAGGCAGCGACATTTGGATGCATATGGCCATGTAGGGCGCCATGACGGGCACGTGCCAATAATATCAGAACGCAAAATAAGTGCCGAACGCGCACTAGTAGAGGATACAAACGCGTTGCGCTTTCTGCGCGGCAGAAACATGCAATTTTGGGGAAATGGGGTGAGAGCCTTTGCCATGTACTACGTTAGAGCTTCAAATGGTGGGTGTGACCTGCATTTCAGGGCCCTCTCCGATGAAGGTGTCCAGACGGTAAGGGTTAATGATCATCCTATTTCTGTGCAAGATGTACGTAACTATCAGCCGGCATTTGTCGCTTTCGATGAGGGCGGAGTGCACAGAGTGGTTGTTGCCATGCTGGAGCGCGAAACTCCTAAGGCATTAGCCGCTGCGCATGCAAAGGAAGTGGCAGTCAAGGTGTACTCTGTTGATAACTCCAATGCAATTAGCATTGTGAACGAGAAGAGCATAAAGCTAAACGTGAACGGGCGTCTTGCCGGTTTATATTGCCAGCCACTGTCCGTCACCAGAGACGATGCGGGGAATATTATCGTTGTTAGTAAAGCAAGGGATAGGAGGGCAAATCCTTCAGATCAGGCATACGTCATGTGGAGGCTTTCTGGTAAAGATTTCAGCATAATTAAGCCACGCGGCAGGGCTGGAGATATATCCAGGCATTTATTTAGCCGTGCGGGTGCGAATCCCAAAGCAGGTACGCCAGAGCAACTTATTGTATGGGGAGCAGGAGCAGGTAAACTGGGCCTGACCTATGTGGGTAGGTATATACAAAGTGAGGGACAGCGCTATGCTATGCCGTATAAGGCATACTACGCAGACATTCCTTACACGAAGAGTCAAACCGCTGAATGCTTTTGGGGTGCTTCTGGGTGCCATATTGAGGGCCAAGCAGCTGTTTTGTCTGAGTTTGGTGTGATTGACTTTGTGCGACATATTGAAGTTCGGGGCACGCGTTATGTTGTGTATGTAGACGAACAGAATAAGCAAAGCACTCTGAACATAGCAGCACACGTTGGGGACGTACAAAAGGTCTTTCATCAGGTCCTTAACTTCGATACTAAGCCAATTTCAATGAATGTGAGGCACGTGCAGGATGACAGCGTTGGCATTACTGTTGTTGATGAGGTAGGTGTAATGCGTATGTATGAGCTGAACCTTGCCCAACTAATGCTGGGTAGCCGAGAATCTCGCGCATATAAGGCTGCAGTAAACTGCAGTGTCCTAAATGCCCATGAGTTTATTGGCATTGCAGGTCAGGGGTCGCAACTTGTACCGCGCACTAACGCTATTGGTACTAGCGTGAGTACGGTTTCAGTTGTCACAAATGGCCGAGAAAGTGATGGAGGTCCACGCCTTGAGGTGACTGAGTTTGAGTATCCTGTAGGGCATTTACAGACATCAAGCAATCAATCGGAGGCTACTGTTTCGGAGGCCACGCACGATGAGTCCACTATTGGCACAGAAGTTTCTTCTAGTGTTACCCAGGACAGGATGACAGGAACTAAGCTGGGTATCCACAAGGAAAAGGCACCTGCGCACCGTGGCACTAACCCGCCATCACCGATTGCGGCGTCTGAGGCACAGAACGCCACCGGAGATTCCGCTTCCCATGAGCATTTCGCTGGTAGTACGCATGATGCAACGATTGTGGCCGGTGCTGCACTGCAAAGCTCGGGTATGGGGTCTCAGTCTGCAACTGCTGGCGTGAGTGCCACTCACGGAACTGTAGACATGGTTCATGGAACAGTCAATGCAGGGACTCCTGGCGCTCGTGAGCGTATATCCAGGACATCACCTGTAGTTACTACCACTTCGGGGTCCTCATCTAGAGGTGTAGACCCTATTGTGGATCAAAATGCTACAGCTTTGAGACGGGGCCGCATCCGTGATCCTGCAGACAATTTGCTTGCGGGCGTGACTGGTGTTGGCGCTACCAACAATAGTAATCCAAGGGTTGCTGGGTTCTCTGGTGGTGTTGAGGCGGGCTCTGGTAATGATGCTGCCACATGGGCAACTCTGGCCGGGGGACTAGCCATATGTGCATTATTGGTGGCTCTAGTTGCTGCATTTGTTGCG
This sequence comes from Anaplasma capra, assembly GCF_025628805.1. Lineage (GTDB taxonomy): Bacteria > Pseudomonadota > Alphaproteobacteria > Rickettsiales > Anaplasmataceae > Anaplasma > Anaplasma capra. The sequence goes on from NZ_JAOTBG010000012.1 coordinate 4,014, forward strand.
AAATATCGCAGGGTTGGTAGGTTTCGCAATGAAATATATCGCATAGACAACGATGAGAATGTGAGTCTTTGCGAATCCTGGCCGCGGTATTCCTTCATAACTGATGGAACGTCTGAGCAAGTTTACCCGTCGCCAGTAGAACGTGGGCACACCGGCGCAAGCGGGGTTTAGTCTACCTTAACGTTTTCCAGCCTACACTACCGGCCGGGTAGGTCCGATCCTACTTAAGTTAGGGTGTACCAAGGGGTTGGGTGTCCGGTCTGGTAGTATGGGTTTTCTTAAGTTGCGTCATGGAAGCGAGATTATAATTCTTGTTGGAAATAATGGCGCAGTTGTGGTAAACGTAGTGGGCGGAGAGGTACACGACAAGTGCTTTGTCGAAAGCTTGAGAAGCAAAGAGTGGAATTGTGTAAAGTCGTGTATTCTCTCCAACAAAAAGTCCAAGGTCTACTTCGTGCTGGACCACTCAAGCCAAGTCTACACAAGGCACTCTATCCCTGCCGCCAGTGCGTTTGTTGCTCAGTCAATTGCGAAGGAAAAATCTAACAACGTGGTGAGCTGCAGCGAGCTTAGCGCGGCGTTTTTGAGCTCTGAGCGTCCCAATGATGACGGAAGTTGGGAGTATGTGTTCGTTGAAGGCAGCATCCAAGACGAGCTTTTTAAAGGGCTACTCGAGCTATCCTCTGAGCACTTGCTGGGCGGCTTCAGGGGGGCGCTACTTCTCTCAGTGGAGTTGGCAAGCATTGCGAGGGAGATTGGGTCAAAGGGGGGGCTATCACAGAAAAAGTGGATGATCTTCATGGTGTATACCAAAGCGGGAGATTTTCGCCAGGTGGTTCTCCGCAACGGAGAGCTATTTTCATCTCTTGCAGTGGATGTGCTTGATGATGAGCGTGAGATGTCAGACATAGTGGCGGGGAAAGTTCACCAGGAGATACAGAATTCCTTACAGAGTATTGGTGCCACTGGGGAGGCTTGCGACAATTCCGATGTGGGAATATGCCTTGTGGTCTCAGGTAACGTGAAATCAAGCCTTTTGGCGTTCGATTTTAAGGGTGTGTGCATCAATATTCTCACTCCTTACGAGCTTGGCAAGCTGCTAGATACCAAAGGCTGTGTAGGAGTGAGTGGCGTATACTGCGACACCGTCATACTTTATCATATTGCCCGGCGTGCCAAGCATACGCTTCTGTTGCGCACGAAAGACACTATTGCCTTCAGTAGGGCCCAGGCACTGCGGAATGTGGGCATAATTCCCACCTGCTTTGCAGCTTTCATGGTTGCTGTGCTCAACACGCTGTGGTTGGTAGAGATTTCCAACTACAAGAGCAGGGAACCTGGGCTCAGAACGAAGGTTGAGCATCTAACCGGGGAGTTATCCAGGCTTCGTAACGACAGGGAATTTATCAAAGTCAATGAGATGTATGAAGCAGTCGACTTGTACCGGCTACTTTCTGCTGCCAGCCCGTGCCCACTCAGAAACGCTGTTGCACCGCTGAACAGATTGAACGAGAAGAATTTTGATATCACCAGCTTTTCATGGTCGGCTAATGAGGATTTGAAAATTGTAATCAAGTTAGGTGTGGATATAAAGTCGGAGGACAGCGAAACAGTGGTACGCAAGCTCTCGGGTGTATTCACTGATTATGAAGTCAGGGTGGTGCCCAACGCGGGGAGCACGGCTGATGTTTATTTGGAAAGGGGATAGGAAGTCTGTGCTACGTAGACGCTGCATATTACAGGTGGTAGCGCTTGCAATTTTGGGAGTACTGTGCTTTGCGCTAAGGCATGTTTATGACAACATGGCGCGACACAGAGAGGTGGAAAACAGGCTGCAGCTGAGTATTGCAAGAATGAGTGCTGCAATCCAAAGCGTCCGCGAGCATGAAACCCAGCTCAACAATAACTTTTCTGTCTGGCGGGAAATGCTGGATACGCACGTATATTCAAGTGATGGCGGGCGCGGCGATGGGGGGTTGCAGTCTGTAATCCGCAACCTGTGTAAGCAGCATAAGGTCATTATCGAGGAGCTCACAGTGTCTGACCCCATAGACATGAGTGATGACTATAAAAAGCGCTACACAAGAGTTATCAGAAGCACAATTCGCATGCGATTCAAAGCATTGACTGACAAGCATGCCATCATGCTGTTGCACGCGATAAAATATGACATTCCAGGTTTTATTTCCGTAAAGCTCATTGAGATGGCTAAGGAACGAGAGATAACACAGGAAGTTGCGGCATCGCTCCGTCATGGGTCCGTTATTCCGACCGTTAAAGGCGAAATAGTTCTCAATGTGTATGGAATACATGGTAGACATTTATGATCAAGTACATCCGCTGGCTAACACTTCTGGCTTTTGTGCTGTGCTACACCCCTGAAGCTTTGTTTGCGGAAGAATGTATTGGGCTTGTATATGCCATGATGGACTGCAGCGCGTACAAGTGTGTTGCGCAATTCCACGGAGGGTCGGTAACCTACGAAATTATTGGGATTAGTGATGGAAGCTGTAAATACACTGAAAGGGACAATTCTGGGTTTACGCTATGCAGGGTTTCCAAGAATGACTTCTCGGCGATTTCCAACTACTTAGTCCAACTCTTGACCAAGAGCGGTAACATAGACATTGTGGCCACGTCACGCCTTAGGGCTGAGACGTGTGACTTCTACAAAACCAAGGGTAACAGTTTTGTGAAGATGGGTAGGGAGCTGAGCAGCTCTGATGTCAAGAACATTGAGCGTGCTATAGAGCTCAAGGTTCGCAACGACGAAGCAGGGGAAATTCGCAGTATGTTTTTTACTGAGGAGGATGTCAGCAAACTAGTTACACAAGCGCTCAAAAAGTGATCCGTGTATGCCTCTTCGAATATGTGTCTAAATCTTTCTGGAGTGATCGCCCTGCTACGCAGATTGCAGATCATCAATGCCAACAAGATTGAGAGATCACCAAAATGGGTGTAAAGGCATGTCAGCCAGGCATTAGTTCCTTGATTGCCTGCTATGCAGGTGGTACCATGCCTGCTGCCTGTTGGAGCTTATGCGTGGGGTTTTTTGCAAGGTATGAAGGTTACCATTCTCGGATGTGGGTATTCTGTCGGTGTGCCGACTGTGGGGTGTGATTGCAACGTTTGTAGCTCCGATTCACCGTACAATAAGAGAACTAGGACTTCTGCGCTAATAGAGAAGGGTAATACACGTATACTCATAGACGCCTCCCCGGACTTGCGTTTTCAAGCCCTGCGCCATAAGTTTCACGTTTTAGATTCTGTGCTGTTTACCCACTGCCATGCAGATCATTGTGCGGGTATTTCCGAGCTTCAGGCGTTTACCGTAAGTGGGGGCGCAAAATGCATGCCTGTGTACGCGGACTATGGCACACTCTCTGTGTTGCTTGCAAGTAATGCGTATCTGTTTATACCTGGTAGGGCGAGTGCTCCCTGGAAAAAGTGCCACTATTTGGTGGCAAATCCTGTCCGTCATCACGTGGCATTTAGCGCAGGGGAGTGCAGGGTAGTTGCGTTCAAGCAGGTGCACGGTGAGGTGAATAGTAGTGGATTCTTGTTCGATGATTTGGTTGCCTACTGTACTGACGTAAAATCCTTCCCACAGAGTTCGTGGGATATGCTGCGCAACAGAAGTCTGCTGATTTTTGGATGCCTTAAGTATGAGGAAGTTGCTGCCCATGCGCATGTAGATCTATGCATAGAGTGGATCAAGGAGCTCAGGCCCGATACGGCCGTGTTAACCCATATGAGCCATGACATAGACTATCACCAACTGGTAGACTACGTGAAAGAAAAGCTGCCCGCTCAAAATGTACTGGTAGCCTATGATGGCCTGGAGCTTAACCTGTAAGTTATCGTTCTGATCTACGGTTGTGCCCATAATCTTTCGGTCTCTTGCAAGCTTAGTGGGAGTCTTTCTAAGTTGTACTGCGGATCTGATGCAATGCCGAAGATCTTTTCCGGAGGTATCATCTTGTCTTCAATTCCCCGTATCACACCGGTCAATATCGCGTTGACAGCCAATTCGTAGTTGCAGTCTGCACCTGGAACTCTGTGCTCTATCCGTGTGTTTTCAGGGGTCAGCGATGTATCAGGCAATCTTATAGCGGTGCTTCTGTTGTTACCACCCCAGCTTACCGTGGTTGGGGTGGTATTATCCGCATGAATGTATCGCAAATAAGACTGATGGTATGGCGCAAAAAAGATCATGTGTTGTTTCATGCAAGTGCACAGCCCTCCTATGGAGTGAAGCAGTATATCGCTCATGCCCGTGCTGTGCCTAGAAAACAGATTTTTGTTGTTTCGATCTACCAGGTTTATGTGCACGTGAAATGCGCTACCCGGCCTATCCGTAAATGGTTTAGCAGCGAAATCCAAGTTTCCGCCTAAAAACTCGGCAGCGCGCTGAAGAGCTCTTTTTGTGGATTCCAAATTTAGCAGAAGATTTTCAATATCCGGTCCGTAGCTTGTTTGTAATTCATACTGGAGCGCGCATGCTTCTGTGGCGACGTTCCAATTGAGCGGCTTGGTACATTTCAAGAATGCAGTAAAGAGTTCTTCAAGCGCCACGTCCTTCACGTTTGTTACATAGAACTCCAGCTCAGCCCCGATCAGTGGATATATGCCAAGCCTATTGCGTAGGTATGACAGCGTATCACTAAGTGTTCTTGGAAGGTTCATCAGTCCTTCTGGTTATGTATGCAGCAATCAGATTTAGCACCCAAGTCATGATAAACAGCGTCAGGCCCAGAGCATATGCGGAGGACGTGTGCACGCTCTGAAAATTCTGGTCTCCAGTTAGTATTGTTGCGATCTGTACGGTAATGGTTGTTACCGAATGTAGAGGATTGAATGTGAGGTTGGCTGTCACGCCCGCGGCCATGAGCACAATCATAGTCTCACCGATTACCCTGGAGATTGCCAGTATCACTGAGCTGCAGATGTCGGGAAGAGCGTAAGGTACCACTATGTTCCACGTGGTTTCAGCTCTTGTTGCGCCCAGCGCTATAGAGCCATACCTTAGTATTTTCGGCACCGACCTCAATGCATTTTCCATAAGCAAAGTTACGAAGGGGAGAATCATAATGCCAATAGCCAGCCCGGCTGCAAGAGAGTTCTCTGATTGTGCGTTGAAACCGCAAAGTTTGGCAAAGCCCCTTATATTCGGGGAGAGAAACATAACAGCAAAATATCCGTACACAACAGTCGGTATTCCACACAATATCTCCAGTAGGGTGTTGAAAGTGCGACGAACCCTTTTATCCGAATATTCGCTCACGTAGATTGCAGATAGCAAACCCAAGGGGAGCGCGACGGTCATTGCCACTATTACTATAAGCAATGTGCCGCTAAGTAGGGGGAGTATGCCAAAGTGGCCCACCAGCCTTCCGTTTACAACCTGCGAATCCGGATTCCACGTGGTCCCGAGCAAAAAATCTGCTAGGGGAACTTCCGTGAAGAACAGCTTGGATTTAAATGCTAAACACACTGCTATGCAAATTACTGTGGCGAAAGACAGAAAAGTGGACAAGAACATCACGCATTTCAGTGCGGTGAACTTTCTATCTACATACATGATCACTGAAACAAACAAAAATACGGCGCAAAGCACAATAGCCACTGCTGCTGTTCCCTGGCCTTGGTGGGTATACAGCAAGCTGCTGACAGCCAACATAAGCGCAGCACCTACTGGCAGGAATGGCACGTACACCCTCCTGAAAGAAAGCCACCTCCACAGGTAATACACAGTAGGTATTGCGGAAATGAGTGCAACCAAGCGTGGCGTCATCCGGGTGCTAATTCCTGTTAGTAAACTTGCGCCTAGTATGCTAATACTTATGTCCGAATTTGTACATCACTTTAAAGTCTTGTTTATGAGTAGCAACTCATTGGGTAACGTAAGGAAGAAGTTCCTGGAATTTTTTGTTGAAAATGGGCATAAGCTCTATCAATCAGCCCCATTGGTTGCTGCAAGTGATGCGTCGTTGCTATTTACAAGTGCTGGGATGGTGCCCTTCAAGCAAGCATTCATATCTGGCAGTAGCAGCGACGGAACAAAAACGGCAGTTTCCAGTCAGAAATGCTTAAGAGCTGGGGGTAAGCACAACGATCTTGAGAATGTTGGGTACACAAACCGGCATCACACGTTTTTCGAGATGCTGGGAAATTTTAGCTTTGGTGACTACTTCAAGGATTACGCGATAGAACTGGCTTGGCGCTTTGTGACCGAAGAATTATGCCTGAGTAGGGATAGGCTGCTAGTGACCGTGTACAGCGAGGATCAGGAAGCGTTCGATTTGTGGAAGAAGGTAACTGGATACTCTGATGACAGAATCATAAGAATTTCCACCAGCGACAACTTTTGGAGTATGGGTGACACTGGCCCATGTGGGCCGTGCTCTGAGATTTTTTATGATTATGGGGAGCACGTGCAGGGTGGCCCACCAGGTTCTAAGGGTGGCGATGGACCGAGATTTACTGAGTTGTGGAATCTTGTGTTTATGCAGTTCGATAGGAATGAGCATGGCGAGCTTAACCCCCTGCCTCACAAGTGCATAGATACCGGCATGGGGCTTGAGAGGGCTGCAGCGGTGTTGCAGGGTGTCTGCGACAACTATGATACAGACCTGTTTAGGGCTGCTATTCAAAAATCGCAAAGTGTTTTTGGTTCCCCGGATAACTTTGTTGCTCATAGGGTAATCGCTGATCACATAAGAGCCGCAGCATTTTTAATTGCTGAAGGCTTGGAGCCGGGAAATGAAGGAAGGAATTATGTTTTGCGACGCATCATCAGAAGGGCGGTTAGATATGCGTATCAGCTGGATCCTAATAACGTTGCAATACATGAAGTTGTTCCAGTGCTTACTCAACAGACCAGCGCTGGCTATATGGGGGATGCATATCCGGAATTAGTTAGGTGCGAGAAGTCAATAGTAGCTGCGCTGAAATCAGAGGAAGAGGGGTTTGTAGACACCTTGCGAAGGGGCATGGCGCTCCTGGAACGTGAAGTATCCGACCTCAGACCAGGAGACTTACTGCTCGGCAACATAGCGTTTAAGCTGTATGACACATTTGGGTTTCCCCTTGACATAACTCTGGATGTTGCCAAGGAGAAGGGTCTGAAGTTTGACCAGCAGGGATTTGACGAGGGCATGTGGGAGCAAAAAGAACGGTCCCGCAAGCACTGGGTGGGCGCTAGCGGAGATTCTTCCAGCAGGTTGTGGGAAGGGTTAGCGACCGAATACAAGTATACGCACTTCGTAGGATATGAGCGCTGCTCCACAAAGGCTGCGGTTTTGTCCATTGTGCGAGACGGAGCGGTGGTGCAATCAGCGCGTTCCGGAGAGCAGGCGTGCGTTTTGTTGGATATATCACCGTTTTATGCAGAGGCTGGCGGGCAGGAGGGTGATAAGGGTTCTCTTACTGCTATTTCCAAGGTTGCGCATTCCCGTAGTGGCGGTGTTGCCGAGGTGACATACACGAAAAAGGTTCTGAATTTGCATGTGCATGAGTGTATTGTAACTAGTGGAGTCCTCAGCGTGGGTGACACCGTTGATGCAGCTGTTGACACTGTAAGGCGAGAACGCCTAAAGGCCAATCACTCCGCAACTCATATACTGCACAGTGTGCTCAGGACGTATATAAGTGGGGATATTCAACAGAAAGGCTCACTGGTTGCTGAAGACAAGCTGAGGTTTGACTTTAACCACGTGTCAGCGCTCACTGGCGAGCAGGTTGCCCTAATTGAGAGGGAGGTGAATAGTAGAATTATGTCCAATCAGCCAGTATTCACTGATAATTGCAGTTTCGAGGCGGCAGTGAAGGGAGGCGCCGTTGCCCTTTTTGGGGAAAAGTATTCCGAAAATAGCGTGCGGGTGGTGAGTATGGGTGACTCGAAAGAGCTCTGCTGCGGCACTCACGTGAGATATACCGGGGATATAGGTGCTTTCAGGATAGTGTCAGAGTCAGGTATTGCATTGGGAGTACGTAGGATTGAGGCAATTACGGGGCAGGCTGTGATCGACAGCATGAGGGAAAATCACAATTTACTCGCGCATCTTTCAGAGCGCCTTAAAGTACCCGTAAATGGGGTAACTGAGGGACTGGAAAAGCTATTGAGGGAGAAACAGGAGCTTAGAAAAACACTGATAGAAGCTTGGTATGAGATCATCGGTAGAGCGGTGGAGCGGGTAAACTGTGGCTCAGGAGTTGTACTACATCTAGGCCGTTGTCCGGGGATTCCGGTAGATGTTATAGTGGATTTTGTAAAGGGTACCAGTAAGAAGAACGAGATTCTTGCCATCGCCGCTATCACGGATGACAAGGCCGTCTTTGTTATTGGGGTTGGGGATGTTGCGAGCAAAACTCTGAACGCGCTGGATCTGGTGAAAGTGTTAGTGGACTTGCGGGGGAAGGGTGGCGGAAACGCTGGTCTCGCCCGGGTTAGCCTGGAAGCCAGTAGTGTTGAGAGGGCATCAGAAGCTATTTTCAGCAGTGTGACAAGTGCATTTCCATCGGGCTAGCCGGGTACTTATTGGCTGCAACTAGGAGTTGGAAGCGGGTCAGCCCAGCATTTTCTGTTTTTCAGGAATTGTATACAGTTGCACGAGATCAGATGCTGCGCCGAGGGAACTGTATGCAGAGTTTTAACGAGAGTACAATGTTTGGGGCTCTGGACCTGGTGCTTTAACCCACTGCCGAGGGTTACGTGCTGCCTTGCATGACAGCCAGTACGGTCTTACCTATCACAGCAGGAGTTTCAGCTATTACAACGCCCGCGCGTTTCATAAGCTCGATTTTCCCCTTAGCAGTGCCGGAGCTTCCGGAAGATATTGCACCTGCATGCCCCATGCGCTTGCCCGGAGGCGCTGTTTGTCCGGCAATGAAACCCACCACAGGCTTTTTCATACCAGTGGATTGTAAGAATTCAACCGCTTCTTCCTCCTCGGAGCCGCCTATTTCGCCTATGATGACAATTCCGTGTGTGTCTTCATCTTCCAAGAATAATTTCACGCAATCTAAAAATGACATACCGTGCACCGGATCGCCACCGATCCCTATACAGGTAGACTGCCCTAGTCCCACCTCAGTAGTTTGCGCTACTGCTTCATAAGTCAGGGTCCCGGAACGGGAGACCACCCCTACGGCCCCCTTCTTGTGTATGTAGCCTGGCATAATGCCTATCTTACACTCCCCAGGTGTTATTATTCCTGGGCAGTTGGGCCCAATAAGCCTACTCTTGGAACCGACCAGTGCACGCTTAACCCGCACCATGTCAAGTACTGGTATACCCTCTGTAATGCAAACTATAAGCTCGATTTCGGCTTCTATGGCCTCTAATATTGCATCAGCGGCATACGGAGCCGGAACATATATCACGCTGGCATTTGCCTGAGTTTCAGCTCTAGCCTGAAATACTGTATCAAAAACTGGCAGCCCTAGGTGTACCGTCCCACCCTTTCCGGGAGTGACTCCACCAACCATATTAGTTCCGTATGCGATTGCCTGTTCTGAATGGAAAGTCCCGTTAGAACCGGTGAAACCCTGACATATAACTCTTGTGTTCTTGTTTACGAGAACAGACATATTTCTACTCTTTCTTTTGCACCTTCTTGACAATGAAGCTGGCTGCCTCATCCAAATCTGCCGCCGCAATTATTCCAAGACCGGAGCTGTCCAGCAATTTGCGTCCGATCTCAAAATTAGTACCTGATAACCTAACCACAAGTGGCACGTTTACACCGATTTCTTTGGTGGATTCTATTATACCCTGGGCTATGACGTCACAGCGCACAATCCCGCCGAATATGTTCACTAACACGCCTTCCACTCCACTCTGCAATATTATCCTGAAGGCCTCCCTTACTGCATCCTGGTTTGTTCCTCCTCCAACGTCAAGGAAGTTCGCTGGCTCTCCGCCATAGTGCTTTATTATGTCCATAGTCGCCATTGCGAGCCCGGCGCCATTTACCATGCAACCTATGTTGCCGCTCATCTTTATGTAGCTCAAACCATGCTTTGCCGCCTCGAGCTCCTCGCTCGCATACTCATCCGGATCGCGCAGCTTCACAACTTCTGGGTTGCGATACAGCCCATTGTCGTCAAACGTAATCTTCGCGTCTAGCGCTATAAACTCTCCACTAGGAGTCTCGGCAAGCGGATTAATTTCCACCTGGCTTGCATCTCTATCTACCAGGATCTTACAGAGCTTGTGTGCAATAGATGCGATGCTGGATACTTGTTTTGGGCTGAGGCCAAATCTACGACACAACTCCTGCCCGTGGAAAGCGCGGAACCCGTATAGAGGATCTATACGTACAACGGCAACCATATCGGGGCGCTCTCTAGCGACTTCTTCTACGTCCACCCCGCCTTCGCTGGAGAAAATCACGCTCACCCTACCAACGCCACGATCTACGACCGCGCTTATGTAGTATTCTTTGCTTATGTTAACGCCTTCCTCCAGGTACACCTTGTTGACCTTTTGCCCCTCAGAGGAGGTTTGATGAGTAACAAGGGTCGAGTGCAGCATCTGCTCCACAAGCGGTGCCACCTCACTTTTGGTTTTTCCTACCTTAACGCCGCCAGCTTTCCCTCTACCGCCAGCATGGATTTGGGCTTTAACTGCTATAACACCGGGCGCCAACCGCTCCAGTGCGTTACCGACCTCCCCTAAGGATTCAACGACTACACCCCGGGGCACACCTACGCCAAAATCGCTCAGGATACCCTTCGCCTGAAACTCATGGATATTCACAACTACTGCTCCTGTGAGACATAAACACCGGACACCGACGCAGCGCCGCCGGGGACACACCCGAACCACGCCACACAAACCCCAAAAGCCGCGATACTCTACCCATCGCCAGAGATCAAAGGTCTGTGAATGTTAAAGTGCCTGGAGCTCACCTGAAACCTCCCAAGTTTGGGCTCGGAAGACGCACCGTAGAGCTTCTTTCGCCTCCTCTCGCAGTCATCCCTCTTTCTGGCGCGCTTCTCAGAGGGCTTCTCATGGTGAGTTATCTTCATCTGCCGCGGCTTACCCTCCCTCTGGAGCTTCTTCTTCAGGGTACGTATTCCCTGCTCTATATCACCGTGATATACGACAACCTCAACCAACACCAACCCCTGAAAAACCAAAATTCACAGGGCCACATGATACCACAATGGCCCGTATGGTCAAACCTTTTCTTGCCAGCAACCTGAAAGCGGACTAACAACATTACCCAGAGATAAGCTTGCTTACCCTCTGGATCATCTGCTCTAGCTGCTCTTGCTGTAGTGGCACGAAACCTAGGTTGACCAGATATCCGGAATTTCCTATAGACTCCGGCCTCAGCACCTCTTGAACGAACTCTCTAAGCCCTGGAGTGCTGTCAAGGTGCTCTCTCTTAACATATATATATATCGGTCTGGATAGCACGTACTTTCCTGAGGATATTGTTTCATAACTAGGCTCAACTCCCGCGACCTTGTTCCCCTGGATCTCTCGCTGATTTTTTATCAGAAAACTGAAGCTCAGTATACCGAAGGCGTTACTATTTTTTGATATTTTGTGTATTACCACATTCTCGCTGGTTGCCACCTCTATATACTTGCCGTCATTTCTGATGCTACTACATACGTTTTTCCTTTCTTCTAGGTTAGGGTACGAGTCAACAAAGTTCTTTGCGCTCATACACACCCCTCTTATCACGGTATCAACGAGAATGTCGTAAGTACCAGTGTTCTTATGGGGGCCATAGACCTCTATTTCGTGTTCGGGTAGGCTTGAATGTACCTCCGACCATGTACCATACTTGTTCGTTGGAACTTTTCCGTACTCATCAGACAAACTATATTTACTCAGAGCGCTGAACAGGTCCGTGAGAGAGAAGTCAACTTGATCCTTCTGCTTGGAGCTTGCTATAACTATGCCGTCGTAGCCGAGGCCTATTTCTATCATGTCTCTCACACCGCTGGCGCCGCACAGCTCAACCTCTGCATCCTTGATCTTTCTGGAAGACATGACGATATCAGGCGTACCCTGCCCGCTTCCGGCGCAAAACATATTGAACCCCATGCCGCTGCCTACAGACTCTATAACTGGGGTTCTATAGGCGGAAAACCTACCGAACTCTTCTGCCAAGGAGGAGATGACCGGAAACACGGTGGAAGAACCTACCACCCTGATCTGATCGGCTCCGGCTCCCAAAGAGATAGCAGCAAACACCGCAACAAAGGAAAAGCTCCGAAGCCTCATTTTCTACCGCCTCCTCCAGGCAGAACCACTCCAAGACTGTATCACCACTACGCTTAACTAAGAATTAAGCATGTGGCTGCTGACAAACTTGAACAATTCCTCATCTTGGCCGCCAGACGCGTCAAAATCCGGGGAAAAATGCCCCAAGTATTTGCCTTTCCCATCTACGAGATACATAAATGCGGAATGATCAATATCGCCGTCACCCTCTTTCCCAGCGCTTCCGGCACCCACGTACACTTTGTAGTTAGAAATTACGTTCTTGATGTCCTCCTCTGTACCCGTAAGCATCTGGATCCTAGCATCAAATGCCTTATGATACTCACGCAGCTTAGACACCGTGTCGTTTTTTGGATCAATAGTTATGAACACTACTTGCAACTTGTCTGCAGAGTCACCGAGCTTGTTTAGAAGCTGGGAAGCCATACCCAACTCAGCGGGACACGTGCGTTTGCAGGCCGAAAAGCCGAACATTACCAGCATATGCTTGCCACTGAAGTCGCCACTACTAACGGTAACTCCCTCGTGATTAACCAGGTTGCTGAAGGATGCAGAAACGGTGTTTCCTCCGAGAATGTCAGAAGCACTAAACTTCTCTCCGATTTTACTAAAGATACCTTGCTTGTTCACGTAAGAGTACCCCAGAAACGCAGCTGCGACCAACAGCAAGAGATTAGATACAATCTTGAAAACTTTCATTTATTCCACTCCACAAACACTCAAAAATGCACCACACACCCAGCCATACGACAAAATGAGCAAGCGCGATCGTAGCACCTATGCATCAATTGGTCAAGCGGCCTGCGCACTGAAAATTTACACCAGGCAGCTGATCGCAACAACTTAAAGAAGAAATGCGCAATGGGTTTCACGAGCGAGACTTGCTGGAGAGCGATAGACAGGCTTCTGCCTCCCTTACCAGGTCTTCTATAATCTGTTTTACGCTCCTAACACCGGTTACGAAGCCAACGCTCTGCCCAGCCATTAGCGAGCCATTGTGTATGTCCCCTTCAATGACTGCTTTTCTCAGTGATCCGGACCAGAACCTCTCAATTTTCCGCTGCCCCTCCTCTTTGGAGATTTTTCCATGGTTGTAAAGCTCTATTACCTCGCGCTGCAGATCTAAGAAACGCATGCTTGCATCGTTTGCAATTGCCCGCACCGGTGTTACAGGAAACTCCTTGCTGAGTTGTGTAGATGGCACAGCATCCCTGGATGAGGATTTAATAAACACCTCCTTAAATTTGGGATGAGCCTTGGACTCATGAGAGCACACAAACAGAGTTCCTATTTGACAGCCACTTGCCCCCATATTGAGGTAGCTGCTTATCATGTCTCCAGTGCCAATGCCCCCGGCTACAAAAATAGGAAAATCACAAAGATGCTCACTCTTGCGAAAGAACGGCAGAATTTCCTGAGCTAGCACTGAAGTGCTCACCGGGCCTATGTGCCCCCCAGCTTCCATGCCCTCTATTACCAATCCGTCTGCCCCCATTCTAACCAGCCTTCTCGCCACGGATGACGAAGGCGCAAAGCACATACTTTTTATCCCAGCATTCTTGATTGTACTCAGAGTCCTACTACTGGGGATTCCACCTGCCAAAACTATGTGAGAGACTCCCGCACGTATGCAGGCTTCTATTTGGTTGTCTAAATCCGGGTGAATCACGATGAGGTTGACCCCAAAACGGTTACTTGTCAGTTGCTGAGTTTGTTCTATTGCAACACGCAACTCATCGGCGTACATCGCACCGCACGCCAGCACCCCGAAGCCTCCAGCATTTGATATGGAAGACACAAGATTGGGCTCTGACACCCAACTCATAGCCCCTCCCATGATGGCAAACTTACTACCTAGGAAGTCTGCTCCCTTCTTCCACAAGTGTGAAAGCACTTCAAACAATCCTCTTGAAAACGTTTTCTTTATCGAAAATCAAATGCTTTACTGCTCCCAGAATATGCAGCGCAACCATGAAAACCAGCGTGAATGCTGCAACCTCGTGTATGCCCGAGAATATATCTGCAACGGACTCATTCTCCGGGATTATGGCCGGTATTGTAAAATACACCATGTGCACTGGGCGCCCATGAGCCGAGGACATGAAATACCCCGATACGGGCATGCACAGCATTAACACGTACAGAAAAAAGTGAGTAGCCTTTGCGAGGATGACGGAGGTTTTTGACATTTTTTCTGGGTAAGGCGGAACTGTAGAGGAAAGGCGCAGCACAACTCTCACTATTAGCAAAACAAAAAACACCATGCCGCACGCTTTGTGTATACTGAACATCAGCCCCTTAGTAGATGGATCAGCGGGGGGTGCATACACCATGCATAGCCCAAGGGATAAAATCCCTACTATACCCAAAGCCATAATCCAGTGAAGTGCCCTGACGGGTAAAGAATACTTGTCACTTACCATCGCAACACCCGTACTCGAAAAAGACAGCGTGCATGGTACCATGTGATCGCTGGTTAGGAAACAAAAATCTGCACCTAACGTCTTGTCCATATGCTAGATAGTACAGACGCAATATGACCATACATGTGTAAACCTGTTGCATTGCCTAATTGTTGCGCAACTATCCAATCGATATTGCCAATGTGAGATCAGTGATTCCATGCACACATGTGGCAGTCATGCTGCATTTATGGGGGCTGAAATTTTTAGGTGGTACCAGTAAAAATATAAACTATAATCCACGGTAGTTGGTTGAGAGAGCGTCAGTGCCGCAGTGTTGTTGAGGTTTTCTAGACATCTCTTTTTTATTGTGCTGGCGGTAGTTTTTGCCTTACCTGTCTTTTCCTTGGCGATTGTGTTTTTCACGGAAGGCAAGATGGGCTTCGGCGTGCTTTCCGCAATGCTTCCAGAGTATGTTCTGAATACAGGGGCACTCATGGTTGGTGTTGGTGCTGTGGTGCTGTTCATAGGGGTTATGAGCGCCTGGTTCATAACTTACTACTCATTTCCCGGGCGCAGAATCTTCGAAGTGGCGCTGTTTTTACCGCTCTCGATACCGGGGTATATAGTTGCGTATGTGTATGTAAACATATTTGGGTTTGCTGGCCCAATACAAAGCACACTCAGAGAGTTTTTTCACTGGGAAAAGGGCGATTATTACTTTCCGGATGTAAAGTCACTATTCTTTTGTACGCTCATTATAGGGTTCAATTTGTATCCGTATGTGTACATGTTGGCGAGGACAGCATTCATTGCGATTAGGAACAGCGTTGCAGTTGCTACAACTTTGTGTTGCTCCAGGTACAAAATTTTGACATCAGTTGTAATTCCCGCTGTGTGGCCCTCTATGGTTGCGGGTGTTTCGCTAGTACTCATGGAGGTAATAGCAGATTTTGGTACTCCGCAGTTTTTGACCATCAATACGTTCACTACGGGAATATACCGCCATTGGTTCTTATTACACGACAAGTACTCAGCGTGCATACTGGCTCTCTTGGCACTCTCGTTTGTGTTTGTTCTTGTAGTGTTAGAGAGGTTCTTACGTCGCGATGAAGATTCCTACTCGGCCATTAGGATGAACACCAACTACTGCTATAGATGGCACTTCAACGGCAAGTGGGTGGTTGCGTTCATATACTTTGTGTGCTCGCTGGCAGTGCTTGTAGGGTTTGTGCTGCCGGCTGCTCCGTTGGTATATTGGACGCTGGAGAGATTGCCCTCCATAAACTACGCAGAATTTTTTCCTGCGGTGCTCAATAGTGTGAGTATTGCGCTCATTACCGCTACCATTGTGGTTTCAATAGCAATTGTTATGCTTTGCCTGACCAGAGGGAGGGGTGGGTTGTCCTATGTGGTTAGGTTTGTGTCTATGGGGTACGCGATTCCCAGCACAGTAACTGCGGTGGGGATTGTGATCTTGCTTGGTAAGCTATCCCAACTCATTAGCGAGAGATTCTTCGATGTTGCACTTATTGGTACTGTAATCGGTCTGCTATACTCTTACACGTTTAGGTTCCTTGCTGTGTCCATAGGTCCAATAGAATCTGGACTAAACAAGATTCCCAGAGAAGTGGACTGGTCCTCGATGTTAATGGGGCACGGCGCTGCGTCTACGTGTCTTAGGGTGCATCTTCCCATGATCAAGAAAAGCGTGATGGTGGGCTTCTTGCTGGCGTTTATTGACACTATTAAGGAGTTGTCAGCAACCTTGATAATAAGACCGTTTAATTTTGAGACCATGGCTACGCGTATCTATGAACTAGTCGCGGATGAGCGGCCAATGGATGCCGCGCCGTATGCGCTCGTAATAGTACTTATGGGACTACTGTCGGTAATGGTACTGTGCCAGGTGTTTCAAAATGACAAGGTGCGCGAGAACAGGATTAACGAATACGCGTCTTAGCGCACGTTGTACCCTGTACTTCCGCGCAGCTGAGCTTGGGGCCCCTCAGTAAAGCTCCTACCGCTCCTTGAATGCCTTTTCAAAAGTGCTGGTTATTGGAGTCAAAAGATAATTAAGTAGGGTGCGAGAGCGTGTTACAACAAACACCTCAGCAGGCATTCCTTGGTGGAGTTTGAGGCCTTTGAACTTTCCTGAGCGGGCTGACCCTGGTATCACCACCCTCAGCGAATAATACTTTACGCCGTTTGGATCTGTGAGAGCATCTGCTGACACTTGGGTTACTATGCCGTCTATTAGCCCGAACTTGCGTATATTGTAAGCGCTGAGCCTTACCTTGGCTCGGAGCCCGCTGTGTTCCCCGCTGGTGACCATGTTTTCTTCAACAGTCCCGGCTGACAATACTTCTTCTATATTACGCGTGGGCATTTTTGCGTCTATTATGAGGCCATCATCGTCTGGCACTACTTCCATTATCGTGCCTCCTGGAGGTATCACTCCGCCTTCTGTGTGATACCTCAACCCCGTTACCACGCCATTTTGCGGAGATCTTATTATGGTGCGCTTGAGTACGTCTTCAGCAGCCATGAGCCTTTCTTTCAGGTCCGTAATTGCGGCATCGGTTTCCTTGAGCTCAGAGTTTACCCTATCCAGCACAGAGTGCGTAATGTTGATCATTTCTAGCTGATTTTCCCCAATTTTCTGTTCTGCACCTGCAATTTTGGCTCTTATATGGCCTAGCTCTCCCTCTGAGTTGGCGTGTGCACGTTCAATGCTCAATATGTGGGGTTTGCTTATGTACCCTTCCGCCAGCAAGCTCCTTTTTGCTTTTAGTTCTTCGCTTATCAACTTGTACTGCTTTTCTTCTGACTCGAGCTGAGCGGCCAAACCTGAAAGCTCTTGGTTCAGCTGCTTGATACGCTGCTTTAGTATATCTAGCTGTCCAGATACGCTTTTTCTCTGGGAGTTGAACAATTCCCTTTGGTTTTCCAGCACCTTCTCTACTACGTCCGCGCTTGATAAATCATGTATTTCTCGCGGAAAAACAATACTTTCGGAATGATTTTTGGTTGCCAACAGTCTGGCCTCAGTTGCCAGCAGGACCAGCATTTTTTCCTTTATTATTCCCAAATTAGCCTTTGCTGCTGTGTCGTTAAGCAACACAAGAGGTTGCCCCTTACTTACTGTATCCCCGTCTTGTGCCAATATCTTGTGGATTATGCCTCCCTCAAGGTGTTGTACTATCTGTCTGTTTAATGACGAGACTACCTCTCCAGGTGCTATAACAGCTCCATCCAGTGGCGCAGTTGCTGCCCATACTCCAAAGAAACCGAAGAACACAATTACAACCACAAGTCCCACAAGTAGTGGCCCCCACGAGGCTCTGAGAGCCTCATTTTCACCTTCTTTTTCTATTCCGAATACGAAGCTCACAATTTTGTCTATGAGGCGCAGCGACTTTTCTACAAACTTAGGTCTTCTGAGATCGTCCTTTTCCTTGTGTAGGGAATTATGCCCAAGAAGTCTAGGGAGCGAGAAATCCAACTTTGCCATGGACACAGCCTTAGCAATCTTATCGTACATTATTTTGACGCGGAAAGAACAGACCAGACTTAAATATCACGAAAAGGCCTCGGCAGAAATTTATTTTTGCATTACCATACGCTGGCTATTTGCGTTTTGCTACCACTGATTGAATTAATTGAACCGCACGTCAAAAGCCCTGAATATCTTTGGCAGCGCATTTTTAGCTGAGTTCTTCAGCTTTTGGAATTTTAGAATTCCATTGATTCGCCGCCCCATGAAGGATAGGGTCTCAGAAACATTCTCGGAGTGATCCTGAGCAAAATAAACAAGTGATGAAACGTAGACAGAAGCCGCGGTGAGCCTCTTTGTGTAGTAGCTAAAGTTGGTTGAAGAATCTCCAGCTAGGTGCCACACTGCGTCCATCACTCTGAAAACAAGTGAAGCAAAAAAGCAAGTGTTGCTCGGTAATAACGAGAAGCGAAGTACGGACTTCACAAACTCCCTGGAGTTCGGCACTGAGGCGTTGTAGAGTATGCACAGTTCCAGCAAGTGGTATATCCTGTCACGTACCCTTGGCAACTCAGCAGGATCCCTACTCTGGAATGAATGTGTAATGGAATCTATGAGATCTTCGTGGAAATACTCTAGCACGCTGTTTACGCCCCCTGGAAATTTGCAAAAACTATTTTCCAGGTTCAACTGCCTGCATGCCTCACGCAGGGTTGCGTTGCTGATTCCCATGCGCGGTATGAGTGATATGGTTGTGTCGCATATTGCGCGCACCTCGCAATCTTCACGCTTGTGGCTACGCGATGTATCGTCAGTGTGCTCCACCATGAATCAGAACGTGCATTAACACTGGGGGTCATTGTACCACGTGTGCGAGCAGAATTCAGCCTTAAATTTGGTGCTGACTTGCCCAATTTTTAAAAGCTAAGATGACTAGTTATCAGACTTGGCGTGTTGTTTGTGCAACTACCTGTGGCCACCTTCCTCGCATAGTAGCTCGGTGTATTGACAGCCGCGATACTTAATTGTACCATGCCGCCCCGAGATTGGGCCGCGGGTGGCTGTCGGTTGCTTGGAGTGGACAGGTAAGGATATGATTTTACTGCAACGTTACTGCGGAAAGAAGGTCGCCGTCTTTGGTCTAGGAGAGACGGGGATCTCTGCTGTGCGTTCTCTAGTTCAGAGCGGTGCGCAGGTTTTTGTTTGGGATGACGATGAACTGGCTCTGCGTCGTGGTGCGGAGCTTGATCTTGGGTGCAGGTTTCTGCACCCCTACGAACGTGATTGGGCTGACATTTCTGAGTTAGTTTTGAGTCCGGGTGTTCCCCACTCTTGCCGCAACAAACATTGGGTTGTGAAATTGGCCATGAACAGGGGCTGTAGGATAACATCCGACGTTGAGATATTCTGCCGCTCTCAGCGCGCTCGTATCGTTGGAGTAACTGGGACTAACGGTAAGTCCACCACTGTGGAGCTGATAGGCTGGATTTTAAATCGGGCTGGAATTGATGCAGAAACAGGTGGGAACGTGGGGCGGGGGGTTCTGTCACTCACGCAGGGCAGAGGGACATATGTTCTAGAGTTGTCCTCCTATCAGTTGGCACTTCTGCGCGATATCAGTCTGGATATTGGGGTTATTTTGAACGTAACGCCAGATCATCTCGATGTTCACTCTAGTATGGCGGATTATGTTGCAGCAAAGGGGAGGATATTGAATTTTAGCAGCCTGGTGATAGCAAACTGCGGCGACAGAAACACAGAAGCGCTCTGCAGACATATAGGAAAGAAAAAACTGGAGTTTTCGTGCAAGACGAGGCTGGATGAGGGGGTATCTTTTCTGGGTGGACATATACACTTCTGTGGTAAGGTTATTGAGATCGGCGATCTCCGAATAGACAAGACGAGCAATGCCGAGAATATTGCCGCGGCATACGCTGTGACCAAAAGTTTCGGGGTGAAGGACGAGGTGATTCTTGCTTCTATTGCCGAGTTTACTGGGTTGCGACACCGGAACCAGATTGTAACTAAGATTGCGAACGTAACTTTCGTTAATGACAGTAAGGCGACCAATGCTGCTTCGGCAGAGAAGGCACTTATTGGCAGGAGAAATGTCTATTGGATTGTTGGTGGAAAAAGCAAAGATGGGGGTATAGATTCACTGCTTAGCCTATATTCAGACCGAATAAGTAAGGCTTTCTTGGTGGGAGAATCAACTAGCAAATTTGCTTTGAGCATGAGAAAAGCCGGCATAGCGCATGTGGAGTGTCACGATGTCTGTGATGCAGTGCAGGTTGCTTTTGCTGAGGCGGTTGCTAGCAAGTCAGAGGCTACGGTTCTGCTGTCACCTGCCTGTAGCTCTTTGGATCAGTGGAAGAACTTTGAGGAGAGAGGTGAGGCGTTCTGTACCGCGGTGCACTCGATTACGGAGTCCGCAAGTTGCAGCGTATAATTCCCCGTAGCGACGTTTAACTCTGGTGAGGGAGAAGGGGCACCTATTCTCGCAAGACAGGCGACCAGTGGGCGTTTGAGGCGCTAGTGGGAATGTCCAGAACTTGCGTGTTAGCGCCCGTGATATCCACGGTTACCAGTTTAGACTTGGACGGACGGTTGGCTGATGGGGGGTCTTGTTGAGTAAAAAGAATAACGCGCCCGTTGGGGGACCACGAGGGACTATCAACCATGTATCCGCCGGCCAACAGCCTCTCGCCGCTGCCATCCGGTCTCATCACCCCTACGTGAAAGCTTCTTCCCTCGGATTTTGTGAATGCTATCCAGTCCCCTCTAGGAGACCAAACCGGGGCTGCGTATCCCCCCTTGCCTGAGCTGATCCTACGCTGATTTGTGCCATCTGCATTCATAACATAGAGCTGCGGCTTTCCACTCCTATCCGAGTTGAAGACTATGAATTTTTTGTCAGGCGAGTAAGAAGCGGAGGTGTTTATAGATTTATTGTTAGTAAGCCTAATAGACCTGCCGCTCTTTAAATTTACTGAGTATATGTTTGTGGCACCGTGTGCGGATTCCGACAGCAAAACATGCCTACCATCCGGAGAGAATCTAGGAGATGAGTTGACGCCCCTTACGCCCCCAAGTGCTGTCGAGTATCCAGTTTCCAAATCGTGCAACACTATGCTGCCCCTGGATTTTGCGTAGGACATGTACACCAGGCTCCGGGCGTCTGGGGAAAATCTGGGAGTGGATACGAACTCCCCCTGACCAGTAATGTATATATTGTTTGCTCCATCCTGGTCCATGATTGCAATTCTTCTAGACCCCGGCGTCCCGGTGGTTTCCGCCACGTATGTTATAAGCGTGTTGAAGTATCCGCCTTCTCCCGTAATCCTGCTATATATGCTGTCGGACATGGAGTGGGCTGCGCGCCTCCAGTTTCCTATTGCAAAGTTAAAGGACTTGCCGGACAGTTGCCTGCCTGAGGCCACATCCCAGATGAACAGCCTTGCTTTTACCCTGCCATGTGAGGACTCTTTGACGCTTCCTGTGACCAGCACATCCCTGTCTATAGCCATCCAAGAGTCGGAATCTGGCACTCCTTCGGGTGTTGTGCTAAAGCTACCTGCAGGCAGTTTCCAGCTTGCGTCAAATATTCCAGTGTGGTTTAAGTCATGCAACACCACCCGAACACAGCTCTTTCCCACTTCCTTCTCTAGATTTGTGGACGAGTGCATGGGTGCTATGGAGACCCTAACTTTCTCGGTATTTCCCTTGGTGATGTCTACTCCAAGGGCAGCAAAGGCTCCCTGGCAACTGAACAAAAACGCGACAACGGGAAGCACGCAAGCGCAAGCAAAGGGAAGAATTCGCACCTCAACCTCACCACACGTACTCCATCTGTACCTCAACCAGGGGCCTGCCCTTTAACACACCCTTCAAGGACCCGAACACCACATCTTTGACGTAGTTCTTGACATTCCTTGGCTTTGAATTTGACAGCCCGGAGCCTATCTTCCGAGCCATCTCGCTCAGCAAAACCCTGTCTTCAGAGCTATCAAGCGCCCCCGGAGCGATAACCATCGGCTCTTTCACCAGCTCATGTTCCCTATTCATTAGCAAAGTAACGACCACCATCCCGGCGCTTCTCATTTTCCTACGCGCGGACATCACACTCCCTTCTGGGTGTCGCAGAAAGCTACCATCTATTCCGAAAACTCCACAGCCCACAGAACCCACCTTCTTGCCTTCAACCAGGTCAATTATGTCTCCGGGAGCCGAGACCACGCAATTCTCTATACCGCACTCCTTAGCCAGCTTCACATGCTCGTACATGTGCATGTACTCCCCGTGTATAGGTACGCACAACTTAGGTCTGGTCAGAGAGTACAAAATGCGTACCTCCTCGCGCGAAGGGTGGCCCGACACATGAACACCTCCAGTGAACTCCGTGACGACCTCAATCCCCATCCTTACAAGCTTGTTGAAGACTCCAAAAATACGCCTCTCGTTACCGGGAATTATTTTTGAAGAGAAAATTACTGTGTCCCCCGCATCAAGCTCCGTCAGGGGGTGAGACCTGCTCGCGAGCCTAGCAGTCGCTGCAAGAGGCTCACCCTGGCAACCCGTGCAAAGGTAGAGCACATTTTCCGCAGGTATGTCACCAGCATGCCTGGCATCCACAAACTCTGCTATGTCCTCCAAGTAGCCACAGTCTCTTGCTGCTTGTATTGCCCGCGCCAGCGACCTACCAAGAACCACCACTTTTCTGTTTGAAGCTTCTGCAATTCTCGCAAGAGTGCAGATCCTAGCTATGTTTGAAGCGAAGAGGGCAATCGCCACTCGCCGCTTGCTGTTTTGTACTATGCTGAGAATGTTGTTGTATAGGCTTCCCTCGGAGCCGGAACGGCCCTCGGTGAACACGTTGGTGGAGTCCGAAATTACAGCAAGCAGGCCATCATCACCAAGCCGCTTGAGCTTTTCTGTATCGGATACAGGACCCACCACCGGATCAGTGTCTAGCTTCCAGTCCCCGGTATGGAGCACACTTCCAAAGTCAGTGTGAACAGCGACCGCATGCATTTCGGGAGTAGAGTGAGTCATGTGCACGAACTCAAGCACAAAGGGCCCCAGTTCCAGCTTTGACTCAGGGTCTATCTCTTCAATCGGCACGCTCATAGAGAACTGGGCCAGCTTTGCCCTCAGGAGAGCTGCAGTGAATTTTGTGGTGTACACAGGACATCTGAGGTCTGCCCAAAGATAAGGTATGGCCCCTATGTGATCTTCATGCGCATGTGTCAAAACTATTCCTAGCAGATCCTTGCGCCTCTTCTTTATAAAGCTGACGTCAGCGATGACCATGTCCACGCCAGGCATGGTATCACCATCGGCGAACCCAGAGCCCAGGTCGACAATTATCCATTTTCCGCGAGCATGGTACAACGTGACATTCATACCTATCTTGCCTACACCGCCCAAAGGCAGAAACAAAAACCCACTATCGACATCCATAGTCAAGTATAAAACGTCACAACTGAAAATACTGACCGTAGATAGCACATATGTTCACGTGTTTAAAGAAAAACATTTGCCATGTGTTGTGGGGAAGTATAAAAGTGACCGGTAGCCAGAGCATTCTGTGTTTTTGGGCGTTGTGGCTTCTTCTGGCTCTATGGTTTTGCTCCGAGGTTGCTCTGCCACTTCGAAGTGTGCCGCGTTGGGTTTAGTTTGTGGGTGGCTGATGGAGTACGGTGTCACAGATCTTCATACTAGGCAGGTAAGAAGCCTTCTTCACTTTTTGAACGCCATTGCGGTGCTGCTGTTGCTTCTAAACAATCATGGGGTGCAGGGCCTTGCGGATGTTAGGTCCGCCACTTTTATGATGTCCTTTTCCGTTGCTGCGATCGCCGTGCTGCCGGCTGTCAGGTTGCTGTTGCCTTGTTGTAGTGGCTCTAAGGGTCCTACTGGCGATGAACGGTGTGGGCTGGAGGGCTCGGCCTTGCTACGGCTGCGCCTGGCTCGATTGCAGCCTGTATTTTACGATTTTGCCGTGCTTGTTTTATCTACGGCTTTTCTGCTTCTTATGCCGCTGCCAGCAGAGGGATTGGCTGGTGCTTTTGCCGAATCTGGCTGGATGTCAACCCAGTGTGTTGCCCTTTGTATTACACTTCTGTCTCTCTGGTGTATGTGCATTGCTTGCAGGACATTGCTGATGTTTGCGCTTCTATGCGGGCGTTGCTCCTTTACTTGCCATGATAACTATGACGGCCCTGAAGGCTATTTGGCATTGTTGGTGGATGGGCGTACTACTCCCAATGCTTGTGCACACTCTACCGCGGCTAATGCGGGTTTGCGTGCGCGCTAGCTGGGGGGTGACAACCCTGTATCCCCTTTTAGGATTCTGTGTGCTTGTTGCGCTGTATCTTCTGCCTTTGGAAGCCTGTGCTGAGATTCTATTCTCCTGGTCTCAGGTTGTGAGGGGCGATAAATTAAGCGTAAGGGCGGTTGTTCCCTCAGGTGATAGTTGCCCGACTTTGGATGTTGACCATCACAGTGTGAGAATGGGCATAAGAGCACACCCCGAGCCTGGGAGGTTTGAAGACCAGGTGTGTGAGAGTTTGCTGCCCCCGTCTTCTGTGCCTCGGGTCATTAAGGTTGGGGGTAGGCGTTTGCCGGACATCGGCATTCGCACTGGCCATGACCGCCGAGATAATGTTTCTAGGATTGCTGTTGTTGGGGATACGGGGTGCAGGGTATCGAGGCTGCTGAAGC
The DNA here is from genome assembly GCF_025628805.1 of Anaplasma capra. Classification (GTDB taxonomy): domain Bacteria; phylum Pseudomonadota; class Alphaproteobacteria; order Rickettsiales; family Anaplasmataceae; genus Anaplasma; species Anaplasma capra. Next base: position 28,879 of record NZ_JAOTBG010000012.1, read on the forward strand.
AGGACTGCAAATCGCCTAGCAAGTGGCCTCTCAGGGAAGTGCTTAGTAAAATTTCAGACCAAAGCCCCGATCTGGTCGTGCATATTGGGGATTATCTGTATAGAGCGGTGGAATGTACTGACGAGACAAAATGCGACAAGCACGTTTACGGAGACAATTCTAAAACTTGGGTGGCAGACTGGTTGCTACCGATGCAATCAGTGTCTGATAAGCTTGTTTTTCTCTTCGTACGCGGGAATCATGAGGATTGTAACAGGGCTCATAGAGGCTGGTTTCGGTATCTTGATGCGCATCCGCTCTCAGAGCAGCGCTACAGCTATAGACACTGTGAGGAAATCACAGATCCATGGATTTTCGATCTGAAACGCTGGGGTCTAGGCGATGTTGGGCTCTATGTGTACGACTCTTCGTCAAGTGGTGAAATTTTTTACCGCAGCCGGGATGTTAGAAATTTAAGGGAAAAGTTCCTCAAGAGCGTCAATTTAGGGCGCAATTCGCAAATGTGGCTACTCACTCACAGGCCTCTGTGGGCCTATTGGAAGAACGGCATAGAGTATTATGGCAACTTGCCGCAAACTAGGGCAATTGCTGAAGTCATACCCGAAAAGTTTGTTGCCGTGTTTTCTGGCCATGTACATTTTGCCCAAATTCTTTCTGTGCGCAGGGTTGGGAAAGCGGAGGCGAGGAAGGATGCCGGTCGCTCGCCACACACTTATGCCAGAGCTGGATTTTTAACCCAGGTAATATCCGGTAACGGTGGCGCGTATCTTAATGAGCAGAAAGGTAAAAAGCCAAACACTGCGCTGTCTTCGTCTCTATTGACGGAGGTTATGCCCAGAGATTCAGGTGTAAGCTTGAACAAAGTGGTTGGGGCTGTGTACAGGAACATGGTACTTTCCGGCTTTACCATCAGTAATGTGAATACATTTAGCGGGTTCGGGTTCTGCAAAATAGATATTCCTATTAACGGAAAGCATTCCGGCGTGCTTGGCCCGCAATCTGTTATCACTTTTCACGGTATAAATGGCGAGGAATCACGTAGATTTTTCATCGGCCCCCCTGGAAGCGGGAGAGCAGGCGCATATCGTACTGAGAGATAGTGCGCCGTGTAAGTGACGCGTGTGCGTTGCGTAAAACAGCGAGTGAAAATAAATTAGAATTGTGTTGACTGGGGTTTACGATTCCCTTATAAGTGGTGCTGCTCTTGCTATCCCCGGGGACGTGGGTAGCGCGTTTCAAGTGGTTTTAGGTTCTTTCGCATGCCCACTATCAATCAGCTGGTGCGTCGCCCCAGGAGGCCTCGCGGGTCGGCTAACAAAGCCCCTGCGCTCCAGCGTAATCCTCAGAAGAGGGCTGTGTGCGTCAAGGTTTACACTACCACACCCAAGAAGCCGAACTCTGCGCTTCGTAAAGTGGCCAGAGTTAGGATTGCTGGGTACGGCAGTGAGGTTATAGCGTACATACCCGGTGAGGGACATAATCTTCAAGAGCACTCTGTGGTCCTAATAAGGGGTGGGCGTGTTAAGGATCTGCCTGGTGTGCGCTACCACATAGTGCGTGGTGCTCTCGATACCAAGGGTGTGCAGGGCAGGAAAAAGGCCCGCTCCAAGTATGGGGTTAAGAGTGGTGTCTAGTTTTTGTTGGGTTGTGTATGTCTCGTCGTCGAAGAGTTTGTAGAAGGCCCGTGACTTCGGATGGAAGTCCTGGTGGTGTGCTGCTGTCTCGCTTTATCAACGTGGTGATGAGTAGAGGCAAGAAGGCTCTGGCGGAGAAGATAGTGTTTGGGGCACTGAAGATGGCTGAGTCGAAGTCTGCGGGTGAGAGCGGTGTGTCCATGTTCAATACTGCTGTGGCCAATGTCATGCCTCGTATGGAGGTTCGCTCCAGGAGGGTGGGTGGCGTTACTTACCAGATTCCCGTGGAAGTTAGGGAAGACAGGTCCACTTCGCTTGCTCTTAGGTGGATAGTGAAGGCTGCTCGTGCTAACAGAAAGCGCACAAACAAGACGTACATGAGTTGTTTGTGTCATGAGCTCGTTGAAGCTTACAACAAGCGTGGTAGTGCGTGCAGGATGAAAGAAGAGAAATTCAGGATGGCTGAGGCTAATAAGGCGTTTTCCCATTTCAGATTTTAGTGAGTTTTTGTGTTTTTAGGAAGGTGTACGGGGGGTGAGTAGCAAGGGTGACCTGTCCAGGTGCAGGAACATAGGGATAATGGCGCACATAGACGCCGGGAAGACCACCACCACGGAGCGCATACTCTTCTATACTGGGAAGCAGAACAGGATAGGTGAGGTGCACGAGGGCGCTGCGTCCATGGACTGGATGGAGCAGGAGCGTGAGCGCGGTATAACAATAACCTCTGCTGCCACTACTTGCTTCTGGAATGGTTGTAGAATCAACATCATAGATACTCCTGGCCACGTGGATTTCACCATTGAGGTGGAGAGATCTCTTCGGGTCCTTGACGGGGCTGTGGCTGTTTTTGATGGAGTTGCTGGGGTAGAGCCTCAGTCAGAAACCGTGTGGCGCCAGGCTGATAAGTACGATGTTCCCAGGCTGTGCTTTGTGAACAAGATGGACAGGGTCGGGGCGGACTTTTTCGCCTGCGTGGATATGATTAGGGACAGGCTTGGGGCATTGCCGCTCGTGTTGCAGTTGCCCATAGGGGTCGATAAAAGCTTTGTCGGGGTTGTGGATCTGGTTGAGATGAGATCCATAACGTGGGAAGAAGACTCTCTGGGTGCGAAGTTCAGCTATGGGGAGATCCCAGCTGATATGGTAGAAGCCGCCAATGATTACAGGGCTAGGCTGCTGGAGACGGCGGTAGAGGTGAATGATGAAGCCATGAATCTGTATCTAGAGGGCGGTGATGTTCCGGTTGCACTGCTCAAGAGCTGTATAAGAAGTGGTGTGATTGGCTCTAAATTTGTTCCCGTGCTATGTGGTTCCGCGTTTAAAAACAAGGGTGTTCAACCTCTTCTTGACGCAGTGATTGACTTTCTACCAGCTCCCAGCGATATCCCGACCATAGAGGGGATTAGTGCAGATGACTCGGAAAAGGTGGTTGCTGTAAAGTCTTCTGTAAACGACAAATTTGTTGCATTGGCCTTCAAGGTTATGGTCGATAGATTTGTCGGTAGTCTGACATTTATCCGTGTCTACTCGGGTAAGCTCACTGGTAAGTCGGTCGTTCTGAACTCCGCCAAGGGAGTTACGGAGTCTGTGGGTAGGATTCTACTAATGCACGCGAACAATAGAGAAGACATATCCGAGGTTCAGGCTGGTGACATAGCTGCCCTGGCTGGGTTGAAGAAGACCACTACCGGCGATACTCTGTGTGACCAGAGCTTTCCTGTGATACTCGAAAAGATGGACTTTCCTGAGTCTGTTATGGAAATTGCAGTGGAACCAGTGTCCACAGCGGATCAGGAGAAGATGGGCATAGCACTCAGTAGGCTTGTTGCTGAAGACCCGTCGCTTAGGGTGTTTGTCAATCCCGAGAGTGGGCAGACCATACTCAAGGGGATGGGTGAACTGCACTTGGAAATCATAGTGGACAGAATGAAGAGGGAGTTTGGGGTTGAGGCTTCAGTTGGTGCTCCCCAGGTGGCGTATCGTGAGACCATTACCAAGTCTGCTGAGATTGAATATGTGCACAAGAAGCAGACCGGTGGTGCTGGCCAGTTTGCCAAGGTGAACATATTGTTTGAGCCACTGCCGCCGGGTTCTGGGTTTGAGTTTGAGAATAAGATCACGTGTGGAGCCATCCCAAAAGAGTACATACCCGGGGTTCAGAACGGTTTGGAACTTGTGAAGGAAACTGGCATCATAGCCGGCTTTCCGGTAATAGATTTTAAGGCCACCTTGTTTGATGGTGCGTTTCATGAGGTTGATTCCAGTCCTCTTGCCTTCGAACTTGCAGCCAGGGGTGCATTTAGAGAGCTGGCAAGCAAGGCTGGTCCGGTGCTCTTGGAGCCCGTTATGCGTGTGGAAATCATAACCCCTGAGGAATACATGGGGGATGTTATAGGGGACGTCAACAGCAGACGTGGCAGAGTTTCGGAGATGCAGGACCGTCACAATGCCAAACTTGTCACCGCCCTTATTCCGCTCGGCGCGATGTTTGGGTACGTTAAGGACCTGCGGTCTATGTCTCAGGGTAGGGCGCAGTACAGCATGTACTTTGCTAGCTATGAGAGAGTTCCAGAGAATGTTGTAGATAATGTTGTGAAGAAGTAAGGTGAAGTTGATATGACAGAAGGAAGGAAGCCACACATAAACGTAGGTACGATAGGGCACGTTGAC
>NZ_JAOTBG010000003.1 GCF_025628805.1 Anaplasma capra
GCATCAACTGGACAAGCCTCCTGACAAAAACCGCAGTATATGCACTTGGTCATGTGGCGGCCCGCAACTTGTTTTGCTGCTACCTTTGGGTGGGCATGGCGGCGCACCCACACTTTACTTTAATCAATAAATCTTATATACTGCTTTAGTTGAATTTCTTTTTAGGAATGCTCTTGCTTCTTGTGCTTCTGGAGAAGTATGAGAGGGATAAGGGAGAGAGTTGCCTGTTTGTTTCGTCAACGTAGATGTGCCGGAAACTTAATGCCTAGCTTTAAGTTATCTTCCAGATGTTGAGTGGGCTTTTGTCTTGTAAAACAGGTTGGGACACGGGCACTGCTGTACTTTAACTTAGTAATGTGTGGTTATAAGTGGAAAGAGTAAGTAAGGAAAATATAGCTCCACAACCCTCTGATCAAGAGGAAAAGAAGGGCCAAGCTTCTATAGGTGATACGTCTCCGGGGGAGGTTAAGGGATGGCCTTCAAGGAATGGAATAGGGGCTGTTTCTTATGTGGAGAGGGCTGCTTTGTTTCGCGACATTGATACCCTTATGCTGGTCTTCTTAACCAGCGCAACGTTCTGTGTTCTGGTGTATGGCTTTGTGAGTACTGCGCGTGCCGCTTCTGGGGGGATGATCTTCTTGGAGATCATGTTGTCCGCGTTGCTCGCCTTTGTGCTCGTTGCCTTACCTCTTAAAGCGCTCACCGATCCCAGTTGTTTTGATTTCAATGGTGAGGATTATCGTGTGCATTTTCAATACGATGAGGATCGTTGCGCAATAACAAATAGCAAAACCGATTCTGTGTCGTGTGGTTCTGTTTTGCTTTGCGCACTTTGTTTTAGTGCGCTTACTTACGCAATACTTTATGCTGCCGTCGGGCATGCTGTGTATTGTCTCATAGCGGCTACTGCGGTTTTTTTATTATCGAGCTTACCTCCACTGTTGATGTTGGTGACGAACCATCGGGGCACTGAAAATGCGGGTGCGCAGGTGTACGAGGTCAGCATAGCCGTGGATACTACTCCGAAAGATGAAGAGATCGATCCTCTTTCTGGCACGGAACCCGTGCCCGATACTTTGGTTTCAGAATCCAAAGCCATGCCTGCAGCAGAAGAGTACGGCCATATGGAGGTGGTGTAGGACTACCGGGTTATCGCCGTTTTTGTGGTATATAGGAGAGGGAGTCCCAGCAACATGCCGAATGCCCATTTGTATGGGGCATCACAACTTTCACCCGGATTCGCAAATCTTCTTTGTTACAACGTTCGGGACAAGTGATCGAGGTAAAATCTGGTAGCTGTGTATGAGTTACCACATTCTCGAGACGAGATAGCCGCGCTTCGTGGCTTGCCTCTATATGTAATTATTCAATATTTGGATATTTCCATCCATTCTTATTCACTACTGCGTTGCATGGGTTTTTTTGTCCTTTGTTTAGTGTATGCGCGCGGTATATGTTTTTCCATGCGTTCATTTTTTTCATCTAGCGTTACTTACATACCATTATAAAGTAACAGCCCTATTCCCTGTGAACCGCGTTCTATTGCCGTATAAATCCATCATCTAGTTTTTACAGCTCTCCCTAGAAAATCAGAGTGTAAATAGTTATGTGCATACTTGCAATTTTGGATATTTCATGATAAATAGTTAATGTATTTACGTTACATAGTATATGTTATTATAAGCGCATAAAATTTCTGGATCTTTCCTAAAAACGTTTCGTCGCTACATATCCTCATGTACCGCTATGCAACTATGTGCTGCGCTCGTTCCCGCAAGGACACAGCGCCGTTTTATTGTGTTTATTTATTGTGAAATATATGCCAGACGACTCTTCCCAAAGTTTACCCCATCTTAATAAAACTGACTCTGCAAGTGATTCTTCTACTATTCCCGTTGATGATCTGTCACCCGAACCTGCAGCTACTCATGATCCGTCACCAGAGTCTGCAGCTGCTCATGATCTATCACCAGAGTCTGCAGCTGCTCATGATCCGTTACCAGAGCCTGGAACTTCTCGTGATTTGGCCAATCCTGATGTAGTAGCCACAACATCGCGTACAAGAGTTTTGGCCGCTGTTGTTACAGCATCTGTACTTGCCGTTTTGCTTGCTTGTTTGGCGCTAACGATCTTGTACTTCGATAGCTTAGGGAAGTTCTTTGTTCCAGTTGTTGCTACTAGTCTAATCATATTTTTGGTTTGTATAGTCAAGTTTTGTACTGCTGCATCAACCGAAAGAACAATAGCTACAGCATCTGAGCTAGAAGAAAGTCGAGATTTGCAGCGGGAGGTTGCGCCGGAAATAAGCCAGGACTTGCAGCAAGGGGTTGTTACGCCGCAACGGGAGGAGTCAGATCAACCTGGGCAAGTGCAAGGCAGCTCACAGCCTCAAGATACGGCTGGGTCTGATACACGTGCTGTTGGCAGAGATAGTTCAGAAGCAACGCTAAGCAGGTCAGGTGGGACGAGTCAGAGCAGTGCAATAAGGACTGACCGCGAGCATGAGATGTCAGTATCCCCTACTAGTCTCTGTACAGATGGAGATTGTGGTGGTGTGTTACTCAGCTTTATTCCGGTTAAGAGATCTAGCATCAAGCAAAATGCAAGTACCCAAGGTGTTTTTGATATATGGAATAGCGGGCAGGAATTGCGCTCCCTAATGTTTTTTTCTTCACGCAAAAATACCCTCTACGTACTAGACCGTTGTGGTAACCCATTTAAGATCACTGACATGCGCGTTATGCCTCCTGGAGCGACAGATGAGGAAATATTGCAAGCGCGCAAATCACCCTATTGGGCCTTTATCCGGCCACGTTTTGGAAATAGGGGTATTGAAATTAAGGGTATGCATGTTGGCTATGACTGCGGACTGTGGACATTTGAGAGTACTTTTTCTTTCTCTTTGAGCTACAGAGGGAAAATTGAACACGTTATTAAGAGGATGACGTTTGGGCCTAATTTTCCCAATGCGAGCTCAAATGTAGAAATTAGGGTAGCGCTCCTAGCTAGGTATATTGCCCTACAGCGTAGCTTAGCGTCTGAGGTCCTAGAGGCACCTGTATTTACGCTGTCGGACGACCAAATAGCTGAGTTTATATACTCTCCTTCTGGAGCGAGGTTTGGGCGCGATATTTTAGACCATTATACAGCGTTTGAGGATACCGTATATTCAAGTCATAGGAGAATTTCTGAGGAAGACCGTGAGTTTTTGAAAAGTGCACTGAACGTTATTGATAGTTTTGGTGGGCAAGGGATTCCAAGCCAAGGGACGCCGGAAGGGACCATGTGCATGCTGTATCTCTTATCTGATGACGTCCCTCTTTCTTCTCTAATTGAACGTAACCCGCCCGAGTATAAGGAGAAGCAGTGTGTTAAGGATGCAGTTTGTTACTTTTTAGCTGATCAAGGCTTTAGAAGCGCATTAATAGCTATTGTGATGCGCAGAGCGTTGGCAGTCATGCGCAAGCTAGATGGCTCAGGTCTCGGATCAGAGAGGTGGGCAGATTCTCAATCGCCTGTATCTACTATGAAGCAACGGATTGAGAAAAAGATTCCTTTCATTTGTACAAAAATTCCCGGACTCATAGAGAGCGTCACTACCGCCGTGTTGGGATGTTGTCTGAGAGGTGGGAATACCAGTAATGATGCCAATGAGGACATAGTGTGCCAGCTGCTTGTCATGCGTAATTTTGCCGTGGCGGCAAGAAGAATGTTTCACAATGATAAAACTGCCAGTTGGGTGGAGACTCACGCACAATATTCACTGCTCTGTGACGAGACAGCCGACGCGGGACATATAAGGCCATTGCTTGTTGCATCTGCAGCGTCTACTCATAGCCGAAAAATGTTTGTGGGTAAACGCACGAAAGAGGACTTTTTCAAGGATGCTGTGCTGAAGTATAATGCAGGTCGGAAAATACCTATGGATCTTCGTGGGCGCATTGCAATTGCTGAGGATCATGTTCCCAAGATTAAAAACCTTGATGAAGTTGTTGCGCACACGGTTGCTTCCGAGCTTACGCGCATGCTTGGTAATGAGAGGGGGAATCCCTCTCTGATAGCATTTGAGTGTATTGCTGAAGATGTCAATCGGTATATCGCTGAATTTTTACGCGGGATAGATCCAGATTACACGCCTCCTCTTGCATCCATAATTTCCGGCAGGGTTCAAGGTATGTTTTGTCCGATGGGAGTCCAAGGTCTTACCATAGCAGGCAGCGTGCCCCGCGAGCTTCTTGATGTTTTGGTTACATTGTATCCTGCGCAACACAGTGAAAAATCCGCTCATAGCACTCTACCCGTGAGTGCAGAGGGTACAGAATCGGTGGTGAGTCAGCAGCAGCCGGTGTCGCCCCCTTCTCCACAGGCTGTACGCAGGGGTAGTGAATCTGCGGAAGATGAGCAGCAACACAGTGAAAAATCCGCTCATAGCACTCTACCCGTGAGTGCAGAGGGTACAGAATCGGTGGTGAGTCAGCAGCAGCCGGTGTCGCCCCCTTCTCCACAGGCTGTACGCAGGGGTAGTGAATCTGCGGGAGAGGACTTTTTCGAAGATGTATTGCTTAGCTTTGTTATGGTTGAGACGACTCGGATTCATGTATCCCAATTTGAAGCCGCTCCTCGCGTTTTTAGCATGTTGCAAGGTACGGAGCCAGTACGTAGTCCGGAATTTCTGGTCATAGGCGGCGACAAGATCTATATGCTTGCTCAGGCCCAAGACGGTGACGTCCATCTCTTCAAGTGTAGCGGAATTACTAGACGCTGCGTAACAATGAGAGGCAGTTCTTCAATTGGAGGAGATGCATGGGTTTGCGTACGGTTCTCAGGTATCCTACCAGAGTCCGTAACCGGCATAATGCATAGAGCTTTTAGATACACTGTGGCCGGGAAAAACTGCGCTTTACGCATGACAGATAGCGATGCGAGCGCGCGTGAGTTTGCAAATGATATTAAACTGTACGTTCTCAAGCCTACTGCACCTGCACCATTGAATGAAAAGGTGACAAAGGGGTACTTTAGTAGATACTTAGGGCTGCAACGCCAATTGATACTTGATTTTTACAACCACAGTCGGCAATCATTGGGACAAGCGCCGTTGTCTGTGTTGCCTACATCTGAGTTAGAGCAATTCCTGCCGGAATTCATGAATAGCCCCGTGGGTCTGAATTTTGCTAGTGATCTTACGTATTATAATGAAAACTTTTCAGAGGCTTTGCAGAAAGGCGATTCAATAGGGCTCAGCGGGGAAGATCACGCATTTCTTGTTAGCGCACTATCTGCTCTTTCTCAGGTAGATCAGCAGGCCTTGCAGTTCAACACAGGTGTCCCTACAGAAGTTATGTGTAGTATATACACTTTCTCGGGTGGCACATTGCCTTTCAGCGCGAGCGGCGCCAGAGTTCTCAACCAGGGCTTGACGGAACTAGTATGTGGATTTCTGGGTAATCAAGCTTTCAGGAGGGCGCTTGTATCCCGTGCTTTACAAGAGGTAATTGCTTCGTATGGCAGTGGGGAAGACTCTGGAATCTCGCAAATTTGTGCTTGCATTCCCGGAGTTGTTGAAAGTGCCAAGATCGTATTAGAGGCGTTCGGATTCCAGGGGAGTGCAAAGCAGTGCGGTACTACAGACAATCCAGGGATGCAAGCACAAATGCACATTATTCCTGGTTTTAGTGAGACAGGGCCAGGAGTCACCTCCGCTTTTATGAGAGAGGGAATTCTAAAACTTCATGATTTTGTAACTTCCGAGCCCCTTGGAAATGATAGCGTTGCGTACATGCAATCTGCGTTGTTGGCTGCGAATTCAACTGCCGCTTTAGCCCTAGCAAGACAAGAGCAGGGTGCTGGCACTGATCATGCAGCCGTGATTTCTAAATTGCCTGATAGCTCGTCCTATCGAGATCTCAGTGTTCGTATGTGTTCTACTAGGATTAAGGAGTGTATATCTGAGCTTCGGTATGAGCACTTAGAGGAGGTGATTGCCAATGCTTTCGCTTCTGAAGTCAGCTCCATGCTAGGTCGCACGCAGCAGTGCTCTAAGGACGCGCTTACCGGAATTTCGCGCAATACTGACATTTTCACGGTCAAACTACTTACGAATCGCGCGCATAGCGCCACATATGACGACTTTTCCCTAGCTTCTGCTTTAGGGTTGGGGTTCACAGAAAATTTTGCGGCGTGCAACCCAAGGGTTATTGGTGCTTCAGCTAATTTGCGTGATGGATTAGGAAAACATGCATTTTGCTCCCATATAAGCTTCTTTGAAACTGCTTCTCAAAAAGTAACAGATGCTGCGGCATCTCAAGATCGTCAACAAGTTGCAGGGAATGCTGATTATTTGTCTAGTACCATTTCTGCAGGGAGTAGCAAATCAGACGAGGCTGACGCCGAACCAGCGGTGATAAAATTTGCGGAGGCACCTGGTCACGTTACGGCCGCATTAGCTTCTGAAGAGGATATATCGCGTGGGGAATTCCCTGAATTTCCAACACATGCTACAGCAGGGGATACTTTGTCTGACGGGGCTTCTACGGCCAGTACGTCGAGGTCTGCGTCTAATTCAAGTTTGGGTGATTCCGCGCTTATGGAACCTCTATCCTTGAATGCTTCATCTGCAGATTCTGTGGGATCCTCTTTCACAGAGCGAATTGGTACTACAGCTTTGCCACAAGGTTCCGCATCAGCTTTAGGGAGTTCTATTCCCCCTCATGAAGCACCGCGCACCATTTTGGATATATCTTCAACTAGCGCTGCACAAAGCACGCCTTCAGATCATGCAATGCGTTTACATGGAGAAGGTGCTGCGAGTGTATCCAAGATGAACGCGCAGCGTTTTACCAGCAGGGATGCCCTAAAGGAGAGTGATAACACTAATAGTTTTCGCATTTTGTTGGTTTTGACAGAGTTCGATCCTGACAAGCTACAAGATACAAACCCCATAAAACAGAAAATGCTGGTAGGTGCTGCAAATTTCAATAGTGAAATAAGGTTTTATCAGCAACGTGTTGAGGGTGCTAGTTATGGAATAGAAACTTTTTGCACGATGTATGGTCGGAGTTTTAGAGTTTCTTCGAAGGCACACGCCATACCTCCAAGCAGACACATTAGTTCTGTTATGAACAGCATCGACTACTCTCCGAGAGACACTATCATTGTCGTTCAAGCCCCTAAAATGCGAAGTGGAACTTCGCCAGTGGATGGCACATTAGCTTTTTGTGGGCAGGAATTTGACATTAAAGATTTAAAATTTCCTGCCGTACATAAGGCGGATTACCATTCATTCATGCTTATGATGCTATATGGCTATATTAGCTACAGTGGAGGTGAAGACCGGCTTGGTTGCAGGTCCTTTGACACGTATATAAGACTGCAACAACAGCTCGTAAGTGATTTTGCCGCATCCTCTGAAGAGCGCGGCGATGCACTAATTCCTGCAGGAGAAGAAATTACCAGATTTATCAGTTCACCTGCAGGTTCAAGGATTGTCAACGACGTTTCAAATTATGTGCAATTGTTTCTTGATGTGTGCGCAGCAATGCCGGAATCAGATGCTAAGGAATTTCTTGATGCTGTCATCAAGAGTGTGCTCACTCTCGGTGAGCAGAAGGGTGATGCGGACCAGGGAACTCCAGCTGAGACCCTATGTGCGCTACATGCGCTCTCATCTGCGCACTATATTCCCACTGCGTCGGCACGAAATGAAAATGCGATTATCAGCAAATTTCTTTCTGATGATGAGTTTGGTCTTGCCCTTATCATGGCAACAGCGGAATCGTTGGTTACTTCAATGCTGAAGATTGCGGAAGATGCGAGAGACCATGGCATAACACCAAGTGTGAAGAGCATTACTCCCAGAGAGTTGCCGCAGATTTGTTTGTGTATTCCCGGGTTATTAGCCAGTGTTTTTGAGCTATTACGTGAACTCATGATCAATGTTGAGGGCGGTGACAGACTGCACGCAAATATACTGAACCAGTTGAGTATTGTAACGCAGGCCCATTGTTTGCAGGAAGGCAGCTCAGACGAGCCCACACCTTCTATGATAAAGAGCATTAGGGCAGATGATATGTTAGATCAAAACGAGATTTCGCATGTACGTAATGCGGTTACGGTACTTGCAAAGAGGAAAGCAATTGAGAGCGTTAAAAATTCTGCAGATCAAAAAGCATGCGCACCGAGTAAAGAAGATCTTTACGACGATATTATAAACGGTTTCCTCGAAGGGTCCGGTAAAGTTCCTGATGTTGCAAAATGTGAGCAACTTATAGGGGAATCTGTGGCTTATCTATCAACGGATAGGGAGCACATAGAAGAACTGGTTGCAGATTCTGTAGCACGTAGAGTCTCCAGTAAGTTCCTTAAAAGTGGCACTCCATTTTCTGGTGGTATGGTGGGTTTTATGAATGCACTAAAGGGCCGCTTTCTGAGACACGAACCTTTGAGTGATATAGAGTCATTTGCGGATGATGTGAAGGCCTGTAGCAGTGATGTCATCAGCAAATTCCTTGCGGAAGGGAGAGAGATTTTAAGGGAAGGATTTTTCCCAAGTGTCATGAGCAATTATGTACACGTTCAGTCCGAAATTGAAAGGGAGACTTCCCCTTGCGCAGTGTCAGTGTATATGCCTGTACACCAGAGTGATTTGGCTGCGACATTGCAGCCAGGTAAAGGGGTATCCAGTGCGCTGACAAATACCTCTATGCAGTCGCGATGAGCGATCGGCTCTGATTTAAAAATCCACAAAACATACATGCTTCGCGCTTGTGGTGCGCGGCTCTCTGATTTTTCGAGATACGCGCTTTTCATGTTTTAGCTTCTTGAGAATGAGTATAAGTTTATGACAAATGATTCAGTAAAATTTCAAAGTTCTGCACGGCCACATACCAGAGCAGAAAACATTGCACACCTATTTAGGGCTGGAGAAGCAGCTATTGACGGTGATATGGCGCGAGATTGCTTGATCATTACTCTGAAACCTGTTGATGTTAAGGATATTGATGACACAGATGCCGCGCTTAAAGCAGAAATGCTGGAAAGCATTGCAAATGTTGGAGGTAATGCGCTACGCAATACAAGGCCAGAAGTCAAATTCTATGTTCCTTCACGTGAAGGAGGCCACAAAAAGATATATTGCAATCTGCATCAAAGCTTTTTTCAAGTTGTTTCTTACGATGTTGCGCACACAGGGCAGAGCCTACCTCCTGTACCCAAAGGGGTTGTACACATGGTGTTGTGGCTAAATCTTTTTATGAGGGGAGCAAGTGTTGCTCCGGCATCTAATGATCAACTTGCCGAAATTATAAGTGCGTTTCCGGAAGGATTTCGCATTCCTGTTACAACCCGAGCTGACAACAAACATGGCCTACTGGGACTGATGCTGCTTGGAAAAATCGAAGATATGCTAAGTGAAGATGGCATGGTCGCCATTTATGCTGAAATTCAGTTACGGAAGTTCAAGGAGTACTTGCGCTCATTCTACGGACATGATGCTGACGACCCGTTAGGTGGTAATCATAAAGATGCAATTGCTGCGTATATTGAAAATGGTGGGGGCAACAGAGCTATTGCAGATAGTGTAGGCTGTCAAGCTGTTTTTATGATATTTTTCTCTGCTGCCGCCGCTGCGTACGTTTTGGGGTCTACTACAAGGTCTGTTAATGACTACCTGCGGCTTATGGATAAGTTGTTTGCGGTATCGGCAGAGCGCGATATACCAGACGAAATATTAGAGAAAAATTGTACAGAATTGTCGGTTATGGCTGCGCTACACATGCTTGCTTACTCGCAGACTAAGTTCACTAAGGATTTGACTGACTTAAGTCTGCAAAAAGAGATAGTTACCATGTTGTTGCACGATACAAATCTGAGAACTGCGGTAGTATTTGGCGCTGTGAGAGAGGCGTTCGATGTACTTGAACGAAGTCCCGATGAGCCTGTAGATCACGCAACTTTTACGCAGCGCTTTCCGCAATTGGCGCTTGGAACCGCAGGACTACCTGAAAGCATACGTGCAATTTGCCAGGTATTGTACTCATCTAGTGGGCTACAAGATGCCAGCAAAAATGTAATGACTCAGCTATGTGCTGTTACAGAATTTCATGATGCGGTCATGCCTAGTATTGGTCGTAGCTCCATTGATAAGCGTTCAATCTTATTAAATGATGCAGTTAAAGGTGTTATAGCTAGCGATCCGGATGTGGGTCTTGCCATAATGGCAATGGCAATGGCTCAGTCTAGACGGAGTGGTAATTCTGATATCGAAGGTCTATGCGAAGATCTGGTAGAGAACAGAGTTGAGGAACTGCGTTCCATGTCTGCGGACGAGAGGCTGGCCCTCATAAGAGATTCTGTTGAGCATCTTAGCCGACCAGATTTAGAAACACTTGTTGCAGCTACTGTTGCGTATATTTCAAGTATGTTTATCGCAGCACGGCAATGTTCCTATGGTGCTTCAGACGGTGAAGGTATTATTGATGTACTGAAGATGCGCAATGATGCAATTATTGATATATGCATAACCAGAGACAGTAACCTTGATGCATTCTTTCTCTCTCTAGTGCCTGAAACCCTGTGTCATAGTGCCGGTGGTGTGGTGGTGAATTCGAGGCGTAGTATGCTCAGATTTCCCGATACCCTTCCCACTTATGTTAGTGATATCACTTCCGTTGAAAGCCAACCAGGTCCTAGTATAGAGAGATAACGCGTAGGGGGTGTAGCGGGGGTTCATTACTCACCAGAAATGAGTGACATGCTTGGGGTTTTTTGGCCTCAAGACATACATAGCCTGGGGCCGTATTTTTGTCCGTTAGGGCCGTAGTAAAGAAGTAGTCGGTGGTCAGTTCGGTGATTTTGTTTATTAGCAGAATTATGTTGAATATTGACAGCTAAATTGTGCCCCAGGTGGTGGATGCGTTGGCCAGGCCCTAAGGTAGACTATGGGGATCAGCACTTAGGGATAAACTGGTCTGTGCACGGTATATAGCTTGCTCTAATTCCAAATGTACCCAACTCTATGCATGTCGAGCGCGTTTCTTGCGAAAAAGGTGGACTTGGAACCCGCTCAGCAATAATCTGCGTATGGTTACATGTCAATAAGTCTGTGCACAAGTACGTGCGCTTTCGGCCTAGGATGTTTTTTGCTTGATGTGGAGTGTGTATGGAAAGAGCTCCAGTTAGTGCGTTCTTCTGTGCTGCAGTTATCGTGGTACGCATGGCATAAACAGGTTCAGTAGTTAATGTCCAATCAGTTTAGCTGCGGCGTTGCCTTGCATAGCGCTGTCGTTACACATGATTCAGACAGCAGCCGTAGCTCTAGTGTACTAAAAACTACGGCTCTGGTGACGGTTACAGTAGGCATTCTTGTCTTGCTGCAATGGATAGAAATGGCATTGGTAGTCAGAATCGTGCTAGCCGTTACCACTGTTTTTTGTGCATTGTTTGCATATGCACATGTAGCTCGAGCAGTGGACCGGGGTTCTACAGAACCTGCAAGATTGCCCTTGGAGGCGGTAACTGCTCCTCTTGAGGGACGCTTGTGTTATCGAAATTCAGATAGCTCTGCCTCTACCGTAGCCGATTTTCCTGCTTGCGTCGATCAATCCGTTCAACAGGAGATTGGGGACGCGGACAATCGCTTATCTGAAATGAAAGATATACTTTACAAATTTGGCATTCGTGAAATATGTGATGGTCAGTCTGCCGACCACACAATTTTAACTCTAAGCTATTGCGGCAAATTCTGCGATGTGATGTCTCAAGCACTGCCAAGGAGTGACGCCTGCGTGGCGTTTTACTTGAACAAGCAACAGGAAATCCTGTGCGTGTTGGGGGAGGGGGTTTTCAGGGTTGATGTGTTGGCCTCGCGACGTTCGAGGCCTGCTGCACCTGGAAGCATTCAAATTGTTTTGCGTGCAAAATTTCCTCAGGGCATGCACGTAACGCGGCAAGAGGCAAAGTTCAGGCGTAGTGGACCAAATCAAGCTAAGCTTGTGTACCCACTAAAAGTTGAGGTTACGCCGGAAAATCTACTTTTAGCGATGATAGAATCTGGTGTTTGCTCTAGAAAAATTGGGGGATTGGAAGCACTAAGAAGCTACCTGGAGTTTTACTCGCGCTCATTTCTAAGTGGTACCTCTGGTTACTCAAGTAGGTACCGTGAGGGAAGATGCAGTAGGCTTACACAGGGCCCCTCATTGCAGATGCCCAATGGTACCAAAATGGCAAGATTTATGCATGATATTATTGAGCATAAGAGGGCATTTAAACGACTTTTAACATCTGAATCCATTACAAAATTAGAAAAGAAATTCCTAGATAGCACTTTGAGGTCTTCTGATACATATGGTGCTGAGGCTGCAAGCACAGAAGGCACTTCCCTTGAATTTATATCTGCATTATACGCGCTAACGTGTACGCACGAACAGTTCTTCAAGGACTTAGATAGTCCGCACTATAAGCGGGAAGTAATCCTGAAATTCCTTACTGACAAGAACCTAAGAGTTGCAATGGTAATAAGAACGTTAAATGCAACATATAAAGCGATCAGGAGAATTAAGAAAAAAGGGGCTCATGCGGCGATTGATTCGATAATCAATGAGGGAGCTATCGAAAGGGATCTACCATATCTATGCAGGCAATTGCCTGCACTGTTTGAAAGTGTATATGCCATTTTACTCACAATTTCGTGTAGCTTCGTTCACAGCGGAGATTGTGATACATCTTTACTCAAGTGGTTTAATGTCGTTCCAGGATTTGGGACGGCGAAGGCTGATGATGTAGTAAAATTGGTCAGTAGATGTGCGGAATTGTGTGGCATAACATCCACTGATTCGGGATGTGAGCTCTTTCTAATAGCAGCAGAAATTGTAGCCAAGCTGGAACTGGGCGGTGACCCATTTTTGGGTGATTCAATCCCAAAAGCCATTCAAGCGCTGTTGAAGATGTCTGAAGGCGAAGATGGCCGACATTTAGTGGTACTGAAAACCTCGTTGGCAAAGTTAAGCGACGATAGCCTCAGGCAGGTAGTTGCTTTTGCGGTGGCTTGCGAAATTGCTGACTTGGTTGCTCAGAGGGGAGAATGCTCTATCTCCGCGTTAAGTGATATTTTCGGCCCCGAAATAAATTCCCAAGCGATTCTGGGGGTATTGGATAGCGTTGGAGAATGCCCCGGTTTTTTTGCATCGCTCATGTCTGAGGTTGTGTACGTACACTATCCCCCCTTGGATTATGAGTTAATTGGTATGCGATCTTCCTTGGCAGCTACAGAACAGCCTTCTTCCTTGATGGATTCGGGGGGAGGTCCCGTTACTGGCAAAGAATCTGCACTGACGCGACCTAAAATCGGTGTTGGTACCCGCGATCGGTAAAGCGCGTGATGTTGCCATAATTGTCGTATACCCTAACCCCGGGCTGCTCCGTCACTATTCCTATTTCAGTAATCTTAACATTAATATCTGCTGCTATAAGCATGATTTTTTCGCGATTTTCTACTGCAGCGGTGAAGGCTAGCTCATAATCATCTCCTCCGCTTAGGATACGTTCTGCCAATTTGGGATTGTGTTGTAGTACGTGACGGGCTTCGTTAGAAACTGGTACCTTGTTCATTTCTAGGATTGCACCTACATTGGACAGCTGGCATATATGTTCTATGTCTTGAATCAATCCGTCTGAGATATCTATACATGCGGAAGCTATGCCACATATTTTTCTCCCCAGGGAAACTCTAGGTTCCGGCAAGTCGTACCTGCGCTTTAAGTAGCCGCACTCTCCAGCTATTAAGCCCTGGTAGGCCATTAATCCTAAAGTAGAATCCCCTATATTACCGCTTACATACAGTAAATCTCCAATTTGTGCTTTAGATCTTGTCATACTACATGTGTCTGGGATGCCCATGGCTGTGACGCTTATGGTAATTGCACCTGTACCGTTAGATGTTGTATCACCACCAATCAGGTCTATGGCGTAGGTTTCGTTATCCTCTTTTAGCCCCTCACTAAATTGTTTCCACCACTCTTCAGTGATTCCCTGAGGTAGCGAAAGGCCAAGTAAATAGGCATGCGGCCTGGCCCCCATTGCCGCAATATCGGATAGGTTAACCCTTAATGCCTTTTGCGCCAGTAGTCTGGGGTTGCTAGAGCGGAGGAAGTGTATTCCCTCCACTATCATATCCTGTGTTACTATAAATGATTTATTAGGAGAGGATACCTGCGCTGCATCATCGTTTTCGGTTCTGAATCCACTGCGCATCAGAGGACGTATGTATTTTTCTATGCATGAGAACTCATGTGTACCCGAAGCACCAGACATCACCGAAGGTACAGCATTTTGGTAAGTGGCCACTGAGCTGTGTCCTCTGTGTAATAACTGTATAACGATCTGATGTGCTCTAAATTCATCTCCATGCGTAAACTTATCATGATTCAGGTTAAACACGCGCTACCACTCTACTTTATAGCGAGTAAATCTCTAAGTCATTTACTATTAGTATTGTTAAATTTTTTATTGCCAGACTTTCGGGTTAAGCAACAAGGTTGTTTTCTTGCAAAATACACCGAATAATATAGGGGTTTATGGGTTTGGTAAGTGTTTTGTGTGTGTACGGGTTCTGTGCTGCAGTTTTTGGAAAGATAGGTTCATTCGTAAAGTGCGCAGGTCTGGCTGTCGCAGATTTTCGTAGGCATGATGGGTTAGTATACTCGGGGTACTTGTCATTTATTCTACTTCTCTCCGCCTTTCCGTTTCTTGTGTTCTTCACTGCTATCACTTCCACGGCATTGCATATGCTGGATAAGCAGGAGGATTTTTTGCGAGTGCTAGTAAATTCGCTGCTCAGTGAACTGCCGCACGAGACGATATCTGCGCTTTTACCTAGAATCAACGAAATACTATCAGGGCCACCGCAGAGTCTACTAACTGTAGCTATAATAGGAATAGTGTGGACCGCTTCTTCAGCCATAGAAGGCATGAGAACTGTGCTTAACAAGGCATTTAGGGTGTCCGCCCCGCCGCCATACATTCTGGGTAGGATGCTGAGTATTCTGCAGTTTCTGGTGATAATCCTAATGATGATGCTCAGTGTGTTGTTTATAGTCTTGGTGCCCATCATTCTTGATGTGCTTGATAGGCGCTGGGGGTATTGGAGTTACATAAAATATACTGTCAGCGAAGCCGTGCTGTGCCTCTCTGTCGCGTTTATGTATTTTATAGTGCCAAATACTAGGCAACGCATCGGAATTGTACTTCCGGGAGCGATTGTGGTCACTGTGTTATGGACTTTATCTTCATTCACCTTCTCTTGGTATCTATCGAATTTTAAAGTGCTGCATACAATGTACGGCAATCTCTCTGGTATTGTCGCGTCCATGATGTTTTTCTACATACTCAGCATCTTTTTTATCTATGGGGCAGAGTTGAGCTACAGGTTATCCAGGCGATGCTAGTCAGCCCCTAGTTCGCGCTGATTGCTGCAGGCTTTCGTTAATACCCGAGGAATTTTTTCAAATGGCTTCCCAGACACTATGCAATTTATTAGAATGCTGGGGGTTTGCTTGTTGGCACAATTGCTTTGAAATAGGCTGTGGTTCGAGTTAGTTATATGTATGTTTGAAAATCTTTGGTTGCCCTACAGCAGTACGCAGCCACCAGTTGCTGCTGTAAAGGTTGTATCTGGCAGTGGATGCTATTTGCAATTGGAGAGTGGCAAAAAGCTGTTAGACGGAATATCTAGTTGGTGGAGTGTATGCCACGGGTATTCGCATCCCTACATAGTTGAAAAAATGCGCGAGCAGGTAGGGAAGCTTTCTCACGTTATGCTGTGCTCCGGCTTGGTTCATGAAGGGGCCAGCACGCTTGCTTCTCGGCTCATAGCGTTGTCGCCACGCGGGTTGCACAAGGTTTTCTTTGCTGACTCTGGATCCATGGCTGTGGAAGTTGCAATGAAAATCGCTGTACAATACTGGCGCACAATCGGCAAACCACAAAAAACAGGTTTTATAGCGTTCAAACACGCATATCACGGCGATAGCATGGGGTGCATGTCAGTTTCTGATCCTGCTGCTATACATGGTCTGTTTTCTGGCTACTATCAGGCTCAGCACTTATTTGATTTACCAGTAAATGAGCGTGATGTTATTGCACTACAACACGCAGTGGAGCGGATTGCCCACAAAGTTGCTGCGATAATAGTTGAACCAATCTTGCAGGCTGCTGGGGGGATGCGAATTTATTCTCCAGATACGCTTGCGCTACTACGAAAGTTAGCAAAGGAAAATGGCATTCTCTTCATCGCAGATGAGGTGGCAACTGGTTTTGGTAGAGTTGGTACCATGTTTGCATGCGAACAGGCGGGAATTTTGCCTGACGTCATGGTGCTAGGCAAGGCTATTACTGGCGGGATGTGCCCGTTATCGGCAACTCTAGTGTCCTCAGAGGTCTGCGAGCCGTTTGAGTTGCATGGTGAAAAGCTAATGCATGGTAACACTTTTGCAGCGAATCCTCTGGCGTGCGCTGCTGCGAACGCCTCGCTGGACTTGTTTGAAGATGGGTCGCTGATAAATAGGGTTAAGGTGATTGAAAAACGCCTGAAGCACGGATTAAAGCCGCTTGAGAATTTAGGTTATGTTCATAATATCAGGGTCAAGGGGGCAGCTGCTGCCATGGAGATAGAGCAAGATTACTCCGATTGTCTCCAAGAGGGTTTCTTGGAGAGACTGATGGGCTTCGAAATCTGGATTAGACCAATCAAGAATACGGTGTACTTAATGCCACCCTTCGTGATCTCTGATGCAGAGCTTGATCACCTCCTGAACTCTGTGTGTGCCCTTGTATGCGATTCTAGAAGACACCTGGAGTTGTTAACTACCTAGCACTTTGGCTCCTATTGATTGGTCAAGTTGCGTGCGGCGGTGACGTGCCAAGGTTGGTTGAGAGCGCGAATTCTGATGAGCGTGCTCGTCGCATATGCAATATGTGCTCGTGATATATCTATTGCACTGGTAGAAACGTGCGCAGGTATATTGAGTGATTACTATTGATATTTTACGGGAAATGGAGAATAATCCTCCAGTTCCCGGCGGGAGAGGTGGCCGAGAGGCTGAAGGCGGCGGTTTGCTAAACCGTTATACAAGTAACATTGTATCGAGGGTTCGAATCCCTCTCTCTCCGCCATCCTGAAGGCGTCGTATGTTTTTGGTGTCTCGATATCGACTCTGCGGTAAGATGGGGGCACCTGTTCCAGTTGCGTTAGTTCACTAACTGAGAAAGTATGCATCTTTTGACAAGAAAACGTGGGTGCAGGAGCATAAGATCTGTGATGGAAAGCTTCGTATTACAAAAATGCGATACATGGCGGCTGAGCAAAACAGAGATTCGTATAATGCTCAATTGGAAAGACATAGTGGGGGTAGGAATTGCGGAACTTGCGCAACCAGATAGAGTGGCCTTTTCTAAAGACAATTCCGGAGTATTGTATCTACGTGTTAACAACGGCGGACACGCGACGTTTATTCAATACGCGGTGCCGGGTATTATTGAAAGAATTTCCGTGTATTTTGGCTTTAAGGCCATATCGTCAATAAAAATTAGGCAGTAACTTTTTGAACTTAGATCGTTAGCACATCATGGGAAAAGCGATTCCTACCCATGGACAGTGCACCATTGTCATACTGGGAGTCCGGGACTGCGGCACTATGCAGGCTGGTATTGTCGGGATTGCAGAAAGTTTGACACTTCACAGAGTTGTTTAATAGATAAATTTTCTGCCCTTATAGAAGGTGATACCTTACATACTTCAAGTAATTCATCAAATTCTTGGGCAGAGAGCTCCAACGAGTTGCGCATGGTCTTGCGCTTGTAGTTAAAGATCTTTCTAAGTACCTTGGTCGCATATGAGTAATCTACTGGAAAGCGCGTTGTTCCCAGAGGCGTGATGTTCACCACAGATGAATGAACCTTCGGAGAGGGAGAAAACATGCCGGGATGCAGGTCTTCTACCTTTTCTACATCACATAGCAATTGTACAAGAGCGGAAAGTGACGAATAACTTTTAGTGCTGGGTTTGGCTACCAGCCTGTCGGCAACCTCTTTCTGGAACATTAGAGTCAGCCCTTCGAAATGGTGTATGTATTGCAGCATTTTTAGTAAGAGAGTTACAGATATGTTGTATGGCAAATTGGCAATCATCTTACTTGGCGCTGAGATGAGTGTGTTCAGGTCTATATCTAAAACATCGCACTGTACGTATCTATAATTTGGATATTTTGCCATTAGACTCTCGTGTATACGCAAGAGTCTGCGGTCTTTCTCAATTGACACGAGGCTTTTTGCTTTGCTCTTCAAAATCGCTTCGGACATAATTCCAAGCCCAGGACCAACTTCTATTATGTTGCGTCCCTCTATGTCTCCGGCGTGGGAGACTATTCTTTCAGCTATAGAAGATTCTAAGATAAAATGCTGCCCTAACGATTTACGGGCCTTATGTTTGAGGACGCACATCCCACAATACAGCTCCAAAATCACCAATGAAACGGCTTAAATTAAGCTTTTGACTTTTATCCTAACACGTATATCATTCTACCACTAGCTGTTTTTGGGCTTGGTTTCTTGCGTGTTAGCCGGCTTAGCTTTAACTGGTAGAGCGCCTGACTTGTAATCAGGGGGTTGTCGGTTCGAGTCCGGCAGCCGGCTCTCTGTACCTCTTGTGGAGCTTATGTCCTTTCTTGTCGTGGCCAATTGGAAGATGGGTGGGAACGCAGTTTTGTTGCAAGATTTCCTCACCGCAATAGGTGGCCGCTTTGCGTTGAGTAGGAGCTCAATTGAGATAGTAATATGCCCTCCCTTCACTGCGATGTTGGCATTTCACTCCATAAACTCATCAGTTAAACTCGGTGCGCAGAACTGCTTTTTTAGGGCAGATAAGGGCTGCACAGGCGAGATAAGCGCCAAAATGCTGAAGGAATGCGGGTGTGACTATGTAATTCTTGGACATTCTGATAGACGTGGCGGGCTTGGTGAAAAAAATTCAGATGTTAGACTCAAAGCTGAAGTTGCAATAGAGGAGGGTATTATACCGATTATCTGCATGGGTGAGACGCTTGAGGAAAGGCGTGATGGTATATCTGGAGATGTACTGATTGAACAATGTAATGAATGTCTTCCTAAGTATGGAGAGTTTGTGATCGCATATGAGCCTATTTGGGCTATAGGAGGCTTGGACATTCCTGATTTAGATGTCATAAAGGAATCTTTTGATATCATACAATCTCACAGTCCGGTGGCGTGTCCCATACTCTATGGTGGGTCAGTGAACCAAGACAACGTGCGCGTTCTCAAGTCTGAAATTTGTAACCTGTCAGGTGTGCTAGTCGGAAGTGCAGGAACAAAAATTGATGCGTTTTGCGGTGTCATAAGCAATTTGTTAGAGTTGTAGGTTTTTATGTTTCGAGTGATAGTTGCTGGATTCATCACAGTTTGTAGCTGCTCTTTTTTGTTATTTGGTAGACCAGCTTTTTCTGGACCTCAGAGGAGTTTCATATTGATTGGGTCAGGGTCCATGACCAATGTGTACTATTCCATAGGTGGTGGGGTGTGTAAATTTGCTGTGCTGGGCTATAGCGAGGCAGACACATCTGGGCGGCAGCTAGTTTGCTCTACTTCTACAACTGCTGGCAGCGTTTATAATTTGAATTCCATACGCAGGGGTGCCATGGACATAGGCGTTGCCCAATCCGATATAGGGTATCGCGCATATGTTGGGGATGATATACATTCTGACATCCCGCCCATGAGTAACCTAAGACTGCTGGCTTCCATGCACAGGGAATATCTTACAATAGTGGTGCGAAGAGATTCAGGCATTAATGCCATTGATGATATAAAAGGCAAGAGGATCAACATAGGGGCGCCGGGTACGGGGGTTAGGGCTGCTGTACTCAACCTATTTAAGGTTAAGAAATGGACTACTGGAGATTTTCTTGTCGCATCTGACCTTAGATCTTCTGAGCAGGTACAAGCACTATGTGATGGCAAGATAGATGTAATCACAGACTTTGTTGGGCATCCAAACGCTGGTATGCAGGAAGCTTCAGCAACTTGTGATGCCGTTACTATTCCTCTAGATAGTAGCTTGATAGCAGCACTTGTGGAAAAATACCCGTACTACGATGCCGGTGTAATACCTGGACACATGTACAAAAATAATTCAGAGGACGTGAGTACGATATCAGTGCGAGCTTCCATGTACGCCACTACGGCTTTATCGGATGATATAGCGTATACAGTAGTGAAGTCTATAGCATCAAATATTGACAGATTCCGTGAGCTTAGCGGTGCTCTTGCGGGGTTTAAAGTTGAAGACTTACTGACCGGTGAAAGTACGGTTCCTCTGCACGATGGCGCGACCAGATTCTACAAAGAAGTGGGTATGCTGAAATAGCAAGGTAGTCTGTCAGTGAACGGCGCGATTCTTGGGATAGAGACTAGTTGCGATGAAACCGCAGTTGCGGTTTTGGGCGAATGCGGCAGTGTGCTGTCTCATGAAATTTTATCACAGAAGGATCACTCCTTCTTTGGCGGTGTTGTGCCAGAAATTGCAGCAAGGGCGCATTCCGACTTTCTGCATGTGCTAGTCTCCAAAGCTATGGATAATGCAGATTTAAAGTTTTCAGATTTGGCCGCAATTGCAGTTACTGCAGGTCCTGGATTGGTGGGATCGCTGATAGTTGGCATTATGCTCACCAAAGCAATTGCCTATGTAACGCGTAAACCTATCATTGCTGTGAATCATCTTGAGGCGCATGCTCTGGTAGCTCGTATGATTCGGGATGATATTGAATTCCCGTTTCTTGTCCTAATAATATCAGGAGGACATTGCCAGTTCTTAGTTGCTCAAGGTGTAGGTAGATACATTAGACTTGGAGAGTCAATTGATGATTCACTAGGAGAGACTTTTGACAAAATAGCTAGAATGCTGGGCCTAGAATACCCAGGAGGACCAGAGGTTGAGTGCTGGGCGCTCAAAGGCCATGCGGATAGATTTTCCTTTCCCAGAGCCCTAAAAAACAGGCCGGGTTGTGACTTCTCATTTTCTGGATTAAAAACTGCAGTGCGCAACACAATAGTCGCCATAGCCAAAGAGAAAGAAAATCTGAATGAACAAGTTGTGCATGATATTTGTGCGTCATTCCAACAGTGCATCAGCGAAATATTGGCTAGCAGAATTGTTAATGCGATAGCCATGGCCAGGGCTATTGATGATAGAATCAGTAAAATCGTCGTCAGTGGAGGAGTGGCTGCTAATAATTTTTTACGAAGCGGCATACTTAAGTGTGCTAGTGAATGCGGAATCGACGCAGTCTTTCCTCCACAAGAACTGTGCACAGACAACGGGATAATGGTTGGATGGGCTGGGCTTGAGAATCTACGCAGTGGCAGCAATTTCGCATCTCTAGAGCTCGTCCCTAGGGCTCGTTGGCCCCTTGGAACCCGCCTTATGTAGCTCCTTGTACCGTTTCAAACTTTTATTGGTTACGACTACGGTTTTCGCTATCATGTCGTGCCACGCTCTCTTGCGTGAGTCAAAGTTTGACCACAAAATTCCCAATCCAAGCGGAATTCCTGAAAGTACTGTGCTGAAGAATCTCTTTGTTGCCTGATGCAGGCTCATAGCCTCCAGTTTTTCTTCATCTACTACTCTAAGTCCAACTAGTAACTTGCCCACGGTTCCGGAAAAATTTATCCACATATACACATTGTATACGAACACAATCACCAACTGTGCCACCTGCAGCACAACTGCCTTGTATATGTATTTGTTTCTGAGAATTTTTTCTTCTTTAGTGAGTGTTGCGCCCATTTTATGTTTCTCAATGGCTTTGAATGCGGCTTCGCTTTTTGGGAGGACAAGAAAAAAGATTGCGTGCGTTAGCTGCAGCGCTAGCACCATAATAACTAGATCTACCATAGTGCCTATGCACCGTCTTGCGCCTGAGACATAACATAACTCGCCATCCTTGAGTTTTTGTGATCGCCCAAAAGGGAAGAACAACAATTTATCTGTGATCCAGGACAAAACCTTCTGTAAGCGCTGCATTCCAAACTCCTAGACATTTATGCTTGCTCATTATAAAACCTTGAGCGGTTTTTTCATGAGGAATTTTTGTGCTCTTTAAACTGGGTATAGTTGACCTTCCGGTTTACATGCACGTGGGAATTTACAGCTGGGAAAAAGTTATAACGCAAAAGGTGTTGGTGAGCGTCCATCTTGTATATTCGGCACAGCACGATGTGATATGTTATTCCACATTGAGCAAGAGAATAAAAATGATTCTAGAAGAGCGGGAATATGATCTCCTTGAACATGCAGCAAAAAGTCTCATCAATTGCATCACAAAGGAGAATTGTGGGGTGCGTGAGTGCAGCGCGGAGCTATACAAACCTACATCCTCGTACATGCAAGCGAATAAGATTTTCGTTGCAGTTGTTTGGCAAGAGGACCCGAGTATGTTGCTTGACAAATCATAGCAATTTGCTAGAGTGTAATGGTCTGTAGTTCACTGTTTCTCATATGCACGGTTCCTCCCGATTGGCTAAGGTCTCGCTCGTTGGTGCTGGCAATATTGGGAGCATGTTGGCGTACATGCTGGGTGCCTCCCAAGTCGCTAAGGAGCTGGTGTTCGTTGATGTTGTTGATGGCATGCCGGAAGGGAAGGCCCTAGATATAGGGCAGGCCTTAACCGTGCTGGGGTCTGATGTTTCCATTGCTAGTAGTTCTGATTGCGCTGCAATAGAGGGTTCTGACGCCATAGTGGTGACAGCGGGAATTCCTAGGAAAGAGGGAATGAGCCGCGGGGACTTGCTGAATACAAACGTTTCGGTGATAAAGGGCATTGCTGAGAATATAGCCAAGTACTCCCCTGGAGCCTTCGTCATTGTTGTAACCAACCCACTTGATGCTATGGTTTGGTGCATGCACAAATACTCTGGTTTACCTTCGAACAAGATTGTTGGAATGGCTGGAGTTCTGGATTCTGCGAGGTTTTCTTTCTTTTTGGCTCAGCACATGAACGTTTCGGTCAAAAGTGTTTCTTCTATGGTGCTAGGCGGGCACGGAGACCTAATGTTGCCGTTGTTGCGGTATTCTACAGTTGATGGGGTGTCAATTGAGAGCTTAATAGGGAGTGGCCGTTTGAGCAGGGAAGACGTCTCCGCGATTGTAGAAAGGACTCGCAAGGGGGGAGAGGAGATTGTTAAATTGCTAAAAACCGGTTCTGCTTATTGTGCTCCAGCAGCCTCTTGTGCGCACATGCTAGAGTCGTATTTCCGAGATCAGCGCTCCGTGGTTCCGTGTTCTGCGTACCTGGATGGCCAGTACGGGGTACGGGGCCTGTTTGTAGGTGTTCCTGCGATCATAGGCAAGGGGGGAGTAGAAGAGGTTGTTGAGTTCTCCCTGACCAAGGAGGAGCAGGATGTGTTCAACCAGTCTGTGGAATTGATACGCAGCTCCGTGGGCGCAATATCCTAAACCAGAACTCCTCTCAACAATAGAGGGGGGTCGTGTATTTCTCCCGCGTGAGGCATCATGGTTAGGTACCTTTGAACAAGAAGTATGCTCATTTCCGAATTCTGAACACGACGACCAAATCGACAGCATGGTACAATTCTTATCATGGGCACGCGATACTATGACAGTACAAGAAGTATTGGTTCCTCAAATCAGAGAAATCCAGTAGGGAAGGGTTGTGTATAGGGCGCAATGTCAAAGTATATAAAACTCTAAGTTTAAGTATGAGTGTTACTGATAAAGTAAGATCTGTGATTTGGCGCAAGAATACCTGAATGCCGTTGTTCATATGTTCATGACTTGAGGAAATTTAAGAGCAGGATTTCTCATCAGCTAAATCCGTTCGATTACATAATATATATTATGGAAAATAAGTTTAAAGTGCCTCTGAAAGCGCAATCTATCTAAATTCGAAGCAAAAAGTCGCAATTGCAGTTACTGCAGGTCCTGGATTGGTGGGATCGCTGATAGTTGGCATTATGCTCACCAAAGCAATTGCCTATGTAACGCGTAAACCTATCATTGCTGTGAATCATCTTGAGGCGCATGCTCTGGTAGCTCGTATGATTCGGGATGATATTGAATTCCCGTTTCTTGTCCTAATAATATCAGGAGGACATTGCCAGTTCTTAGTTGCTCAAGGTGTAGGTAGATACATTAGACTTGGAGAGTCAATTGATGATTCACTAGGAGAGACTTTTGACAAAATAGCTAGAATGCTGGGCCTAGAATACCCAGGAGGACCAGAGGTTGAGTGCTTGAGAATGCTGCTATAGCTTTTTTGCAGTAAGAATGTAATTTACATCCACATTATCTACTATACACCATTCATTTCTCAGTGCCATATAGCCCATACCGCTGATATCTTGAACTATAACCCCTTTGGCGCGCAGTATGGAACACACTTCTGCCGGTTTGATGAACTTGTTCCAAGAGTGAGTGCCCTTTGGAATCCACCGCAAAACATATTCTGCAGCTATCACGGCTAATACCATGGATTTAAATGTCCTGTTCAGCGTTGAAAGGAATAGTATCCCTCCTTTCTTGAGCGACACACAAGCATGACTAAGGCAAGATTCTAAATCGTCAACGTGCTCAGCCACTTCCATCAGTGTGACAATGTCGTAAGTCTCCTCATGTCTTTCACAAAACTCATCAAGATATGTAGAGTGATATCTGATGTCTAGTCCAGATATACGAGCGTGTCTCGAAGCAACCTCTATGCTTTCTTGGCTAGGGTCTATTCCCGTAACGGAGAAACCTAACAGGGCCATGGATTCTGCAAATATTCCTCCGCCACACCCTACATCTAATAATGATAATTTAGGGGAGACGTTACCAAGCTGTGAAAGTACGTACCCCACCCTCACAGCGTTCACCTTGTGTAAAACAGAAAAGCTACTCCCGTCCCACCATTCAGAAGCTAAATCAGAAAACTTGAGAACTTCTGGATCGTCAACTCTATGCATGTACCAAAACCACGCAGCTCACACAGGCACGCACCGTATTAAAATCTAAAATCCGAACAAAGACTAGGGACTGGAAGACGAGTTTCAACTTCTATTTCTAATGTTAACCACAATCTCCCATCTCTCCCAACTTTTTTACCCTCGCTGCATGCCTGCCACCCAAAAATTTGGTAGTGAGAAATGTATACAACACAGATTTAGCCACATCAGGCTCTATATGCCTCGAACCGAAGCATAAAACATTTGCGTCGTTGTGCTCCCTAGCCAATCTGGCAAAGAGTGAATCGTGGCACAGAGCCGCTCTTATTCGCCTACTTCTGTTGGCCGCGATACTCATCCCTATTCCAGTACCGCAGATTAGCACCCCAAAACTACTCTCGGACACACAATCAATCACCCCAGATACATAGTCTGAGTAGTCCACGGAACTATCATTGGCATCACAGCCACAGTCAGCCACCTTACACCCGATGTCCCTCAGGTAGGAACTAAGAAGAAGCCGGAGCCCAACACCTGCATGATCTGAGGCAACGAAAACCTGACCCACCACTAACACGGCACGCGCCTAGGCTAAGAACCATAACAAACGGGGACAACCCCCAGCCGGAAGTCTCTCTCATATATCTAATAAAGTCAAAATAATTATGAGGATATCCCCTTTAGCATACCCTTCCTTACAGCTTACTTTCGCTACATTTTTCTTTACAATTAAACTTTTAGAGTGTATTACCGCCTGTGATGTTATACCGATAGTATATATGTGATGCCCGAAACGAGCCGCGATGACCCGGATACCATAATAGAGTCCACGTTGAGTCACTTGAGTGCCACTAGAGCTTACGCGGAGGCTTTTAAAGGAGATATAGTCGCTGCATTTAAGTCTGGTACTATTCCGGAGGTGCAGTTTCTGTATATGCAGGATCGTGTTGAAAAGTTCTTGAGCCAGATAAACCTGTACGAAAGCATATTTGTCAATATTAGGGACGCGTATTCTATGGCGAGTGCGAGTACGAGTAGAAGGGTACCAGCAGCGTCAGCCTCGTCTTCTTCGTAGGGGTTCGCTCATCGTATTTGTGACACTACTCTTGTGCTTTTGTATTGTATGTCCGGGGGCATATCTGTGGGTTGTGCGGGAATCCTTCCTCTAAGTGAAACGTAGATTCTTCACTAACACAGTTGGTTGGTCTTCTGGAGCTAGTTCCCTGTCAGGAGCTTAGAAGTTATACACATCGCCCAAGGCTATGCCCCCTAGTGATTGCGCGGCCCAACTAGTCAGTACCTAGTGCTCAGCCAGTAGCGCAGGGAGGTCCCCAGATAATTACCCGTTCCTGAGGTAAGCAGCTCCTCATACTCCGAGTTCTAAGACATCCATTGAACAACGGCATTCAGGTATTCTTGCGCCAAATCACAGATCTTACTTTATCAGTAACACTCATACTTAAACTTAGAGTTTTATATACTTTGACATTGCGCCCTATACACAACCCTTCCCTACTGGATTTCTCTGATTTGAGGAACCAATACTTCTTGTACTGTCATAGTATCGCGTGCCCATGATAAGAATTGTACCATGCTGTCGATTTGGTCGTCGTGTTCAGAATTCGGAAATGAGCATACTTCTTGTTCAAAGGTACCTAACCATGATGCCTCACGCGGGAGAAATACACGACCCCCCTCTATTGTTGAGAGAATCTTATAAACCCTGGTAACCTTCCCACCTGTTGGAATTATAGATACAATTGGAAGGTGTAATAGTTCTTGTATAAGCTGTAGGCCGCTTGATTTTCCTTCAATGAGCACGGTATCCGGCTTCCAAAGATTGTTCATATGCAACACTGACTGCTTAAGCATGACATACTCAAACCTGGCTCTATACACCTCCAGCAAAAAGAAGTTGTGGTTCTTGTATGCCCAAGTCGTGCACACACTAAAGTCACTACCACGTGTCTGGGTACTTGCAGTATCCCAGCTTTGCACAATGCACTCTCCGTGTACGGGCAATGAGCCACTGTAGCGCTTGAACCATTGGCGTTTTATAATGCCACCGCCTAGATTATTTATAGGGTTTTGCTGATATTGAGAGGAAAACACATACGTGCCGACATCTTTTTTCAGGTTTTCTATGTACCGTGTGCCCATATTTCTGCGTAGTGGCTCATTATCTTTTCGCACATACAACACTTTTCTTGACTTTCGGCCATTGCTGTGCAGTATAAGTGGCGGAGCAAAGGCGTAGACTTTGGATTTTTTTGTGGCTACAAGTGGTAAGGATAAATGATGCCACCCGCTACCATAGGCCTTTTTCGATAACAAGTATCCAGTCAAATCTTCGGTGTGCAGCCTATGCATCACCACAACCACAACCCCATTTTTTCTATCGTCTAGCCTCGTCAATAAACTTTGGCTGAACCAGTCGCAAACTCTCTGCCTATACATTTTACTTTCAGATTGCAAGGGATTCATTGGATCATCAACTATCAAAAAATTACCTCCCTCCCCAGTTATTGATCCCCCAACTGAAGTCGCAAATCTGTACCCTAGCTGTGTGGTTTGGAGCCGATTTTTTTGATCCTTGGCAATTTTTACTTCGGGGAATAACCTTTTATACCAAGCAGCTTGTGTTACATATTTAGTATCCATGGATAGTCTTTCGCTTAAAATCTGCGAATAACTTACCGCTATTATCCGAGCTTTTGGATTTAATCCTAAAATCCATGCAGGCCATGCTACACTGACACACATGGATTTCATGGACCTAGGTGGTATATTGATAATCAATCGCTTGATTTTCCCAGCTAAGGCGGCCTCCAATCTATCTGAGATTGCCCTGATATGCCAATTATTCACGTATAGGCCACCGGGAGTTACGGTCTCGAAGACTAGCTTCAAAAATTGATTAAATTTCATACAGTAAATGACTGATTTTATCTAATTTATCTAACAATAGATGCTGCGTGGCTACTCCTTGAGTGGCGAGAATGCTTTTCCTTATATTGCTGTTCAAGTCCTTTTAAAATGCACTCTATCACGATGTCCCCCTGGAGCATCATTGGGAAAATTAGCGTGAATAACAGATTTAATAAAAGTTTAAAAAATGACGCTTTCCCTCTGTTTTTCTCGGATCGTATCACCTGTGATGAGCGACCATACATTGCAGCTTCGCGTTCGTTTGATTCTTTGGTTTGCCCAGCTCTTTGTGTTGGATCCATACCATGTGCTACTTTTACCCTCCGCATGGTTATGAATGCTTTCTCTACCCCTCCCTGTGAGCGTGTTTTGTGCTGCAATGTTATGCGCGCTGGTACAGATACTTTCTCGCATTTGAACAGACGTGTGGTATTTGCCACGCAATGAGGATATTGCTTACCATGCAACACTATGCACCTAGAAGTCGAGCGGACTTTTGCTACCCAACTACCGCTCTGGTGAACTTTATTTCTCTCTAGGATGTAGATCTTGTGCTGCCAAGGCCCTATTTCCTTGTTTGGAAATGAATTTATGTGCAGAAAGGTTTTTAATACACCGCGTACGGCAGCCACTTGGCCCGGTGTGCCGTGTTTTAATATCAGCCTAATTGAATGCCGAACTTCCGGAGAGCATCTGCCCGCTATTTCACTTACTGCTAGGGTGTGAGACATTGTCTAGTTTGGCGTGAGGACATGCTATGCGCGCAATCCTACATATTCCTTGTGAATTTATAGTTAATTTTTTTATATTTTGGCTTCAAGAGATACGTTGCTGCTTTTCACTTCTCTGTAATATTCAATCAGCCCATTGCTAGTTAGGGTAACATTAAAACCGTTTAAATTTCCGGCCGCATAATACCGCTCGTATAGCTCAACAAAGCACTTCATAATTACTCGCTCTCTCCTTATGCCATCGAGAAGCAATTCGCAGTCCAAAGTGCTGCTCTCAAACGAGTGCTGTAACAGAATGCTGTCTGTAGTGGATTGTCCCGCAAGTAGCAGTCCCCCTACTCGCACAGTGACATTTCTATCTCCGGCACCGTTTAGGGAGTCTTTCCACCCTCCAGAAAGAACGCTTCTTGTTTCGTAGTTTTTACTTCGTAACGTCAGCCTGACGTTCTGGATACCTTGTAGAGTAACGTAACCACCGCTTCTTTCCTTAAATTTCAAGATAATCATCTATTAGTACCTCAAAGCTTACGGTAGATTGGAAAATCTCTCCCCTACGCACCGTTCTGTGCGTATTACTATTGAGCGTGAGTTCTGTTTCTCTGAGTAGTTTTCGCAATACCCTTTTGGTATGTTCTACAATCTCCAATGTCTCTAACATGCTATAGCTGAGGGTATAGCATACCACGTGTACCTTGGAAGTCAGCTCATCAAAAGTTGGTACACCCTTGGAATGATGTATGCTTAAATAAATATACGGTACGCTTGCCGCGGTGGGCTCTTGCTCGTACACGCGGCTTACCAAGTTTCTTATTGCATTATCTGACCTTAGGTGCTCTATAGCCAAAGAATACAGGCCTGTAGCGTTCATCATTTTACAGCACTAACTTTACTTCTCTGAAAGGCGTATATATTTCTTTGATAAATGTGAGGTGCTCAACAGTAATGGCATCTCTCCTCTTGTAGGACACTGCTACGTGATGCAGTATCCCATTCTTAATTTGCATAGGAACATGTTTTGCGTCTGTATATCCCGCTTCATAAGCTATTTCCATTCTTGTTGCTCCTAATGTTGCGGGAAATACTATGTTGGATTGCGGGTTGTTAACTAAATACCTTTCTGCTGCTATTATATCGAAGTCAGAGGCGTCACTGGCTGCTTTCACGTATATGACGGAGATAATAGGTCCGAATGGCAGATATATTTTGTTGGGAATACTACTTCCAGCATAAGACAGCACCCAGGTTTGCTTACTAAGGGACTGTTCTATATACCACTGGGCATACTCTGAAGACATAGATATTAGGCTTGTTAGTAGATCGTCTTCATTACTATTGCTGATTCCCAAGAAAGATTTTGCCTCCATTAAGGTGACTGGAAAACTTGTTGGAGGGGCTTTTCGTGCAACGTGAAAGGCGGGATTTTCCAACATACAGAAACCTATATTGCAGCAAAATTTTTGAGAGCTTCTTGTATAATTTCCGCTATTATCCTACTCATAATCTCTTGATTTTTCTGGTGTAAACCTGGTATACCAGTGGTGTGCAGATCATCAAAAGTAACTCCGCCAAAAAGCTTTACGTATTCCTTTTGTAGTAGCGCGATAAACTCTTCTCCTAGTGTGTGGCTGATCCGCTCTAAGAATGAGCGCAGGATACTATCCAAAATATATTGAAACTGCTCTTCTTTTTCTTTGAGTAGCTCATCAACGCTTGCCAGGGCAGAGTCCAATAGGGCGGTCTCATGCTGTACTTTGTGGTTGTGGGTCATGTAGAAAGCTCAAAGTGGATATGAGAGAATTGTAGGGGCAGCGTACTTACCCAGGAAGCAAAAATTCTGCCTAGGTTTTCTACGCCTAGTCTACTGCACCGATAAAAGCATTGACGGAAATGCGCTCAGGCGCACGGGACTGGCTATAACTTTAAAGTTGATATCCTTCTGTAGCGGGGGCTGCTGACACTCTGGGACTACTTAAATGCGCGATGCCCCACCCCCAAGGTCCATGTTCATACGCTACCCCAGGGCAGCAGCATCCACCGTCCAGTGCCGAAGGTCGTGCTGCACTAAGTTGCACATCCGCTGCGATACTCACACAAGTTGCGAGTTAATGCCACTGGGGTAAGACCCCAAAGTTTTACTCATCTTCCAGGCATACAAGCGAAACGCTACCCCCTAAGGCAGCAGTATTTACCGTAACGGCCTTTTCTGTCACAAATCTATGTAGGTAATAGGGCCCCCCTGCCTTGGGACCGGTTCCTGACAAGCCCCTACCCCCGAAAGGCTGCACTCCTACCACTGCACCAACCTGATTCCTATTAACGTACACGTTACCAGCTCCTATCCTGTCAGTGATGTCGTCGATACTACTCTGGATTCTACTTTGTACAGCAAAAGTAAGCCCGTACCCGGTACTATTAATGTCATCAAGCACACTCTGAAGATCGGGCTTTTTGTACCTCACAATGTGGAGCACAGGCCCAAAAACCTCTCGCTCAAGCTGAGAAATTGACTCAATCTCAAAAATATGTGGGGGAAAGAAATAACCTTCCTCCTCTCCAGATAGATAGCTAATATCTAGCTTACACAGAAGCTTGACCTGCTTTTTTTGCATTTCCGCCGCATAAGCATTCAGCATATCAAAGCTTTGCTTATCAATAACCGGACCTATATCTGTACTAATGGCCATGGGATTTCCCAACCGAAGTTCCGCAGCAGAGCCACAGATCTTTTCTATCTGCCTGTCCGCAATTTCTTCTTGTAGGAACAGCACCCTTAAAGAGGAGCATCTCTGCCCAGCACTCTTAAACGCAGAGGCAATAACATCATCAGCAACTTGCTCTAGCAGCGCAGAGCTATCAACGATCATAGCATTAATACCACCGGTCTCAGCTACCAGCGGGATGATGTCCCTACCGCGGGCGGCTATAGCCTGATTTATTATGTTAGCAGTCTCTGTAGAACCCGTAAATGCCACCCCAGAAACTTTCTCATTCTTGAGCAGAGTCGCACCCAACACTTCCCCTCTTCCGGGAACAAAAAGCAATACATCTGTCGGTATACCAGCCCTATGCAGCAGTTTTACTGCCTCATACGCTACCAAGGAGGTCTGCTCAGCCGGCTTAGCCACGACTGTGTTTCCAGCAACTAGAGCCGCCGCCACAGGGCCCAGAAAAATGGCTAGAGGGAAATTCCACGGCGATATACAAACAAAAACACCTCTACTTTCAAAGTAGAGATAATTTTCTTCTCCCGCCGGTCCAGGCAGGCTAACGGGGTCAGTCAGCTGATTTCTGGCGAGCATTGCATAGTACCTCAAGAAATCTACCGCCTCTCTGATCTCTGCAACAGCATCTGGGATTACTTTGCCTCCCTCCCTGATAAGAAGGGAAAAGAACCTACCCCTTTCCTTTTCAAGCAAATCCGCGGCGTGCTCCAATATAGCTGCACGCTCGTCTACGGAGACGCTGCTCCACTTACGGAACGCACTGTGCGCAACATCCACACTCTGCAGGGCGTGCTCTTCGGTAGCGAATAACACCTCCCCCACCTTGGTGCTCAGGCTAGCAGGAGAGAACACCTCATAAAGCTCTCCACCCTCTACGTCCTGACCGTCGATTATCGGGCACGCTTTCCAGCATGTGTTGTCAAACGCACCTACCTCTTCACTCAATGCGAGCATGGCAAGCGAATCAGAGGTATTTACTCCAGCAGAATTCACCCTACCATCTGGAAACATCTCCGAAGGCAAGGGAATAGACGGGTGGGGAGCGTACTCCAAAGATTTCGCCTTTTCCAGAGGGTCAGCACACAAGTGTTCAACCGAAATATCAGCATCGTTAATCATGTTGACAAAAGAGCTATTAGTACCATTTTCCAGCAATCTCCTTATCAGGTAAGGAAGCAACTCCTGATGCTGTCCTATGGGAGCGTATACACGACACCTCACGTTCGGTGCAACCTCTTTGGTCACGTAGTCATACAAGCCCTGAGCCATACCATACAGACGTTGGAACTCAAACCCTGGGTGGCCCTTGTCAGCCATCTCCAGTACCAAGGAAAGAGTGTACGCGTTATGTGTTGCAAAGCAGGGATAAAAGGTGTTCGGCTTGCTTAAGATCCTTTGTACGCAGGCGATATAAGAGACATCCGTGTATGCCCTTCTGGTAAACACTGGATACCCCTCCAGCCCCAGCTCCTGCGCATACTTGATTTCATAATCCCAATACGCCCCCTTAACCAATCTGAGCACCATTTTTCGATTTGCCCGTATGGCTATATCTTCCACAAAGTCAATAACTGACAGCGCCCTCTTCTGGTAAGCTTGAACCGCTAAACCAAGGCCCTCCCAGCCACTAAGGGAATTGTCTGAGAATACGGTATCTAACACCATGAGAGACAGCTCCAATCTTCGAGCCTCCTCAGCATCTACTGTCAACCGGATATTGTACTTCTTTGCAGCTTGGCAGAGCTCCAACAGTTTTGATGATAAGTCCTTCATGATGTAGTCAGCCTGTCCAAACTCGTACCTGGGGTTCAGAGCAGAAAGCTTGACTGATATACCATGGCGTGACTCCAAGCCGGCCCCAGCATTTGGATCAGAGCCCAGCGTTTCTATCGCATGCATGTAAGAGGTGAAATATTTATCTGCCTCCTCCTGGGTTCTGGCCGCCTCTCCCAAAACATCGAAAGAGCAGACCCGTTTTTGCTCGTGACTTCTCGTAATTGCCTCTTCTATTGTTCTTCCAGACACAAAGTGCCTACCCAATACCTGCATTGCTTGCAGAGCAGCCTTCCTGATGATGGGCTCACCCATATTCTTGAGCAGATTACCTAGAACACTATACCACCGCGAGTCATCAATCTCTTTAAGCATACACGAGCCTATGCTCAGCGCCAGAGTGGACGCGTTCACGAACATTGACGAAGAACGACCTATGTGCTTATTCCACGCAGAACGCGTGACTTTGTCTCTTATCATGCCATCCACAGTGCAGTCATCTGGGATTCTTAGCAAGGACTCTGCCAAACACATCAGCGCCACGCCCTCCTCGGTTGAAAGCCCATACTGTTGCATGAAAGCGTCTATTATAGTGGAGCTCTTGCCCGCGCGGACCTTCTCTATAATCTGCTTGGCTAGGCTATATATCCGTATTTTGGAATCTTGCGATATCTCAGTACGTTCAGTAAGGTACCTTATGTAACTCTTCTCATCGGTACTGTACAGCTCCTGCATGCGTCTACGCAGCTCGCTAGGCGACTGCAATGGGCTAATCATCATACTAAAACCTCCGCAAAACACAAGTAGACAGCAAGCCACGCGCACGGGCTGCAGACCCAGGAGCCAGAAAGAAGACGTGGCCGAGCTTTAAACCCTGAGAAGCAACGCCCGTCCGACAGCGCAAAGGACCCCTAAAACGCACCTACGCAACACTAAAAGCACTGGGATAGTATCAAATGATATTGCGCTAATCAAGTAAAATTAGTTAGTATCGGCTGGGTGCTGGGTCGCATAGAATTTGGATGTTGTGCAGATATCGTTGGTGTATGTATGTTTAATTTGTCTGGAAAAAAGTTTCTTGTTGTAGGGGCATCCGGAGGTATAGGAGCGGCCATCTCCGTTTTCTTGTCAAAAGCAGATGCAAAGTTGTGTATATCAGGCACGAGGATGGATGCGTTGCATGATGTCGCGTCTAAATGCGCTACAAGTGCGACACACGTGCTGCAGTGCAATCTACTCAATGGTGAAGAGGTAGACACTCTAGTAGACAGGGCGGCTGAAAGTATGTCAGGAATCGATGGCGTAGTTTGCAGTGCAGGCATTACGCTGGATAAGCTTTCGCTTCGCATCACCGACGAGGATTGGGACAAGGTCATAGCGGTAAATCTGACTTCCGTGTTTAAGATTAACAGGGGTGCGTGCCGTGCAATGCTGAAAAACAAAGGTGGTGGTCGGATCATCAATATATCTTCAGTTGTTGGTGTTACTGGGAATGTAGGGCAGGCAAACTACTCAGCATCTAAATCCGGCATAATAGGGATGAGTAAGTCCATTGCGCTAGAATTTGCGTCGCGCGGAATAACTGTAAACTGCGTTGCCCCCGGTTTTATAGATACACAAATGACGGCCCAGTTGTCCGATAAACAAAAAGAGAGCATATTGGGCAACATACCTATGGGACGCATGGGCACTCCGGAAGATGTTGCTTCGGTAGTTCTGTTTTTGGCAAGCAATGCCAGTAGTTACATAACTGGGCAAACCATACACGTGAATGGAGGTATGGTAATGTGCTAGGAGTGCGGGCAGACATGTGGTTGTAGTATCCACTGTATGTGGGCTCTTGTGCCTCCGCTGTGCCTTACATGTCGCCGTTGTGTTGGTATAGGTGAAACATAAGGAGTAAGTGATTGCAATTCCCTGGTAGTGCTCCAAGTATTAGGT
This sequence comes from Anaplasma capra, assembly GCF_025628805.1. GTDB lineage: Bacteria > Pseudomonadota > Alphaproteobacteria > Rickettsiales > Anaplasmataceae > Anaplasma > Anaplasma capra. The sequence continues at coordinate 35,099 of NZ_JAOTBG010000003.1, forward strand.
TTTTCTCCATCCGGCTTGTTAGTACCGCTGTATGCCGCGTTCAAGCAAGTCTAGGGCGGGTGCCTCAAGGCTGTAGCCGCGCATCTCCAACTCAAGGACGTAGTGCGTGGTAGTGCTCCACAAATGGGCTGTGCAGGACACTTTTGAATATCATTGTAAGATACTCAGGAAGCGGCACCGCAGCGGCATAGCGGGCAAGACCTTCTATCTCAATAAGCTGCTCCGTCTCTGTGCATCAGTTTGTTACGTGTGATGAGGACGCAATCTTTGGTGTACTGGGGTAGATGCATCACGCAGTTACTAAGGTAATGCGACCAATGGCTGGGACCTGTTCTGAAGCCGCAAGCACGCTGTGCGAGTGTTGCTGATCATGGCGGAAGAGCACGAACTAAAAATGGAAAATCAAGGATTGTAGCCCCATAAACACGCACGCCAACAGGAAGCGCGGCACAGCGGCTGCGCGAGCTGTGGCTAAGGAGGGATTCGAACCCCCGACCCGGAGATTATGATGCTCCTGCTCTACCCCTGAGCTACCTAGCCTAGATTAGCCCGAAAACAAGGGGATATCACATCTTGTTCTACGTTGCAACCCGCATATTGCATGTGTATTGCAGTAAGTTTAATGTAACGCAAGCATGCAACTTACCGCATACCATAGAGGGAAGCTCCGCGCTTATGGTTGAGCTGTGCAACGTAAGCTATTGTTCATAGTACTCATGTATCCTTGCCGCAGGTGTTTTGCCGATTATAACATTACCCGGTATAACGCGATAAATTTCCGGTGAGATCCCACTCAGACCAACTTTTGATCACTTACACCAACCAACAGACTTAGCACACCTTGTGAGGGGACGAATTTGAGCAGGAAGAGAGACCAGAAAGGAGGCGTTTTGGTTACGCGTGTGCCACCCGAAGATACAGTATTTGTTATTCTGACTGCACAAGAGGGGAGTTCAGTGTCTTATGGTCGGGCTCCACACTTCTCACCCAGCAGATTGGAGAGCCGAAGAATAGACAATAAGCGCTCAATATTCACTACAGATAATGTGGGGGCTGCCGCGCGCACAATATTTATGTGCTATTGGGTCAGCGTAATTATGACCTATGTACTAGCGCTTTCTACGCATGGTGCGAGTAAGTCTAACGTTGGTGCTGCACTTCCTTTTGTAGTATCCGTGCTTGCGATTTTAGGATACGTGACCACCTTTGCCCTAAGCGCGCGTGGTTATGTGAAGAAACGCAGAGACAAGTTACTTGGACTCGAGGTTGTGGATGCAGTTGCCTCATGCTTGGAGGCAACAATTGTTGTTGGTCTATCAGCCGCATCACTGGGGTATATGATCTCTGGAATAAAAACCCCTCGCTACTTCCTGTTGTTAGGGTGTTTTGGGTCAATGCTTGCTATCATATCCAAGCTTGCCTCCCTCAGTGCCAACTATAAGATATTGCAACTGGAAGGCCAGAACATGAGCGAAGAAGAGTATCGCTCAAGGGTAAAAACGGCCAAAAGCCTTAGAATGCTTGGTGCTCTCTCTGTAACGTTGGGTGCCATGAGTATATGTATGAATATTTCGGCCTTCATTAGCACAGGTATTGATACCAGTGGGCAGGCTTGGAATATTGCAAAAACTATAGCAAGTTTTGGGTGGTTGACATGTTGTGTTGGATCCTTCGTTCTATTACGCTTGGCAAATCGCAATAGGTGCTATCATAGAGTTCTTCCCGAATGTGAAATAAAACCCGTTGCAGAAATACTTGAAGAGAAACACAAAAAACCCATAAAAGACGCCAGGGCTCTGTCAGTGATTCAGCGCCAGGTATAGGCATAAATTCCCTCCCCTGGTGCAACTCACATTTGAAATTAGGTGCTCCCATGCTGTTGCAGATGTAGTTGCCGCTCTTAGGTCTTATGTGGCGGTTTAGTGTGTATGTACTTGATACTCTCCGCTCTTAAACAGCACTTTAGTTCCCTTAATTCCTTGCCGTCTCAGCTTAGATGCAATTTTTTTCGCGTGTGATGCCTTATTAACTTTCAAAATATATCCGACACTAGTTGTCGCTGCGATCAGATCCTTTCTGTGGCTTTCTGCCAGTTCTGCATGCCTAATATGGTTTGAAAGCTGCTTGTGAAGCATGTTTTTAGACATTTTTCCCAGGTATAGTACCCTTACCTTTGCTGTGCCTTTGTCTCGGAAGCCAAGAGCCACTGCAGCTTGCTCTGAAAGGTCTATAATCCTTTTCTCAACAAAAGGCCCTCGATCATTAACTTTTACTATGACCCTTTTGTGATTTTCCAGGTTTGTTACTTCTACAAAACTGGGCATAGGTAAGGTTTTATGTGCAGCAGTAAGTAAAAACCTGCTGAAAATGTCGCCGTTGGCTGTGGATTTGTTGTGAAAGTGGTCTCCATACCAAGAGGCAATCCCAATTTCTTCGTAATGATCGTAATACTGGGGCTTGTAGGATATGCCATTTATAGAATAGCTGTTGCCAATCTTATAATATGGACCGCTACGACTAGGACCAGTGCTGTTGATCATACATCCCTGTAATAACCCTAAAACGGCGCATACCAGAAAGAAATTTATGAGATGCCGTAACATTAAATTAATGGAATAACGCGGATCTGACTAAAAGTCATGTCGATTTTAAAATCTACCAAACAACGGTATCATTTGGCTCGTACTCAAGTGCTTGATAGATGTACGCCCTACAGGAAGTGCTCTGCCCAGTTTAGCTCACACTGGCGATATTATCAGATGTTTATGTGGGATTATTTAAACTTAAGCTGCATATGACAGGTGCGTGATCTGAGGGAGAATCAAGCCCCCTAATCTCAGAGAGGATGCTACATTCAGCAAGTCCGTCTGTTGCACGTGGAGAGAGCAGTATGTGATCTATCCTCATGCCTCTGTTCCTTTGCCATGCCCCTTCTCTATAATTCCACCAGCTGAACTCTTGTTTGTTTTCGTGCAAAACGCGAAAAGCGTCCGTGAACCCCGAATGTAAGATCTCTCGAAATTTTGCGCGCTCCTTTGGATGAAAACACAGCTTTTCATGTAGCAGTTTTGCATCATACACGTCTATATCCTCAGGAGCAACGTTATAATCCCCGCCAACGATGACCAAATCCTCCATCGCGAGCAACTTTAACAATCTGGATTTGAGGAGCTGCAGAAAATCTAATTTATAGTCAAAAGTTTCCGTATCAACTTCTTGCCCATTTGGTACATAGACGCTCAAGATTTTTACCTTGATCCCACGAAAATCTATGAGACACTCCAAATATCTGGCTTCCGCTGCGGAATAACTTCCTGCATCTTGCATTGTGCCAGCACTCTCCGCATCAAAGAGAGTGTCACGCGTTTCGCCCACTACTGGGTATTTGCTCAGTATAGCTACTCCGTTTCTCGATTTTTGCCCATGTATATAGCACTTATACCCCAAGGCTTCCAGCTCCATGATAGGAAACTGATCGTTGGTACATTTGGTTTCTTGCAGTAGTGCGACGTCCACATTGTAATCAGATAACACGCTGCATAGGTGGGTGACCCTCTTCCTAATAGAGTTTACATTCCACGTTAGCACCTTGATCATAACACTCTACGCACGTAAAACCACGACAGATTAACCTCTTAATTGGTTTGTATGTCAAGCTGCAAATCACACAAGACAAAGCGGTGGGGTAAGGGCGTGAAGCCGATAAGGAGTGTATGAACCTTACTTAGGCAACCACTCCACCGTGATGCTGTATTGAAAACTTGAGCCCTAACTCCATTCCGTGGGAGTTGAAGACAAAATCCTGGAAATCATACAGTATGCTATTCCCGTCTTCATCGTATATCTCATCAGTTCTATATTTCCAGTGATGCTTACGGTAGTTATATCCCAGGTACGCCTCGAGACCGGGAGTGATTGCGTAAGAGACGCCTATTTTAGATTGTGTGACTATACCATATAAGCTCTCGGCATGCCGCCTGAGCCCTTGATACTGTGTCTTTGCCACTCCAAAACTAGAGCCAGCATATAAGCCAATTTTTCCATGTATTGGATAGTGGCCGTACAGCCCGTAAGATACAGACAATCTTCTGATCGAAAGTATATTCTGAGCCTCGCTTACCGTGATATTTTCATCGTCAAGCACCCTTCTGACTATTTGTACGGTATCACTGCCCGCTTCTAGCGCGGGAGATGCCAGCGAGTTGCGGAATTCAAATTCATGATGTAACGTGTCAACAAGAGTTGGCCAGACTGAAGACACGTAAATGTCCCAGCTGCCACTGAGGTGTGTGGAGTACTTTATGTTGAATGAGTTATCATAATTGACATTATGTACGTAACCGACCTTGCATTGCGGTGCTCTGGCAAGTAACTTGCTTAGCTGGGAAGTAATAGACGCTACGTTCGCAGAAGTAGTTCCAAACACAAGACCTAGTATCGACAGAGCCATCATACGCGTCCCAGGATATATTAATTACACCACGGCTTTTAAATTAAAATTTTAATATTATCAACACAAATTTTCGCGATGCACGAAGCCAGATTTGAAGAGGTTGATTACTCGTTAGCGCGTTCATATTAAGTTGATATTGCTACTGGAGATAGATTGCGCTTAGTGACAATACAAAGAAGCTAGATTCGCTCAACGCTTTACACTTGGTTGTGCATTATTGGAACAGGGTTAGGTTTTACTTGACGGAATGCAGTAAATATAGAAACATTCCCACCTTGTGGCACTGATAAGGAAGAGAGCAGTGAAAGTTATGGGGTCTTTGAAGTCGGCAAAGAGTCGCGACAGGGATTGCAAGGTGGTACGCAGAAAGGGGCGTGTATACGTCATAAATAAGAAGCGGCCCAGGTTCAAGGCGAGGCAGGGGTACTAGGCTGTCGCTTCGCGCGCGTGGCCGCATATAGCTCGGTAGGTTACGTACATGAGGGCTGTGGTCAGTTCTTCTAGGGCCAGGTTGTATGTCGTTCTGGTTGCATGTGGGGTTACTTGCTACCTTGGGGCTGGTGCCATGTTCGGCGATCGTGGCATTCTTGCAATGCTGAGGCTGCGCCAGGAGCTTCGCAGGTATGAGCGTGATTTGAGTGAAGTGATCAGGCTAAGAGAAGAGCTAAAGCGAAGAAATGCTCTGCTGCACGAAGATACGCTTAATCTTGATTTGCTTGACGAGCGCAGCAGAAGTGTGCTTGGCCATGCTGAGCCAGATGAGTTTGTGGTAATATTAAAACCACAGTAGGCTTATACTTGAGAGGTTTACGCTTCTACACATTGCGGCATGGTGAGCTCAGTGTAGTTCGGAATTTTGTTCTTGTTGTAGTACGGTTTTCGTAGTTGATCTCTTCTATCTCGCAGCTGGTCCCAAGGCCCACTGCAGGCAGGAAGGAAGTACCGGCCTCACCAGCAGCATCTCTATTGAGTATTCTCTCCCTATCTTTGTACATGCGCATCAAAGTGGAGGAATCCCGAAGCAGGGACATTATTGCTATTACGGCAAAGAACCCTCCCATATTCATGATAAAGAAAAGCGTGGATCCGTCTTGGATGCTTTCTATTGCACCATGTACCAAAAAAGAACCGAGAGTTATGCTAAGGAAAATCATGCACCCAAGAATGACTTTTTCCTTGTGTGACGACACGTCATGAGACCCCCTTGTACATTTTTCAGACCCCTCCCCTTCGGCCTCATTAGCATATTCGACATTCATTGCTTGTCCCCTACCAAAAGCTGAGCAAATGGCCCATGCGCTGAGAAATCTGCATGATAGAACACCTGCTACACAACACAGGGCCCACCGCACCGCGCATGCAACACAACTCCGTTCACAAAAGGTGCAAAGCTCACCAAAAAAAAAATTTATAACTAGAAGGCGCGATCCTACGCGGTGGGCCTGGGAAGAATCGAACTTCCGACCTCACGCTTATCAGGCGTGCGCTCCAACCGCTGAGCTACAGACCCCCTGATTCACGCTGATAAGCAAGACTGAGTAAGAACATCAACGAAGACTCTACCCCCTTTCCTCCTACGAAAGGAAACCACTCCGGCAATCTTGGAAAATATTGTGTGATCCTTCCCTATGCCAACGTTTCTCCCGGGATGATACTTGGTGCCACGCTGACGAATTATTATGTTACCGGGAACGACAAGCTCGCTTCCAAACTTCTTGACTCCGAGCCTTCTACCTCTCGAGTCTCTACCATTAGAGGAACTACCACCGGATTTCTTAGTAGCCACGACCTACCCCACCTTAAGTACACGCAAAACGGTCAAGTCCTGCCTATGACCCATCTTCCTTCTGTAGTTTTTGCGGCGCTTCTTCTTGAACACCACTATCTTATCGCCCTTGCAGTGGGCGACGACTTCTGCAGTAACTGAAGAGCTCTTCCTCTGAAACACAGGATCTTTCTCCCCCCCAAAAGTTGCAAGACTATCTAACGAGACCTTCTCACCTATTCCAGCGCGTACGGACTCCACCTTGATCACATCGCTTTCCTTAACTCTATACTGCTTTCCGCCAGCTTCAACCACAGCGAACATATCGAAAGCCTCTGACCGATATACTGCAAACACCGGAATTCTGGTTCATATGAGCCTTTGTGTCAATAGAATTCTGACGCTGACATAAGCTGCGTCCGGCACACTAGCGCACTAGCCATTTGAAAGGATGCTTGCTGTGCCACAGTTCTTACCATGTGATACTCATACCTATGAATATGGCCGATAAGTGAAAGCTCGCGGACTATCCAGTTTAGGAGATAGGTCCCCACCCGTCGGGAAGTCAGCTGTATAGGCACACGCAAGCTTCTAGCATCGTAAACGTCCTGCGTGGCTTCCAATGGTCAATATCTCACTTTTGATACTAGCTCTGGTTGTGTTTACTTTTTTTAAAAGATTGTTTATCCTACCCGTGGCTAGGGTGCAGTTAGGTGTGGGGTTTTGTCGTGTTAGGTGCCAGATCAGCAATTACGGTTAGTAGGGTTTTCGCTAGGCAGATTCTGGATAGTAGGGGACGCCCTACGGTTGAAGTTGAGGTTATTCTATCTGATGGCACCTTTGGAAGAGTTGCTGTACCCTCAGGGTCTTCAGTTGGGAAACTGGAGGCTTTGGAGATCAGAGATGGTGACCCCGCTAGGTATGTAGGGTACGGTGTAACCAAGCCGGTTCAGAACATTAACTCGAAAATTGCTGACGCTCTGACGGGAATTTCTCCTTTTGATCAAAAGTCCGTTGATGAAATCCTACTCTCGCTAGACGGAACTCCAGATAAGTCTAACTTGGGGGCAAACGCCACCATAGGAGTTTCATTAGCTGTGGCGAGAGCCGCTGCAGAAAGCCTGGGTATTCCCTTGTATAAGTATCTCGGGGGAGAAATCGCGCGGGAGATGCCAGTACCCCTTGTCAATGTGCTCAATGGGGGGCTACACGCGGACAATTCCCTTGATTTTCAGGAATTTATGATAATGCCCGTGGGGGCGCAGACGTTTGCTGATGCGGTGCGCATGTGTGCGGAAGTATTCTTCAGGCTCAGGGAAGTGCTAAAAAAGATGGGCCACCCCACTAATACGGGTGACGAGGGGGGATTTGCCCCGAACTTTAAGGATAATTCTGAGGCGTGTGACGCTCTAGTGGAGGCTATTGAGAAGTCTGGATACAAAGCTCCTGGTGATTTTTCTATTGCAATGGATGTTGCAGCTTCGACACTTTATGACGGCACTTCGTACAAATTCTCTGGCAAGAGTCTTACAAGTGATGAGCTAATTTCATATTACGAAGAAATGGTTTCCAAGTATCCTATAGCTTCCATAGAAGATGCTATGGCGGAGGATGACGTTGCTGGATGGAAAGCGATTACTGAACGGTTAGGACAGAAGATTCAATTGGTAGGGGATGACCTCTTTGTGACTAACCCTACCCTCATAAATAACGGTATAAAACGTGGATTGGCTAATGCAGTGCTTGTCAAGCCGAATCAAATTGGTACCCTAACCGAGACCATAGATGCAATAAGGTCTGCCCAGCAGGGTAACTACAACGTTATAGTGTCCCACAGATCCGGTGAGACAGAAGACGTCACGATCTCGCACATAGCGGTTGCGGCAAATTGTGGCCAGATAAAATCTGGTTCGTTTTCCAGGTCAGAGCGCCTGGCTAAGTATAATGAGCTCTTGCGCATAGAAGCGGATCTTGGCAAGAGTGCATTGTTTAGCGGCGTGATCTAAGATGAGTTTCATTGATGAGGCGAAGATTCACGTAAGAGGCGGCAAGGGCGGTGACGGATGCGTGAGTTTTAGGAGAGAGAAGTTTATAGAATTCGGTGGCCCTGATGGCGGAAATGGCGGGCACGGAGGATCCGTGATTTTTGTAGCCGATAGCTCTGTAAATACATTGCTATACTTCAGATACAATCAACACATAAAGGCAGAGAATGGCAAGCCCGGATCTGGCAAGAAAAAGTCTGGGGCTTCCGGACGCGACTGTATAGTGGAAGTGCCAGTGGGGACGCAACTATATGATGAAGATGGCATAAGCCTGGTGGCGGACCTAGATTGTGTCGGACAGAGGTGCGTCGTAGCTGCAGGCGGAAAGGGGGGCATTGGCAATGCGCAGTATAAGAGCTCGATCAATCGAGCACCCACGCATTTCACATATGGAACCTCGGGAGAGGAGCATTGTATGCTATTGAAGCTTAAGATAGTCTCCGACGTTGGAATAATAGGCATGCCCAATGCTGGAAAATCCAGCCTATTGTCACGCTGCACCATGTCTAAGACTAAAGTGTCCGATTATCCCTTTACGACGCTGGAACCTCACTTGGGGGTTGCGTATACCAATGGGTGTGAGCTGGTTCTAGCCGACATTCCAGGCCTTATAGAAAATGCGAGCCTGGGTGCAGGTTTGGGGCATAAATTCCTTAAACACATCGAAAGATGCGCAATACTTCTCCACCTTGTAGATTGCTCCCTTCCCGATGTGGTGGGCGCATACAGATTGGTTGCTCATGAGCTCAGACAACACAGCGAGGTGCTTGCTACTAAGCAAGAGGTGGTGGTGTTGAACAAGTGCGACCTAATTTCGGAGGAAGAGGCGCTCAAGAAAAAACAACTTCTCTCGGCATCGGTCGGAAAAGAGGTGATGACTCTCTCCATGGGCGATTCGCTAGATCCCCTTGTTGCCTTTTTGTATTCGCAAGTAAACAAAGGGGATGGGGACACTGTGTCACCAAGAGAATTTGATCCATTTTTATACGTTCGTTACAATCGAAAAACAGACTGAGAGCTGCCCCTATCCCGCAACTTTCCCTGTTTTGTGTATTATCAGGCGAGCTTGTGGCAAAGCGGAGTAACAGTGCAAGTATGTGAACTGCAATAACCATGTGGAGACCCCTAGAGTATCTGAAATTAATATTTAATCTGCAGCTCTTTTTTCTGCGCTTCATAAGATGGTATGTCTTTTTTGATCTGCTCGGAAAGGAGTACACGATTGTCTCGCTGTAGGTATTTTGACGCCAGCGCCGTGAGCCTTTCTGGGCTATTTAAAGCTGTCCACTCCGCTTTTAGTGCGCTTATCTCGCAATTAACCTTTTCTATTTCTTTCTGCGTCTGTGCAAGAGATCTCTGCATGCCCCGAACATAAAACTTCACCCTAAATACTCCGATGGTCAATGCACAAACCACACAAAAGCATAGTATGTATGCGCTTTTCATTATCTACTCTATCCTCACAATAGCCCGTAGCTTTCCCGATCTAGACCTTGGATTATCTTCAATTTCCTGATCCGTTGGCGTGATAACTTTCTTATGCACTAAGCTGAACCCTGCGTTGCACAGAGATCTAAACTTGTGTTTCACTACTCTATCTTCCAAGGAGTGAAAAGATGTCACTAAAATCTTTCCACCTATCTTTAGTATTTCAGATGCTGCTTCAAGACCGATTTGTAGCTCCTCCAACTCGTTGTTGACCCATATTCTAATTGCTTGAAAGGTTCTAGTTGCTGGATCTATAGGATGTATGCGACTTCTTGGTACAACAGACCTCACAATTGATGCCAGGTCTCCAGTGTTGTTTATGCCGCGTTTTTTGCGTGCATCTACTATTGCCCTAGCAACTCTTCTGGAATACCTTTCTCCCCCGTAGTAGTAGATTATATCAGCCATTTCTTTTTCCATGATCGTATTCACAAACATGGATGCACTTCTTTGTGAAAAGGAGCCCATACGCATATCCAAAGACCCACTCTTCATGAATGAAAATCCCCTACTGAAATCAGCAAGCTGCGCCGCGGATGTACCTAAGTCGAACACCACTCCATCTACCCTCTCAATCCCAAAAGAAAGCAGAGTCTCTCTCAATCTACTGAATCTACTGATAGACAGGCTTACTCTGCCAGGAAAGCTTTGCGATAACTCTTCAAAGTATTTCTCTACTACTGTATCCTGGTCAATAGCGTAAACCGAGCATTTTGCCATTTCAAGTATTCTCCTGCTGTATCCTCCGCTACCAAACGTTGCATCAACATATATTCCACCATCTCTTGGAGATAAGGCCCCAATAACTTCATTCAGTAGTACAGGTTTGTGCACTATACTTCCTCTAAAAGCTTACTCATGACACCATAATCTCTGTTTACGCACTGTGCTTCAAACCTTTTTTGGAATGCTTGCGTCAAAGTCTCAGTAGAAGGAGTTTGAGTTATGCCAGTTTTTAGCAGCCGATTTACCACCTATGGCTTCCAATGCGGACAGAGACTCTGTCAGTCGGCTATGTGCTCTGCTCATAGCTCTTTATCCTTTGTACACAGTATCTTCAGTTACTATGAGATCGAGCCTCTGGTCGTGTACAACAGTCGGAATTTTGCTGCAAAGCTGCGCATTGTACGCAACTCCTATGCATTGACATCGAAAATTCTTCCTTAGAAACGATATTGTGCAATCGTAGTACCCCCCACCGAAGCCCAATCTGTTCAAATTTCTATCAAATGCCACAAGTGGAACAAATAGTATTTGTGGGATGGAAGCTCTCTCGTCTACGGTGTCATCATTCCACCGCTTGAAAGCCAAAATCCTGCTCCCTTTTTCTATGACTGGTACGAGTACTATACTCCCCTGCTCCTCTGCAAACTTCAGTAGTGGTAAAATATCTATCTCTCCATCCATGGGTATATACCCTGCTACTATCCCGCCCCTTTTTATTTTCACATTACGTATGCAGTTGTTTTTCAGCATTTCTGCTGCTTCGTACACGTTAGAGATATTTCTTCTGAGACTGCGGTAGTGGCTCCTCAGGAGTTGCTTTTCTTGCATAGCGTCATCATCTCCGTAACACAATGGTGAGGAATTCGATGCCATGGTAACAGTTTGTGTATAAAAATCTATCCAGTGCTCACACAAAATTATCACCCGGCCCATAGCTAAAGCAAATAGCCTGGATGGCCTCACAGCTATCCACATATATGTGGCAATAAAAGCACATTTTAAAATAAAATATTTTTTTGTTAAACATGTGATATATTTAACAAACTTAGGTGTATAGATTAGACATCACGTTCCGTTATAGCGATGAGCGTGATGCGTGTTTCAAGAGTGATAAATATCATAAAAGGTTCGATAATGGCTAGAACAGGCAGAAGAGTTGTACAGCGCTCTCGGCAATGCAGCAACTTTCAGGAAGAGAGTTTACCGCAGCTGCAACATAATGAAAAATCAGGAGAACAACAACGGGCTGTATCCACTAATTACAGCATAAAAAGTGTCTCCAAGCTAGTCGTTGCTACAACTCTCCTTGCAGCGTGCATAGCCGGATCTCTCTATATAGCAACGGTTATGCTTGCAAGACGGTGGCTGTATCTAGTCATAGCCATAGACGCCTTAGCCACTATGATTTTTGGATGTATTGTATTTGCAATCTTTAGAAGAAAAGCCCCTGCCATTCCCACAAGCGCCCTCATTGCATCTTTTTACGGAAAGCTGTTTGAATCAACAAATGCAGATTCTCAAGCAATGCAGAATTCGTCATCCACAGGTGCGTGCGAGACTATATCAGGGTCACAGCAACCAGTACGCACAGCATGTGCTTCAATGGGGGAACAATCTACTGGAGTGCAGGATGTAAAAGACCACAGTGATGACAGTCTAGTTAGAACGTATGCGTTGGTGCACAGAGCAGAAGAGTCTGAAGATCTGTGTTGTCTTCCTTCTTCGTCTTCGCTATCAGCACAGGATAATACTAGCTCTACCCCTAGTAGCGTATGCACCTATTCTCCAGGAAGAGCTCGCAGCGCGTCCTTGACTTTGCAAACTACAACTCTACCCGAGGGGCAGTTTAGTGGTGCTCTGAGAGCTAGCACTTCAGTAGATAACGTGGCACCGGTCACTACTGCTAGACCAAAAGCCTCGATGCAAGGCGATGCGGTGGAATTCAGGCCTGTTAGCCAGTCAAAGCTAAAATACAGTCTTGGTGTGCATAAAACGAAATTTTCAATATCTAAGAAGATCTCGAAAACTGTTAGACAATTCGGGAGGGAGCTGAGCGAGGCATATATTCCCCGCAGATTGCCAAAACTGAAAGGGATAAAGCATTCAGCGTTTGCACAAATAGGCCATATTGGAAAAGTCATGACCCAGTCCGGTGCGCAACGGGGTGCATCACATAACCCAGATGATATGTCCAGGCCGGGTACCCAAAGCCCTGCTGTAAATTCCGGTATACAACAAAAAGATATGCTGCCCATGGGCAATGGTGCCGTTATGAGAGGATTTGAGGAAGGTAAGGTTGCTTCTGACGGATTTTTGCAGCCAGATACGCATCCCAATAGTGGCGGGAGCGGTATTCGCGCTCATGACACAAGTGCTGCCGCGCCGAAACGGATTGTGGGCACAGAAGTCGAGGGTGCATGCAACGATTTAGGTGCAAAACCCACGGATTTTAGCAGAAGTGGTGCGTTGCCGGGTGATTTGCGTGAAGTCAGCGTGACTGACGAGAAGGAACAAGTGATGGCAGAGGATAGCGAAGGACGGAGCGCGGAAATGTCCGATACGGCTTCAGTGCGCTCTTTATCTTCCGAAATCTCTCATCACTCAGATGCGGTACCATTGGTAACTAAACGCACAACTTCTTCTCTGCAAGCGCTGAAGAAGAGGGTGAAGAGTGTGCGCAAAGTCACTGGCCACATTCTCGGTGGTGTCGTTTTATGGACGGAACAGGCACTTGGAATAAACGACACGGCACCCTCCCGAAAGTATGGCTTTCAGCTTGTATCGGAGTTTTGCGCAGAAGGAGACAATCTGTACCTATTTATAGGAGAAAATACCTATAGACGTTCTCAAGGGCCTTCTTTGACCCAAATTTTAGACACTGCAACACGTAGCTTCTGGTTGCAATCAGGTTCCCTTTATACCGAACTAGGGCGTGTTCCCACTTCAAATCTAGAATATGCAATTTTCCATGAGACACCCGGTTATTCTTCTGGTCATATGGTGGTAAAACTCAACGTATCTGGAAATACCATCCGAGCCGTACTTATGCACGCGTGTGTATGTCGTACACTCTCCATACTTCAAAGTGGGCGTACGGGTAAGGATCTGATGCTATCTGTGCGCACCAACACTAATGGGAGAGTAGGCGTCTTCAAGTTAATGTCTTTAAGCTCTACCTTACAGGATTACAGGCAAGCCTTCTTCCACGCGTATACCGAGAATATGATCCAAGCTGCGGTGAGTTACATAAGTGGTGCAGTGCATAGAAAGCTTTCAGTATCCCGAAGAGAGCAGATTGCAATTCATGATCCATTTGGTGAGTATGCAAAACAAGATCCTGCAGGCATGTCAGGTGTAATTGATGATTTTCTATCACTCAATCCGCTGGGCAAGGCATTATTACACGATGTAGTGGTATCTATAACGTATATAGAAGAGTTGATTAAGTTTAGCATCAGTTCCGGTCACTACCCTGAGCACCATGCACTCTTTTGGAATGTCATGGTAAAACAAAGGTCCTGTGCTAGAAATGCACCCACCGATATACGAACTGCTAGTGGAAGAGATTTTGTTGCAGATCTACATCTCATTTGTGCACTAATATGCAAGAAAAAGGAGATCACAAATAGGAAGCAAGTACGTGCCTTCATAGATAAAATCATGTCTACTTACGATGAAGGCTTAGACGCCAATAGTACACGCGTTGCTCAATATCTGGCACTTGCAACGGTTGCAAGCCCCAAACTTCGAAGGGGAATTAAGGCTTTGCCTGTGTCTAATGGAAGATGGAAGACGCTATTGCAAATTATCGGCTGCACCCTTGATTTGTACATGCAGAATTCCAGGAATTACCACAAGAATATGCTTAGTGTCATAAGTGGAGAAAAACACCCATGTCGTGTTAACGCAGTACTTTTAAGTAATTTTATTCACACTACATCGTATCAGAGAGCTCTGAGTACGGATCGCAAGCTATCTGCACTGCACGATACACTAGGCCCTCAATATACTCCTCATCAGTTTGCTAATAAACCACAATTGAAGCGACATACGCGCACAAAGAGGGGCGCCCTGCGACCCTATGCTATACTTGTTGCAAATCTTCAGAGAGTCTACATGCACGTAGAACAGGGGCGCTATTCACGGAGCATTGTTCCAAGGCTACTAAAAAGTTGGGCGCTTCTTCAAGCAAAGCAGGAGGTAAATGCTGAATCTGAGCCGAGTATTTGTGAAGCGCTGAAATTGCTCCGGTCCAGCCAGAACTCCAAGATGCATTGCGCACAAGACAAAGTTTCAACGCTACCTGACACTGTACTTGCTTCCTGCGTAGTAAATCGCACGAGTTATCCTTTCTCCGGTGCAGTACTAGAAGAAATAGGAGACGCAGCTCTCACTGGATTTTTATCCATAGCAAGTGTTTCTCCAGCCTGTCAGGAATTTTCTTACCTGAGGGAAGTATGTGGTACAAATGTCAGCATAGGTAATGCAATACAATAAACCGCAGTGCGGCAGATAGGGCTTTATGGATCTTGTAAAGTCGAAAAAACAACTCAAAGCAAGGGTGCACGCTGATATATCCTGCATAAATGTAGGAATACTCCTAAGCTTTTAGGATATTATATAAAATAAGATATATCATTTAATACATAATTTAGAATTGGTCCTTAGTGTACTTTGCTAAATGGCTTTTAGGCGATGAATATGAATCTGCTCAGCAAGAGAGTATTTGAGAGTGTACTACCAATTCGAGAATTATTAATTACATCGATTGCCACTGCAACCACCGTCAGCCTAATGCAAAGGCATAATGATGGAAAACACGCTGTATGTGTCTGTGTCTCTTTTATGGTTGTAGCATTTCTGATGCAAAACAAAGGGAAGTTCTTCCGCGACAACATACAGATTTTCTTTTCTGAAAGCGAAAAAAAGGGAATTGTTACATTTGAAGAAGCATCAGTAACTAAAATCTCTATCATTGCTGGTAATAGATACAATGCTGGTATACCGTACGTCATGATCGCTGAACTCAGCAAATCTACAATATGTGTCCAAGGAGAAAAAAAATATGCTGAAAGAAACATAGGCTTACAAGGCTACAGCCATAGCTGGGAACATGAAACCAATTCATCCGACGTGCCTCAGATGACAGTACTAATATCTGGCAGCAATAAGAAAAGTGCTATAGAAGCTGATTTTTCTCATTTTCAAGGTAGAAACAGCCTGGTTATAGATATTAAATCTAAGAGATATAAGGAGCATATGCCACTCTGCCGGATCCGCAGCACTCATGACTACATAAATGGGGCGTTAAACATATGCTTAAGGAAAAAGTCTTTTCTTCAGGTGTTACTAGAAAAATATTTGTCAGAAGAGAATTTTTTTGCCAACAAAGCAAAGGTCATGTACCTAATGTATAACTACGGCAGTACGCTGCAGAAAAGCGTTTCTGTGGCCATGAATAAAACTCTTAAAAGGTTATTGCAATTTGAGCTATCACAATCTTATTCGGAAAGTATAGTAAAGCCAATCATGCCAGAGGAAAGTCTTTCTGGTGCATTTGGTTATCTTGAAGAGGAACAATTCAAATCTTTAGAGTCCGATATTCTCACACTCGTAAAGATAAGAGCGTGTGAATATGAAAATTTGCATGAATCTCTCAGTCACCAGATATACAGGGACATCATAAGTCCAAGTGTGGAGGAAATAATTGCATGCTATCCAGATAGATCAAATCAGGAAACAAACACCTTTTTTAAAAAACACATCTCATCCACTAAAACCTTGATACCAAAGATGAGAGCCATACATAAGTACATAGAAGCCTGTAAGAAATATAATGGTAAGCAGTTACAATGCGCTTCCATTCGCAATGGTGCCGATGCAATGGATACATATGCCTACCACGCCCTTTATAATTTTGCTGGACGGGAGGGTATAAAAACGGACGATTTAGACGCCGTGATTAGGCGAGCTAGGGATAGAATTTGCAGAAAGTACGGAGAGCTATTTGTAGATGATATAGTAGGAATTGCGAAGAAGGTTACTGCACACACTGGTAAAGTGAGGGTAAAAATCAAAAGGCTAAAATCTCAAGATACAGAGGATGACAAAATATACGATGATGATGCAGAAGATTATGCGTTATGCAATAGTAGCGATGTTAATACCCTTCAGGATGAGCTGATCAGTGTCCCACTATCTGAAAGTAGTACCCGCGGTATTTGCTGAGAGGTTCTTAAATAACGTATTGTGTGCGGAGCATGTGGGTAGCCAACTCTCCTTTGGGGAGCGCGCTACCCCTTTCTCTTACGCTCCCCACGTTAACAATACGCGAGTCAGCTTCAGGATTTACTGCTTTTGTGGATACAAAGCAGACACAATCTAGCCAATACGCTGCCCCGTTGGGCGCGGGTCTGCACCTCGTGGTTTTGTGGTCAGAATGTATCCCCCATCATCTAATGCTTGATCATACGACGGATGAACTGCTAGCTGGCGTTCATCCGCTGCAGGTTCGGGCTCTGCTGCAACAACCATGACCTTCCGCGCACTCTCTTCTCTCATCTGACACTGTACCATCGTAACCGGAGATGTAGCACTTGTTACGTTAGGCTGGTCCAACAGTGTGGTGGTATGCTGCAATCTTGGCACAGAAGAAGATCCTGAACTTTGTTGTGGTACACTATCTGACTCCATAGAGGCACTTTCATTACGGATGGTATGCCCGCTGCAGTACCCCCCAGAAATGACAATGTCAATGAGCATTATGCTACAAGCAATCGTTATACACAGTGCTGCAGCCGCAGAAAATGCTGTGATACACCACTTGGAAATGTCGCTAGGAACCGTAGCAGAAGGCAGCGTAACGGAGACGATAATACCAGATACACACAAAAGGGCTAAAATAAATGCAACGT
Organism: Anaplasma capra; assembly: GCF_025628805.1. Taxonomy (GTDB): domain Bacteria; phylum Pseudomonadota; class Alphaproteobacteria; order Rickettsiales; family Anaplasmataceae; genus Anaplasma; species Anaplasma capra. The sequence goes on from NZ_JAOTBG010000003.1 coordinate 52,490, forward strand.
TGGCCACTATGACGCGTGGCCCTGACTCAGAAGCGCAGCTAGCCATAACCTCCTCATCATAATCCTCATACACTATGCTACCTCGCAACTATGGATGGCGTTACCTTGCACCATATTAGCATTAATATGACATTAAAATACAGGGAATCTGTGTACTACATATTGTGGTATAATTGCAAGACTTACACATAAGAAAGAGCATTACAAATGCGTGAAACAGGCATTAGCCGCGGTATATAGCTCCTACATCTGACAACTTATAAAAAGATGCGTGTTCCATTACGGTTTCGTACCGACGCCCCGTTATGCCGACGCACCTCCAGTTGTCAACTGCAGGAATTTCTATCTGGCAATCGTAAGCGCACAGAATTTTCTCCATATGAAGGCTTCCCAATGCGTCTCTGTACAGGCGTAAAATTGATTTTGCAATAACCGTCGACAATGCTTCATATGTTATGGATCTGAACCCCAATGCATCACACATATAGTACAGCATGGAAGAGGCTCTTTTTATTACTACACCCTCACGTGCACGATTCGACTTTAACATATTGTTTGCATGTGTAGCATCCAGTAGATCCATCCCCGTATCTTCTGTAAATCTCTTAGCCATAAACGAATATGCAGCGCAACTTTTGAGCATTGGAAATTCATGAAATGCAAACATGCACTCAATCAGATTGTTTTGATACAGTTCTAGCATTTGATCATCAGTCGTAGAGGAGTGAAATAACAGCCCGAATATTCTAAAACACCAGCTATATGCGTATCCGGCATCCTGAAATCTTTCACACAACACACTGCCAATGGTGCGGTCCATACATGCGGCGATGTACCTTATCTCCCGCCGTTTCCTTAAAAAGTCTCTGAACTGCTTCCTTAAGGCTTCCATATCCACCGCCATACCGGCACAACATCTACTTTCCTCGGGCAATAGTGCATATATCAGGGCAAAAGAGCCCAGTTTTCCGGTGCTATCGCCTATTTTTCTACCATGCAATCTTGCTGTAAGTGCCCTGTCTTTAATTAACTTGAGTAAGGCCTTCAGAGTTTGAATTTCTTCATTTGGGTAGTTGCCCGGGTTTTTGCTCCAAAATTTTAAAACATAAAAAAATAGCCCTCTATTATGCTCAACGTCTGCCAATATGTGTGCGATTTCCGGTTCTATAGGCGCCAGTCCCCCGCCCCTCATCGCACGTGCTGCATCATGATTTTCATTTGATTTCCCTGTATACAGAATGCGCAATAGGCTTTTGTATATGCGAAGGTAGTAGATAAAAAACAGGCTTCCAGGGCCGCTTGACAGCGCATCAAAACTGGACATGACTCTCAGTATATCAGCTCGTGTGCTTATACGAAGTTCGAAAAACAGTATTGGAGGCAAGGATTCTTGTTTGGGAAAGGCAATCACCAAATTACTAGCTCTGCGCATAACATTCTTGAGTTGCTGGTAGCTACCAAACTTATGCGGTACATAGCCTTTGGGAAGCCTAATCGCTACAGTTGTATTATCACGTACTAGAGAGACTTTTTTGGGAAATCTCCCTCGGGCCACGACGTACCATGAATGATCTTCAGATGAAAAGGTCAGTTTAGCACCGCTTCCCAGCATATCTTTCCACTTTTCTGGAGAAAAGACATCTCGAAAAAGCGACACTAATCCATCATCTGGAGAATCTATCCTCAGAAGCAAAGTGGGGCCCACGGAACTCACGACGCGATGCACCACAAATAGAGCCATAAATAACCCTAGTATTACGCTCAATACAAGCGAACAGGCCGTTCTAATTTCTACTGGATAAATTCTCAGATTTGCCGTACCAACGCATACTGCGATCATGACTGCACAAATCGCAACCAGCGCCAAAGCTGTTTTAGCCGCATATAATACTACACCTTCTCTTGACAATAGAGGTGCACCGCTATTCCTTACTTCTTTTAGACTATGTGACAAACTCGCTTGCTCTTCCATGATCTCCCTACTCTACACTACAAGATATTGCATGAGAAAGCGCCCTCCCCTTCCAGGTTACAAAACACTGCATACTCACACGTTCAGGTAGGATAGTTGATAGCAAAAGTTGAGCGAGTGCTTATAATTAAGAAAAATATATATTAGCGCTCCGGTAGCATAGGTAACGATGTTTTAATTATTTAGGAAATTCCCTTACCCATGAGCCCGCAAATTGGCAAGAAACTGGTAGCTTGGCTTTACACCTTCATCATGCTCGACCCAGTTACGTAAGAAGTATTTGAGAACAGTGAAAGGATACCTGCAGCGTGTTGTGCCTGACATAGTTTTAGGAAAAGCCCTCCACCGCTCAGTTGACCGTGAAATCCCCCTTCCGGTGCCCTCTATAAAAGTGTGACAATTAGGGAGAAGGCATCTCTTTTGAAGTTGAATATTGGAAGTTTAAAGGAGTATCCGGGAATAACACTTTGTATATGTCGTGGCACGCGAGCGCAGATTCAGAAAACCCAACTAGTATAAGTTTCAACTTACCCTGGTAATACGCCACGTCTCCTACGGCGTATATTTTAGCGCGTGCTGTTCTGCATGTTGATTGATTTATTGGTATATGAAAATTCTCAATATTGAGCCCCCAGTGAGCAATTGACTGAAGATTGGCTGAGATTCCAAAAAATGGTAATAGAAAGTCAGTATCTATGTGGATTTCCTCTTTAGAGGCTATGTTCCTAACCATTACTCCATCTAGTATGCCATTTTTGCCCACGAGCCCTGCTAGTTGGTAAGGGACTAGTAGTTTGATCTTATTGCACTCGGCCAAGCTTTCCAAGTTACGTAAAGTATTTGGGGAGCAACGAAAGGCGCGCCTTCGGTGCACCACGTGTACCGAACTTGCAATCTGAGATAAGCTCACTGCCCAGTCGGCTGCGGAATCTCCTCCTCCCGCAATAACCACACGCTTTCCGTCAAAGCGTGATTTGTCGCTCACGTGGTAGAAAATGGACTTACCTTCATATTCTATGATTCCATCCAAAGGTGGGCGATTGGGGCCAAACCCTCCAGAGCCCGCAGCAATGATAATTGCCCTGCAGCGCACTCCCACTTTCTTATCTGTGACAACGACAAAGCACCCATCTTCCTCGAGCACTTGCTCTGCAGTGTGCCCCAGTATGTAAGTGGGCTTGAACTGATCAGCTTGACTTTTAAGGCAATTTACTAAATCTCTAGCGAGGATTACGGGATACGCCGGTATGTCATATATTGGCTTTTCTGGGTAAAGTACAGAACATTGGCCTCCCACTTCGCCTAAGGCGTCGATAACACAAGAGCTCATACCCAGCATTCCGGCTTGAAAAACTGTAAAAAGCCCAACTGGACCTGCGCCTATGATCGCTACGTCGCTAGTGGCACATATTTCCACACCAGCTCCTCTTTCACCCTACCAAACCAGCGTGCCATGAATAACAACACAGCACACTTCGAATAAAGCACGAAAACGTGCTAATTAACTCCAGAAACCACCAGGGTATCGAACCTCAAAGTTGGGGCGTTCACAGATCTTAAAAACAGCAAATCGTTTGCCACACGCATGTCTGCGAACATTTCTAACAGATTTCCAGCAACCGTTATGCCGTGCACTGGGTGCGTGATTTTGCCATTTTCGATCATAAACCCAAAGGCTCCCTGGCTATAATCACCCGTAGCCAAATTAACTCCAGATCCAAAAATGTCAGTTACATATACACCAATCCTAATATCCGACATTAACTCTTCAGGAGAAATATCGGTACCCTGCACGTAAAAATTGCTAACATCGGGACTGACCGATGCGTTGCTACGCCTCACAGCGCTTCCCGTAGTCTGCAACCCTAGCTGCTTTGCTGTGCGCATGTCTAACAACCAGCTCTTCAGTACTCCATTCTCCACAACGTTATTCCTGCGGCTATCGATTCCTTCTCCGTCAAATGGTCTTGAAGAGAGCCCTTTTTGCATCAAGGGATCATCGATTATATTAACGCTGTCACGAAAGACGCTACAATTCATGCTATTGGCGAGGAACGACGTTTTGTCAGCTATAGAATCCCCACTAATCGCGGTTGCAAAACTCCTCAACAAGGAAGATGCCACACGATTTTCAAACAGCACAGGAACCTTGCAAGTCTTTAGCTCTCGGGCATCAAGCCTTCTGAGCGCCCTAGCAGCGGCGTCTGCGCCCAAAACTTTAGGTATCTCCAAATCAGCAAAGAAATTCTTTGCCGAAAAGCTATAATCCGCCTCCATTTTCCCGTTAAAAGAGGATACAACAGAAACGGAGGTGGAAAACCGAGACCTCTTGTATGAGCCCCTAAATCCGTTGGAAGTCGCGAGCACTATATCGCTTTTTGAGTGGGAAAAGGACGCGCCTTCAGAATTGACTATTTTGCTATCGTAAGAAAGCGCAGCTTCCTCGATGTCGGTAAGCATTTTAGAAATATTTGCAACTTCAACTACAAGATCATCAAATAGCATCATACCGCTGACATCCTTGCTGTATTCACCGTCTACATCACTTATTGAAATGTATGGATCTTCCGGTACAGACGACGCTATGGAAATTGCAGCATCTATTAAATCAGAGACTTTACTCAGGTCATTAAAAGAAACGCAAGAGTATCGCTTGTTATCAATTATAATTCTTATGCCAACTTGGCAATTCCGCGAATGAAGAGTTTCCTCAGGTTTTAACAAACGCTGCGAAACCACGGTGGACTCATCAACGCAGGCAATCACTTCCCACGCCACACCCCTTGACTTTACAGCACTGATGACTCTATCGGCAATATCATGGGTATTCAAACCATACTCCTACGAAAACTTGTGCCCTACTCTGCAAAAAAACTCGCTGCGTACACTACGATCATCCTGAAACATACCCAGCATGCAACTAGTCTGCAATCTGAAGTCGCGCTCAATCACCCTTCCAGAACATTGAAAACACCAGTGTCCGGCCTCCATAAGCACAGCAACGCCAAGGGGATTTAAAAGGCTGTTCAAAAAATGTGCAACTTGAACAGCTAAGCGCTCCTGCAGTTGTAGGCGCTTAGCAAAAATGTCTACTATCTTAACCATCGCACCGACTCCCAACACGGTAGCTCTAGGTATGTATGCAACGTCAGCAGTTCCAGTAATTGGAACCATATGGTGCTCACAACTGGAAGAAAAGCTCACTCCCTTGAAGAGTATCATGTCGCAGTAGCCTTCATTCGCAAGAAGAGAACTGCTGAAGTCAGATGACTCGAGCTTGTATCCGCTGAAGGACTCCTTGTACGCGTTTAAAGCCCTTTTAGGCGTAGAGGCCAGACCACCCCTGTCCGGAGAATCACCAATCCACCTTATTAGAGTCTTAATCGCCTCCTCAGCGTCTCCATCAGAGGGTCTATCAATAGGATCCTTGCGCATATACCCTAGCCCAGAGCCTCACACCCACTGACAACTTCTATCAAATCAGTAGTAATAGAGGCCTGTCTCGAGCGGTTATAATCTAATAGAAGGCGATCTAGCATGCTTTTTGTATTGGAGTTGGCGGATTCCATGGCAACCATGCGACAACAATGTTCACAGGTCAGGCTATCGCATAGGGCTAAATACAACCTCCCTATGCAGTGACTCAAGCACAGTTTTCTGCGCACAGACGCAAGATCTGGGTCGTAGCTACACGTCACTTTATCTTCACTGACAACACCGAAATCCCTAGAATCCTCAGAGCTGCTTATTACCAAAACATCCTCCATTACCGGTTCTTGCCGCGAGAAGCTATGAAACTTGCTATAAAGCGCAACCACCCTGCTGTAGGATGCGAGATCCACACTCAAACCGTACAGCATACTCTTAAAATTCAAAAAACCGAGACCCTTGGGCTGAGGCACTACCCCAATGACCTCACCAAAAGCTTCTAAGTATCCCTTACCTACTGACTCGCACGCCTTTGTCCCCACAAACAGGAAATGCAATTTCTCCTGTGCGTTACTAGAAGCTACGGAAGCAAGATACTCACGCAGAGCCCTTGCGATTAGGTGATTAAAGCCCCCACAAAGACCTCTATCAGACGAAAACACCACCAACAAAACCCCGGAGGATGCCTCTCCGGTACCAACCAGGCATCCATGCTCAGTAGCTTCTCTATCCACCCTATCGCAATAGTCCCGTGCGCGGGCAACACCCTCTTTGGCAATGCGAAACTTAGATGCAGAAATCATCTGCATGACTCTGGTTGTCTTCTGTATGGACTTTACACTCTTTATTCTCGAAGAAAGGGCCTTGAGATTGGCCATAAGCACACCCAACTATTACGCTACGAGTATATTATCTTTTGGTGTTTGCACAAGCTCTAAAAGCAATGCCAAGAAGGAATGGTATAGAATCTAAAAACCCACGGTGCAACGTTCCTTCACAAAAATGCGCTCGATGTGGTTACTAGTTTATGCTGCACAATTATCATCGCATATTCTGGTTTAGTGGTGGGAAGTTATGTACTATCCGCCTAAGTACGCCCTTTAGTCTTACTTGCTTATGCTCAAAATTTGAACTTGACATCTATGTCTGTTGAGGGATACTTGAGCTTATCCTTTGCTCGCTCCAGATGTCTGATTTCCGCAGCGGCCAGATTAAGCCAATGACCATAAATTTCGGTCCGCAGCATCCCGCAGCCCATGGAGTCATGCGCCTGGTGTTGGAAATGAGCGGCGAGATTATAGAACGGATAGACCCGCATATAGGCTTGTTGCACAGGGGCACTGAGAAGCTCATAGAGTACAAAACTTACCTTCAGGCACTTCCGTACTTTGATCGTCTAGATTATGTCTCCCCGATGTCTCAAGAACATGCATACTCCCTGTGTGTGGAAAGGCTGCTGCAGTGCACTGTTCCACCTAGAGCAAAGTACATAAGGGTAATCTTCTGCGAGCTTACGCGAATCTTGAATCACTTGCTGAATGTCTCTAGCCAAGCACTTGATACAGGCGCTATGACACCACTTTTGTGGATGTTCGAAGAAAGAGAGAAGATACTCTCCTTCTATGAGAGGGCTTCTGGAGCCAGATTTCACGCAGCATATATAAGGCCCGGAGGGGTGGTGGCAGACGTACCGGATAATCTATTGGAAGATATATACGCGTTTACAGAAAGCTTTCCTAAATTACTAGATGATGTGGACGGTTTACTGACGGAAAACAACATATGGAAGCAGCGCAATGTTGATATCGGCGTAGTGTCAAAGTCGCAGGCCATTGATTGGGGGTTCTCAGGGCCAATGCTCAGGGCATGTGGCGTACCATGGGACTTAAGAAAGAGCCAGCCGTATGAAATATACGAAACCCTAGATTTTAAAATCCCCGTGGGTAACAATGGGGATTGTTATGACAGATATTTGGTGCGCATGGCTGAAATGCGCGAATCTATATCAATAGTCAAGCAATGCCTAGACGGTATACCCGATGGTCCTGTGAAGACTGACGATCGCAAGATCTCACCACCAAGAAGAGAGGAATTAAAATACTCCATGGAAGCGCTCATCCACCATTTTAAGTTATTTTCCGAGGGTTATAAGGTTCCTGAGGGTGAGGCATACGTGGCAGTGGAAGCTCCCAAAGGCGAATTTGGAGTCTACATAGTATCAGATGGAACTAATAGACCTTACAGGTGTAGAATAAGGGCGCCGGGCTTTGCCCACCTACAAGCGATAGATGCAATGGCCAGAGGGCATATGCTTGCGGATCTAACTGCGATCATAGGTTCGTTGGATATAGTGTTTGGGGAAATAGATAGGTAGAGTTCATGGATCAGAGCGCGGAGAAGTTCGAATTTACGGATAGTAATTTGGAGGAAGCTCGCAAGTATATTAGTTATTACCCAGAGGACAAGAAATCTAGCGCAGTCATGCCACTTTTGCACATCGTACAGAACCAAGCCGGGGGTTTCATACCGCAGTCTGCCATAGGCTATATAGCGGATCTTCTAAGCATGAGGCCAGTGCATGTACGTGAGGTCGTTGAGTTTTACTCTATGTATAACACCGCTCCAGTTGGAAAGTATTTAGTGCAAGTCTGCCGTACGACTCCATGCTGGCTGTGTGGTGGAAGCGATGTGTTGAGCGCGTGCAAGAGCGTGCTAGGAGTTGGTGTGGGTGAGAGTACCAAGGACAACCTTTTTACCCTCAGAGAAGTTGAATGTCTGGGAGCCTGTGTTAACGCTCCAGTAGTGCAGATTAATGATGACTACTATGAAAAATTGGATTCCGCAAAGATACAGAAAATTTTGCACGAGCTAAAACAAAGTGAGAAGTAGAGAGATAGTTTTAGATACAGAAACCACAGGTTTAGATGCAGCTAGTGGTGACAGGATAGTAGAAATCGGCTGCGTGGAACTCATAGACTCAGTGATGACCGGGCAGGTTTTTCATGAATACATTAATCCGGAGCGCGTTATTCCCATTGCAGCAACAAAAATCCACGGCATTACCAACGATATGGTCAAGGATATGCCGAGATTTGCTGAAGTAGCAGATAAGTTTTTCAACTTTGTTCGGGATAGCGTGCTGGTAATACATAATGCCGGGTTTGACCTCAAGTTCATTGAAATGGAAATGGAGCGCATTGGTGGAACAAAAAAGCTGAATAACCCCGTAGTGGACACACTGGAGGTGGCGCGTAGAAAGTTTCCCGGCATGCCTGCTAGCCTGGACGCCCTGTGCAAGAGGTTTGATATTTCCACGAGTAGTCGCAAATTCCATGGAGCACTGAAAGATGCGACCTTATTGGCACGGGTTTATGTTGAACTGTGTGGTGGTATACAAAGAGCTCTAAACTTCACAAATGAAGAGTCAAATCAAGAATCAACAGTGGGGCTTTGGCGCTCATCTAAACCTGTGCGAAGGGCTCCACGTACATTTACGATCAGTGATTTAGAGCGCAAATTGCACATGGAGTCCATAAGCAAGGTAAAAAATCCTATATGGAACATGTATCTAAAAAGCGAATAGTAGCGGTGCTGCATTCCCTCATACCGAGTTTTCGTCGTTTCCGCAGCGATAGCTAGAAAAACCCACAGCCTCTGCCACATGATCTTCAATTATCGCTTCTTGCGCGGCCAAATCCGCAATGGTTCTGGCGACCTTTAAGATCTTTGAGATATCTCTATTAGATAGATTACCATCCTCGAGGACTCGCATTAAAAGCTTTTTTGCCGCTTTATTCATACTACGTACTATGAACTTCTCAATCTCGCTGGCACCCAATACTGCATTGTGCTTTCTGTTATGATTGTACCTTTCCCCCTGCAGATACCTGGCCTTAACAACCCTTGCTTTCATTGATGCAGAATTTGCAGAGCTATCATAAACCTTTTGTGCAAACACGCTTACATTTTCTACTTCTACTTTAATATCTATCCTACTCATAATCGGCCCAGAAATCTTACTCTGATATTCTGCGCCACATCTAGGTGCCCTAGCGCATCTTCTGTTTAAATCATTTAAATATCCGCATCTACATGGATTCATTGCAGCTACAAGCTGAAAGTTGGCTGGATAGGTGATATGAGCGTTGACCCGTGATATAACAACTTGCCTATCTTCCATGGGTTGCCTAAGAGATTCTAAAACCGATCGAGAAAATTCGGGTAACTCGTCCAGAAATAGCACACCATTATGAGCCAAAGTGATTTCTCCGGGTAGAGCTTGCCTTCCTCCTCCAATCACTGAGGCCAGTGAGGCAGAACTGTGTGGCTCACGGAATGGTCTAGAGGTCACAAGATGGCGCATACCTTTTTGTGTTATGCTAGAAATGACATTTATCTCTATCACCTCTTGCGTATCTAAATCTGGAAGTATTCCTATTAACCTCTTAGCTATCATCGATTTACCCGAGCCAGGAGGGCCGATCATCAAAATGTTATGACCTCCAGCAGCGGCTATTTCCATAGCGCGTTTTACAACAGAATGCCCGCGCACATCTTGCATATCGGGAAGGACTTGGGTTCCACTTCCTCCGGGTGCCTGTACCGGAGAGTTTGAGTGCTGCAAAGATTTATCTGCTCCTTCAACACCGTTGAGATAGTCCACAAGTGGTAGGAGATGCTTTGGCCCCAACACGGGGACATCGTAAATTAGCTGAGCCTCCGTTGTATTCGCATATGGGCATATCACTCCCTTACATAGATTTTTTGCGTTTACTACGGCAGCTAAAACTCCGGATACAGGAGTAATTCTGCCGTCTAAAGCCAGTTCACCAAGTACGATATACGCCTCGAGACCTTCTGGCTTCTTCACCATCCCAGTGGCGACTAATATCCCAAGTGCAATTGGCAAATCGTAGTGGCTACCTTCCTTAGAAAAACCCGCTGGCGACAGGTTAACGGTAATCCTTTTTGGAGGAAGTGAGATCTGTATTGAGGATAACGCGGCTCTAATTCTTTCTCGAGATTCCGCCACAACCTTGTCAGGCATTCCTACAATGTTGAATGCTGGAAGACCATTAGCCACATGTACTTGCACCACAACATCTACTGTACACACTCCAATAAACGCCACTGTGTGTACATCAGCAAACATTGCGATAAAGACCTATCGGGACCACCATTTTAACAAAAGTACCTTAAGTTACCAGAAAAATATTAATATGTTAAGCACTTGCATCGTCGCCACGAACAACGCAATACAGGGGCTAGAGGGGGAGCCCAGCTGCCTCTTCGATTGTGATTATGAGTCAATGGACCAAGACTTCCCCTTCTTATCGATATTAAAGCCCCAGCTACGACTACACCTCCACACACGTATTCGTATATATCAACTGCTTTTTACTATATGCAAATATGAAAATATTTTTACTACTCTCGTTAAATAATTACACTCTCTAAAATTGTTAGTAGATTTCTGTATGAATAAACATTTAGACTCATCCTCAGTGTTTTACAGTCTTACCTTTTTGTCGAGAGTACTCCTTATGAAACCCTATATATCAAGATACACACGGCTCTTTTGTTTTGCCGCACTCATTACCGCAGCACTACCAGGAACATCCGCACTTGCAATGGAAACAATAGAAAAACCTACAACCGCTGATCTAGGCATACGCCTAGGCATGTACCATGAAGGGGATAGACTTCCATTGCGATCCAAAAGCAGTGACGAAACCTTGCCAAATACAAAAAACTACAGCGCTCTGGCTGGAGTGAGGTATGTGGTAACGACAAAGAAAGTCGGTAACCTCTCCGCAGAGATTGGATATGTATACCGCTCCGAACAACTTTTGCAGAGCTACAGCTTTGTAGAGATGAAAAAGCGCATAGAAAGCTCTGCATCTTTATACGCAGAGGCACGTTGGGGCACTAAAGGATTGCTATTGGTCCCCAACTTGGAATTCAGCTTAGGCGCCAACGTTGGAGGTGAAAAGGTTGAGCAGGGCACTGTTCCCGTGCGCTTCATGGGTGGTTTTACGTACAAAGTTGGTGGTATAACTAGTGTATATACCGGCCTCCAATACGTAATGCATATGAATGTCAAATCACCTGTGAGCCCTTCTCTTGTAAATGGCAAGGGAATCTCAAGATACGTAGTAGGGGTGGAGTTTGCCATATAGCAACGCGATAACGCAACTTCACCCACAGAGGGGCGCGTTTAGATAAAGTGCACAAAGTTTCGCAGTGCACATTACAGGGGCGCGCTTCTCTCATTCTGGCCTAATATCTAAATTCACTACGGCTTAAAGCTATAAAAGTATATATCTGTCATTTGGTGATAATCCCAGTATCGGAGACATGTTCTCAAAATGTCTTTCATGGCGGATGTTTTTACTACCTCATATCCACACGTATCACCACATAGTTATACATTTAGTATCTACATTTTGACTAATCAGGTAGTTCTGTGATAAAGTATAACGTGTGTGCTTATCTATGGAATACAAGCACATGTATGTAGCTTACTACTTATCTTGCTAATGTCATGGGAAACAATCTGGTTAAAGGCATCGCAAATGAGATTATAGGCCAAGGGGCCGATCATCGCGTAGTCAATGAAGTTGTTATAAGGGCGATATTGTTCGCATTGCTTCAGGGAAGAGCTCCGAAATACCGATTGAGGGTTCAAAGAAGGGCTAGGGGCTTCCGGTACCTATACGATGTAAGTAGGGCGGGTCACACCGTTAGATACGAAAAGCTTCGGGAAATGTGTGCCCGTGACACGGTAGTTAGAGACGTTGCAAGTGGTGACGGCCTTGAGTCGCTGTGCAGATATGCTTTCTCAATAGTTGCGTTCATGCCTGAGCATGTTGGTGATCTGCTGTTCTCCTTGGGTGCTGGCTCTGGCAACTGTTCAGAAATTGTTGACACCATCGAAAAGTTGCATGGCGCAGTTGCGCGCCTAAAGAAGATGAGGAAATGTGGCGGAGATGGGTGCCAGATACAATGGGGCAAGGTATACACAATTTTCAGGAGGTCCTTCTGTAAGGCTGTGGATTCATCAAGCCCAGCGGAGCTAGAGTGTTTTGCATATAAGGTATTCTCAAGCAAAGCTTGTGATGTGGTTTCCGAAAAGCTGAGCAACCTTTCCCACATACTTGAGCAAGAGTTGATTGAGGAAAATGCAGCCGAAGTTTCAAAACTGCTTGGTTTCCTGTCAAACTTCGATGCTAGGCTTGAGGGATATCACGAGCTGTGCAGCACAAGCGAGGAGTCCTGCAAGGAGTTCTTTTTGGGGATAGATATAGCAGGAGTACAACAAGCCATCAAAGACTGCGGCATGTGGCATCGCTCTGTGGGCTTGATAACCGCTGAACGGATACGTAAGTGCGCTCGGGTGAATGCTAACACGCTAGCGGCCATATCCATGCTGCTGAATATGCATCTGGAGATATCTTCGTGCAATGTGGAGGCAATTATCCACTGCGACGGTAGCATTGCATATACATTCGCGCGCGATTTCTCCTTTCCTTTCATGAAGACGCTACACTATGGGCACATAGATGAGGGAATCCTTGCGAGCCCTGCAGGTAGGTGCCTAGTGGATTTAATGATTAAAAACCACAACTCACGTGAAGTGTGCAAGTTCCCGCTGTCTTACAGTGAGATAGCCGCAGTCATAAGGTGCCTAAATGAGATGATGCAGGATCCTAGGGCACGTGAGCGTGTTGCGTACTACATACATGAAGCCCTGTGCAGGAACCCAGAGGGTAGTACAAACGTGTATAGGATGTCAATGGAGCTTGTTTCCCAAATACATGGGAGATTGCAGTTTTTGCAAAAATTCGTTGATAGCCCTGATTATAAGTGTTTGGCTGAGTTTCTTATGCAATCTCAGTGCTCAGATACCAATGAGCATTTCCGCAGATTCCTAGTTGAGAAACGAGGGTACGCGGTGCTTCCTTCTGTATCAAAACAGAAAGCCAAAGCGTTATCTGGTAAGGCAGTTACCACTCTGATATACGTGGGATATGCGGCTTCCTTGCTGTTACTTGCTGGTGGTATTGGGGCCATCGGAGTTTACTGTGTTTACGCCTCAGGTCTCCAGGGTGATTTAGCGATAGCGATCGGTGGGGGTGCACTACTACTACTGGGTATCGTGGCAGGTGTTGTGACGAGGCTTACAGATTGTAGGAGGGAAAAGGCTGCAGATGAGCACCGTGCATCAGAGAGAGGAGCTTCATGCTGCCACCCAGAAGAAGTCGAGCTTGTTGAACATGACGCTGAACACGATGACTGCGCTGAAGAGGAAATTACGCCACCAATGGCGAGCAGCAAGCACCTAATACCAGTTACTATCGAGTGCAGCGCAAGCATCAATAACTCGATAGGATCAGTGGGACAAGGAGCGTAGCCCGGCGCACAACCCGAAGTGCTTGCGCCAAAAAACGCGGGCGGGCGTTGTCGCGCCGACACCGGGACAAGCTATCAGTTGCCAGGCCCGGGGAGACTCTCCAAGGCTCTAACCCCCCTCTACTGCCGCAAGAGGGCGCGTGGCAGCGCCCTCTTGTACTTAACTCGTGAAAGCGGCGGCTTTTAGTCCCCGCCACTGCACACCTTTCTCATTCTCTCGTAAGACTTACTGAACCCCCTGAGAGAGTACACACTTTCGACTTTCCTACCATCTTCGGCATATCCCACAGCAGACATACTCAGACCTCGCTTGAAAGCGTCTATGAGAGCGGAATCAATATCAGCATTTTCAGCCCACGCTACTTGGTCATCGATGATAGATACGGAATATGACTTCTTCTGGTCAACGGTGAGCACCACAGGCTTATTCCCGTACTTAACACCAAATGTAACGCTTACCTCATCAAAAACGTCACTGACCCTCGTTACCATTATCGCCGCATCACCGCGAGTCTCACCATCACCATGCTTGGTAGGAAAGGACAACAGATAGCAGAATCTCTGACCTTCCTGCACCGCAGTGTATATGCTCCAATCTTTATTTTTCTCAACGAGATACACATTCCCTATTCCAGCGAGCAAAGCGTTGGAAGACCACCCAGAAGAAGGTAAGCAACACAAGACACAGAAACAAACCAAAAACCTCACGATTAACATCCCACATTCACCCTATTAGCCTCAATAAATGCCTTGATCTTGCCGAGCGCCTGCAACTCGATTTGCCTTATCCTTTCCTTAGAGACGCCGTATTCCTCACTCAGTTTCTCCAGAGTGTCTGGACGCTCCTGTAGCCTACGCCTAGCAAAAACATCGCGATGCCTCTCATTCAGAGTGGAGAGAGCAGCGTCAAATATAGCCTTCTTAACAGTACTTTCCTCATCTGCAAGATACACAACCTCCTGGCTGGGCAGCGCAGAGGGTATAAGGTCCTGCAGCTCCACAGAACCTTCACTGTGCACACGCTCATTGAGCGAAACATCCCTGTTTGCAAAAAATCTATCCATTTGCTCTACCTCCTCTTCCGAAGTGGAGCACTCCTCTGCAATGGCTTTGATTTCTTTTTTGGTTATTTGTGAACCATAACTCAGCAATCGCTTCTTTATCTTTCTCAGGCTAAAGAACAGCTTTTTTTG
Source organism: Anaplasma capra (assembly GCF_025628805.1). Lineage (GTDB taxonomy): Bacteria > Pseudomonadota > Alphaproteobacteria > Rickettsiales > Anaplasmataceae > Anaplasma > Anaplasma capra. The sequence goes on from NZ_JAOTBG010000003.1 coordinate 67,496, forward strand.
TGCTTGTGTAGTGCCAACACGTATGCAGGACCACGAACGCAGAATATAATCCTTGATTGAAGCTTTGATCCACCATATAGCATAAGTTGCAAGCCTAAAGCCAAGATCAGGGTTAAACCGCTTCACTGCTTGCATCAGGCCTATATTCCCCTCCATTATGAGCTCCATCATAGGGAGTCCATAGTTCTTGAAGCCCATGGCAATCTTCACCACCAACCTCAGGTGGCTGGTAACCAACTTGTGAGCATCTGCAACTGACCCCTTCCTGTACCAATTCTCGGCCAGGCGCCTCTCTTCTTCTTCGGAAAGGACAGGAAAGGTGCGCACTTGGTCAATGTACGAAAGCAGATCATCAGACCCAACACAAGAAAAAACCGACGCTGCAAGCATACTAGCAACACCCCCTATTTACAACCAACCGCCAGCGGCATGTGTATCATATAGGTAGAGTATAGTAAATTTTCAAGATTTTGCTAGTACAATAGTCGCCGGTGTACAAGAGATATTGCATGAACATAATTATCGCGTGTAGAGGCTATAAGGCAACAGCAAGTATAAAATCCTATGTTGAAAACAGCATTGCATCCCATATGGGTAAATACCTACAAGGTAATCCAGGAACAAGTGCAAGGGTTGTGCTCGCAAAAGAGGCGCACATGCTCACTTCTTGTATCTCCATATGTGCAGATCATCAAGAATTTGTGCGAACATCAAGAAGCGCTGACACTGTTTACAAAGCTATAGACGACGCAGCAGCTCATATAGCCAGCAAGCTGCGTAAGTACAAGGGGGAAAAAATAGACAGACATCGCAAACTGCGATCTATTCGGGATGAAGCAAAATGTAAGGGATATTCGTTCAGTAACAAAGAGGCTGGCAGTCCCGATATCGAAGACTCGCGCTTCATAACGGAAGAAGAGATATCGCTGAAGAGAATGTCTGTAGGGGAAGCTGCGATGGAGCTTGAGCTTATGTCAGTGCCAGCACTGATGTTCATAAATGCAAAAACCGACAAGGTAAACATGGTATACGCCAAGGGAGAAACCATTGTTTGCGTTGACCCGCTGAATGTAGTAATGGGAAAATAATCGGTAATGGTACAAACAATATTGGAGAAAGCTTCCAATAGTGACCTTCATCTCAACTCTGGTGTCGTAGCGGCGTGGCTTAATGCTCGGTGTACGCGCAGGTCTGTGAACTCATATTAAAAAATTAATTTCTTTTGCGATGTAGCAATTGCGTGGTATTAGTACCCCAGAGGTGTATTGGAGCACACATATGTACAAGTATCCAGACCTGTACTTTTGGCGCAATGAAGATTGCTGCAAGACCTTCAGGGGTAGATGTCTGCCTATGGTTTGCGCCCACCTACAGCCTACTGATGTTCGTATCCCCCAGCGTGACCATCGCCACCCTAGAGTATAATTAATACTGTGGTAAACCATTAGCGTGTAATGTCTGCATTAATTAAAGTGCTAAGGAATAATAACAAATGCCTGGAGAAACCGACATTCGCAGCAGGCTATTGAATGCAATAGCGGATGATGATGCCTCAGCTGTCAAGGAAGTATTGAAATCACTTCCTGCCGCAGACAGGGCCGCTGCCATGTTCCGCCCGATTTTTGACGGCAGGCCACTGTTGCAGTATGCACTGATTAAAGGCGGGGAAAGACCCAGCGTAAATGCATTCAAAGAGATCTTGAAATTTTGCAACTCTGACGTCCTCAATACAGCAGACAATAACGGAGATCTGCCGGCGTTTATGGTGCTAAACGCCCCAGTAGAGTACCTAGATGCCATGCTAGACACTGAGAATGTTAACTGGGGTGCAACTAATGCTAAGGGTGACACTCCCCTCTCTCATGCACTAAAAAACAAAGACATAGCGTTCAACAGGAGGTCGTTTTCTAGGCTTGCAGAGCTGCATCCACAGGTTCTATATCGTTTGGACAAATCTGGTAATAACATTGTACATGCCGCGTGTAATTCTGGCTCTGCGGAGAAGTTTGTATTCGCTGCGGATCTTCCTACCCTAATCGCAAAAAACAATCCTAGATGCGTTAGAGATTCTAGTGATTTGCTAAGCCATAAGAATGGTATGGGTCAAACCCCAGTTCACGTACTTTATGACACTTGCAGCCAGCCCTTAGAATCACTTGGCGCATATATAAAAAGTTACAGCCCTGTCCAAAAGAAAGTGGACCTCCTGGCTAAAGACAGCGAGGGTAAATCAGCAATATATAAGGCATTAGAGCGCGATGATCTTGAGATTTACGAATTCTGCCAGCCCGGCAGCGATCCTGACCGTGCCGGAGAGTTTTTCGTTTCAGCTGCGGAACTCAATAATCAGGAAGCAGTAAATAAGATCATTGATTCGCAGGAATTGGACCCAGTTTTTGCGTATATGCGCACACTCTTGAAAGAGGATCCCCAAAGATTGGTAAAGTGCATCAACTCCGACACGGTTGCGGACGACTTTTGGAACTCTGCCTACAACAGCGATACCTATACGCATGAGGATCGTGCTGCGCTACTGTTCTGCATAGCAGCCTCTGATGAGCATCATGACTTATTACAGCAACTTACTCAAGATCCAGACGACACCATGCTACGCGTATACGATTTCAATGAGATGACGCGTAGTTTCCTAAATCGGAATATGTATCTGCAAAATCCCGACCTGTTTTTTAAGGTGGGATCTAATTATATCGATCTTGATATCTTCACCACAGAGGGTGTGATGCCAGTTGTTCGGGCAAACTCAGCTCCTGACACCTTGCAAGAGGTGTTGAATAGCTCTCAAGTCCCTGAACTGGCCAATATGGTTTCGAAAGCAATGTCACAAAGGGATTGCTTTGGTACCTCAATAATTGGCAAAGCAATAAGTACGTGCGACAAGGAGAAGATCCCTACACTTCTCCATAATGTGCTACAATACGCGCAACAATACGCAACAACAGATATCGCACGGTCATTAAAAGAAGAGATATGTCGCTCCACGATAGATCTCGCTGCAGCAGGTGATACAGACAAAATACTTGCAGTACTTAAAGTAGTGCCAGATGCCGTATATTCAGAGGAACCCAAATCGGGCAGGAGCGTACTTGAAGTGGCTTCTGACAGCGGTAATACACAGGCAACATATGCCCTTCTTGAATTCCATAAAAAGGTCTGCAGAGATGCTGAGATGCGCCACAGTAGCGCAGATTTACAGCGCACCATAGAGCATAGCATAGCACAAGTTGCAAGAGTTAACCCAGAAGCAGCTGGCGTCATGGCCGTGGGTATACTCAATAGTGACAAGCACATTTCCCTTAATGCTGCAAGAAGAATACTGCAGTACGCAGCTCCAACAAACAGAGGCACCTTAGAAAATGCTCTTAAGACGGTACATCCATCTCTGACAGAGGAGATATTGCCATTACCACAGCACAAAACATCAAAAAGCGTGGCTGAGCTGTATGAACCCAAGCAAAGTAGTACAACGGGCGATCTAGCACCAGATAGTAGTGCTACAAGCGACGACAGAGCACTGCAAAACTATGGGCTCCTATACAAATATGCGGACATGCTGGAATCACTGTCGAGCGACGCACACAAATTCAAGAAGGAAATTGCACAAGATTTCAAGACCTTAGGGGCTTTGAGGCAAACATCTTTTCCAGATAAAAAGGGGCATAGCTTATTTACACTTGCGGCCATGCATGGTGTGCCAGCGCAGATGGATATCGTGGTATCCAGATTCAATGATGCACGCAGGGAAAATTTGGCCTTCAGAGCTGATTACAAGAAGATCTCTTCCCTAGGCTCCCCTCTTCAATGCGCAATAAAGGGCAATAATGTTGCCATGACAAATTATCTCCTGGGTAAGATGAAAAGTTCGGAGATATGTTCACAATACGGCAGCAGCGAGGACAACCTGATACACACTCTCATTAAGACGGGCAACCTCGATACTCTCTTCTCCCTACCGCACACAACACAATCCCCTACCAGGAGCTCATCGAGGCAGGTTATACAGGCAATCTCACAGAGGGACGCTGAAGGAAGAACACCAGTGGATGTTGCATTTTCCATGGGCGAGGAATCGTGCAGCGCAATGTGCGCCTTTATATCAACTGCTATAAGTGAGCAGGACATAGAGCGTTTACTGGTAGACGGGTCAATAATGAAGCAGGCGCTAACGTACGATAGTCCTTCCGCGCTGAAATGGGTATTTGACCTCGCAGACGGGCTGAATAGCCAACGTAGGGCACAAAACCGCGGGAAAAAGATCAACATACTAGGTAACGAACGAAACCTCCAAGGCTTAGTGGAGCAAGCAGCTAAAAATAACAACCCTGATGTGCATAGTGCCCTCTTGGATAGAATCAAGAGAGATTATATAGGCAATGATGCGGGGCTTCAAAGCCTGTGTCAGCGGTTGCTGGTGAATATGGCTGAAAATAATGTGTACAACGCGGAGTTATTCAAAACTTTAAGTAGGTTCGCCGCTGAACCGGATAGAGAAAGCAGCGACTATCTTGACTATAACGCTCTTCTGATACAACACGCAGTATCGCACGACAACCCAAATCTTATAGCACATGTATCAAACAACCCTGGGTTTGAGTGGCCAGACGGGAATGGCCTGCTAAAAGATTCTAAAGATAACATGCTTGCGTTTTTGCTCGAGACTGAACGTGTTTTTACACTAGATGATGACCTAATCCCCGAAATAGTGAAGCCTGGGCTCATGCCCAATGCGTGCGAAGCGTATATAAATACGCTGCATATGCCACGGCTGCAAACAGAACGTGGGCATCGTATGCTGTATTGCGCCATTGAAGCGGGTAATGAGCACGCAATAGAAGCGCTGCTGAGGCACAATTTTGATGTCCTAATATGTACGCAAAACGCGGGCCCGGACGCTCAAGAGCGCACTCAGAACCTCATATACGATATTGCGGTTAAGACATGCCCCAACAACGAGGCAGGAAAAGGCGTGTTAAGATATCTAGCACATCAGACTGTAAATGCGCTACTAGAGGAAGATAAAAAAAATACCGGTTTTGTCCCGAACTCGGAGTTCTCCTACACTCTTAGAAGTATATTGCTTCGGTATAACCCGGACTTGAATGCGGAAGATCTCGAAACGCTCAAGAACTACACAGAAACTGGAACTTACAATGTGATGCAGCGGCGAGGCACCGACAATCTCCTACGCATAGCGTTAGAATCTCGGAATCTTAAAGAGGCAGAAAAGCTACTCGAGGATCACGCCACCTACCTGGAAGCACAGCAAGATGTCGGTGGTGTTGATGATATCATCAACGAGCTCACAGATGGCTGCTCCATACTACACTTAGCTGCCTTGCATGGTAACCATAAAATTCTCAATAGGCTCATAGAACTCGGAGGCGATCCATCTATTCCCACATCGCAAGGAGAAAATGTGGCGCACTTGTGTGCACGAAGTGGTATGAAGACAGATGATGGAAGATATGTTTTTGAAGCACTAATCACCAACTCTGCTACAGGAGATAAGCGCCTAAACACAGTTGACCAAAAAGGCATGGGCATACTCGCACACGCATCCAGATGCAGCAATGAATCCAGCACCACAGAGATGCTGGAGCTCATACGCAAGAAGCCGGAGCTTGACTCTCAGCTTGGTACACTTTCAAGTAAGAGCGACAAAAAAGGGAGAGATTTCTTTTACAGCACCGTGGGAAGTGCAAGCCTGGAACGGCGGGACAGTGCCATTAGTGCCTTTATAGCCAGCGATTCCGGGATACATGCTAGTGCACAGGAAAATACACTACTTCGGGAATTAAAAAAGGCTGAAGGAGCCAAGGCTGTTGACAAGATGGCCTTGACAAACCTGCTTACGAGTTTGTCCCTACAATCACACACCGAGGTACAGCCGCTAGAACCGGCAAAAACCGTCGTTGGTGGTCCTAGAAAATTATTAGTCCATCACCAAAAGACCTTATTCGACATAGTAAATTCCACATCTATCGGACAGAATGACCTAGAACACTTGCACAAAATACCAATGGATGCGTTTGTAGCAAAAAATTGGAAGATAGGAATGTCTCCGATAGAACACGCGATTGCCGTAAAGAATCTAGATTTTATCGGGTATTTACTCAGGCATAGGGCAGATGATCTCAGACCGAACGTATGTAATACAGAAGGGGATAACCTACCGGTGCAATTGTCGAAGCTCGTCGCCGAGGACGCCACAATTCTGGAGCAGAATAGTGACTTCGCTGAATTGTATGGGAACCTACTTAAACAGTGTAATTGCACTACACAGTCGCGGAGTCACGCCTCTGTAATTGGGGCTTTAGAGCGCATAGAAGGGCACGACGACTCAGCAACGCTCACAAGCTTGCGAGAGGAGTCTCGTACTGCCACAAACAAGGAATCAGAGCTAAAGCATCGACTTCTCTCAATTGAGTCAGAGTTACAGCGCAGCTACTATCCCGGAGTGGTAAACTCGCTCGCGCAATTTGTGCGAGAAAACCCTGCATTTGCCAGGAATTCGGCCAACACGTTCCACACCCTATTCTCGAATGCTATATCAGATGCTGTGTCAACGCGAAGTCTCACGGATGCCCACAGAAGCTATATAAAAGAGCTCATTAAGAATAGTGATACAAGAAGTCTGCTCGCTAACGTAGACCATAATGGGAATAACGCACTACAAAGCGTTCTGCAAGAGCTATCAGAAAGTAAAGTTGGTATAGGAATAGCTAAGGCGGACGTACTGCAAGAGATACTCGCAGAGCTCTTAGTAAACTTAGGTAAGGAGGATCAAGAAACGCTTAGAGATGTGCTTCTGAAGCACAGGAACGCGAACGGGGACAACTGTGTGGAAATGCTTGCATCAGTCAATCCCTCATACGACTTGTTCAGAGCGATAGAAACGAAGTTGAGCAGCAACAGCATAGCCGACTTTTGTGATCTCAACACAATACTAGTAAGAGCGGCAAGTCAGGGCGCACTGCAACGCCATATATATGAGAATTATGCCGTATTTCCAATCGGTGGGTGCGACATTGAACAAAATTCCCGTATACACAATGCTACCGTTTCCGGCGATTATGGCGCGTTCATTGCCGCAATGCAGACAGGGAGTAATATAAATCAGACCGATAAGAACGGCAACACACCTATACACAGCTTGCTGATCCACTTGGTACAAAACAGGGGAGACATCAAGAGCGGACACCTGAAAATTTTAGAAACTCTAGTTTCTCACGGGGCCGCTCTGCACCACAAAAACAATGACAATCTCTCTGCGTGTGACATAGCGAAAGACCTGGAGGGGTCACTCTTTGAACCTAAAAATGGCTGTTTGCAGCTACTCGCACAACATAGGTTGCGATACCATGAGCTCAAAAGAAAGACTCAAGAGGAAGTAGAAAAGAATTTCGTCAAATCCAGTGGTGGTAGGAAGTTGACTCAGCCATACTGCGACATATCCGGCGCAATCGTGGCAGTCAAATTGGGCAACGAAACACTACTGGTTAGCAAGTTGCTCAACAGTGGTTTTTGTAACGACAACAGTCTGAGCAGAGCGCAATTCAGTTTCAATGAAGACCAGGATCAAGGATATGTAGAAAAGGTAGGCAATAAGCGCAACTATACGGTAACAGAAGGTATTGTGAGGCTGAACCTTACTTGGAAGCCCACGCAGGGTAAAGAACAAAAGGTCTCCGTGGCAATATGTGCAGACGGAACGATAAAGGTAGAAGATAATTTTATACAAAAATGTGGCGAAAAGGGAGAGCGGTTGAACTTCAATAACTGCAAGGTATTCGTTGGAGGGTTCTCGCTAGAAGATGCGCTCAGAAGCGGTGTATGGAAGAACGTATCGGAGAGGTCAGCAGGGGCAGGCATAGATAGGAGCGTAGAGCATAGTGCCGAACAGGGGATGGGACCAGCACCAGAGAGCCCAGGTAGCACCATGGAACAGCGCACATCTGGGGATGCCGGTACATCAGCACACATCGAAGACCCGGTAGAGCCCATAGCAGCAGATTTTCAGCATCCACAGCCAGCCACAGTAACCGAACCAGAGATCAATGCGCTAGATTATTACTTAAGAAATATTGAAGGACGCGCAATCCAAGCGCATGAGAGCGTGGAAGCGGGAGTGCAAGAATGGGCTGATATAGTCAATATATGTCACAATTTAGAATTACATTACTCATTTGATGCCAGTGAAGAGAGCAACGTATCAGCAGCTTGCGCCTCCTTCAAGGCAACACATGCAGCTTTAGTTGCAGAACAATCTGTGCTCGAATCCCTCATTAAAAATGATGACTTGGCTACACATGTTGGAGACAGCATCGACCATGGTACTACCGGAATTCGATGCACGTATCTAGGTAAGAGCACTGACGCTGTGCAGGTAGACAGTAGCGGGGCAGTAAAATTTACAGGGAGTGGTGCCGTTATACCTACTAACTGCACTTCTCCTTACGGGTTCGGTAATAAGCTAGATGCAGAGATAAAGGATTCATTGGAATTCATAAAGACCATCTGTGACAACGTGCAACAAACCGAATATGAGATCAAGTTGCCAGCCATAGAGTACCTACCCATGCTAGCAGTAGCTGTACGAGACGCTAGAAATCAGCTAATCAACAACAAACACCCAGATGATCTGAGCCTCAGCGAAGGAAAGCGCGCGCTAGAGTTCGTCGCCGACACGGTAAATGACTATGTCACAAAATATGGATCACAACTGGGCATTGTCGGGGGAGTTGCACCAGGAATGACTGGAGAGCTAGCAGAGGAACATGGGTCAGGAGTCGCTGATTATGACCAATCCATATCGGACTACGCAAGTGATGTGAGCTCAGAAGAGGAGATAGAAGCACAACCTTACGCGGGTAATGGTCAAACCCTATTATGGGACTATACAGAATTAGGAGGTGATATAGCGCCACTGGGAGAAACACCACCAATACGGACAGGTGGCATACCTATTGCAGACATTAAATTACCTCCATCATCAAATCTTTCGGAGAAGACCGCTGCCATTTTGCGCGAGCTTGGAGTGCAAGACAGTAGCAACGCGTTGGCTGCGGAGAACGCAGAACCCTTACAGAGCGCATCCGGGACGGAGAGAGCTTGGAATAACGTTGTGAGTGTATGCGAAAGAGCTGGCCATTTTTACGCGTTTGATGTGCCCACAACAGCGAATGTTGAACAGTTCTCAAATGATCTACTCCTCGAGTATTCCAAAATAGAGAGCGCACAACAAGGCGGTAACAATGCTGCGCAAGTTGATAATGCAATAGTATCAGTGGCACAAAAACACAATGTGCGGTGCGCAGTCTTGGGAACTGAGCTAAAGATACAAGATAGTGAGGTACAACACGGTTTGGAACGAGGATTTAGTTCACCGTACGGATTCGGACATGACGTTGATCAACGTATCCAGTCCTCACTGGAAACAATGCAAAAGATTGCTAGAATTTCCAACACAAACTTGAACGTGACGATACAGCGTAATAATCTTCCAGGAATAGTATCAGCAGTGAACACAGTAAAAAACACGCCTCCATCAGGCATGCAATTTCCCGATCTAGAAAGTGAAACATCTATCAGTCAAGATCATGGACGGCGTATACTCATGGAGATTATGAATGAGCACATGCTAAATGAAGGAAGAAGTGTTACTGCAATGTCGCACTATGCAAGCGGCTCAGTAAGAGAGAAGGTGCAGTATTTCGAGAAGCGTGGCAGCATGAGCGCAGACGTGGCTACTGAGCCCGAAAGTCATGAACCTACTACACAGCAATTTTTCGGATCAAACACCGCTGCACTAAAAGACCTAAGTGCAAGCACGATAGACAAAGAGCTAGAAGATGCTGCAGAAGGGCTTGCTAGCATGCGGCAAGATACATCCGTAGGCGCACAAGGATCAGGGCCACGCATGCATGAAACTGGCCAACAATCCCCTGATTCACAACTTAGCAAAGAAGACGTGGGTGAAGATCCGTGGACAACACTGCAATCTTGCAGCGAGGATATTAGCGCACTTACGCTCGAAGGTACAAGCAGCAGTCTACCTATGACACCAACCCATACCCCATCAACAGAAACACAAAAAGGAGGGCCAGGAAAGTAGCACAGGTACCAAAAACATCTGCCACCCTCTACTTGGGAAGCTTATCAAAATACAAGAGAATCCCAGATATCACAACAACCCACACGCAAGAAAACGGAAGAAATATTTTCCATCCCAATCTCATAAGTTGATCATACCGATAGCGAGGCACTGTTGCTCTAATCCATATGAAACAGAACAGCAGCAGCAGAACCTTTAAGCAGAACCACACAAAGCCGGGTACTAGGTATAACAAACCTATATCCAGCGGTGGATACCACCCGCCCAGGAAAAATATTGTCATCATGGCGCTGACAAGGATCATATTGGCATATTCACCCAAAAAGAACAGAGCAAATGGCATTGATGAATACTCAACGTTATACCCAGACACCAACTCCGACTCGGCTTCTGGCAAATCGAATGGGTGGCGATTTGTTTCAGCAAGTATTGAAATGAAAAATACAAATGCCATGGGTAGCATGAGCAGATCCATCCAATACGGCATAGAATGGCGCGCAATGACGATATCAACCAGTCGCAAAGACCCCGTAGACACCGCCACAGCAAGTACAACCAGTCCCATGGATATCTCGTAGGAAATCATCTGAGATGCAGATCTGATGGCACCCAAAAATGCGTACTTGGAGCCGCTGGACCATCCCGCCATAATGATTCCATAGACCTCCAGAGAGGATATAGCGAAAATGTACAAAACCCCCAAATTAATATCAGCAATGGACCTAGGAATGACGACCTCAACACCATTTACAACTTGAACGCTGGCACCAAACGGTATAACCGCCCACCCAGATAGCGCTAAGGTAAACATGACAATAGGGGCAATAAAGAAGGCAAAATTTTTCGACTGCAACGGCAAAATGCTTTCTTTTGTTATGAGCTTGAGCGCATCAGCAAATGGCTGAAGTAAGCCAAAAGGCCCAACCACGCTTGGACCGTGCCTTAGCTGCATAAAGGCTATAACCTTGCGCTCCATGTACACAAGATACGCAACGGAAAGCATAACCCCTATTATGACAGCAAGCATAACAAAGATCATTGGCAATTCAAAAGAAAAAAGTTGCACAAAAAAGCCCTGGAGAACACCCATATCAACAAGCTTTGTCCATAAAAAACCTAGTACACTTCGCCATAGTTGCAGATGCTCTACTGATGGGATCTGTCATATAAAAATTCCTCTTTGCAGCGGTAAACTCCCGTTCGAATGCAGGCAACTCAAAACTTTCGGGCGGAGAAAACCATTCCTGGGCAATCAAATTCCCTATATTCTCCTCCTTAAACTGGGCACCAACACTAGAAAGCTCATCCCAAATATCAAACACAGAGCCATAACCAAAACCACACCCCATGCGCTCTGCCAATGCATTCAAGATCATCCAATCTTCCATGGAATCTCCTGGGGAGCGAATGGCAACCTCCGTTCTCTGCACCCTACCCTCAGTGTTCACGTAAGTAGCTCTCTTTTCTGTATATGCAGCCCCAGGTAATACTACATCCGCCACATGTGCACCGTGGTCCGCATGGTGCCCCTGATATATTACAAACGGCAAGGCACCCGAGGACTTCTTAAGAGACTTAAGATCGAGTTCATCAGCGCCCAAGAGATACAACACTTGAAAACCACCGTCAGAGGCCTGACGCAAAATCTCGTGCACTCCAACTTTACTCGGATCCCTAGGAAGAAAGCCTATATCTAACCCTCCAACCCTAGCAGCCGCTCTGTGAAGCACATTGAATCCATTCCAGCCCTCCTGTACCATGTCAAATTTCTCAGCAATGCGCGCGGCCAGGAGCAGCACTCCCCCTCCATCTTCCGAGAGAAGAGCATCCTGTCCAAGCACAATCATAGGCCTTTTTGCAGCCCGTATAGCTTTACAGAATTCATGTTGCCCATCGTAAATGTCTTTCAGTACCTTGAGCTCCCTACCCAAACTCTTCACCGCATATGTGTACTCAAAGTCATGCCCCACAGTAGCAATCACCATATCACCACTCAGGTAACGCTTGCGCATTCTGGCATTTATTATGGGAGCATCAAACCTCAGATTCGCATTCACTAATAAACACAGATCCGCCTCTTCTATCCTGGATATGGACGTATTGAACAGGTACATGCTCCTAGGGTATGGTAGCAACTTGGCACCATCTTGCCTGCAGTCCATAGTGTCACTACCATGGTGCAGCATAAGCTTTTTCAACAGAAGCATAGATTCACAATCGGTAATATCTCCGGAAACTGCGGCAACTTTACCAGGAGATGCGCTGCGGAATTTCTTAGCAACTAACGAGAGTGCCTCGTCCCAACTGACGCCCACAAGCTTACCGCCCCTTCTCACGTACGGCCTGTCAAGGCGCTGAACACCTAGACCATCACACGAAAACCTCGTTTTATCTGATATCCACTCCTCATTGATATCCTCGTTAAGCCTGGGCAGGACGCGCATAACCTCCAAACCACGGGAGTCAACTCTAATATTACTGCATACCGCATCCAAAACATCTATGGTATCACAGTGAGAAAGCTCCCACGGCCTAGCTTTGAATGAGTACGGTTTTGACGTAAGCGCACCTACGGGGCACAAATCTACTATGTTACCAGACAATTCTGAAAGGATACCCTTCTCAACGCAAGAATCGATCTCAATGTTTTCACCCCTACCAAAAGTGCCAAACTCATACGTTCCCGCAACATCCGATAAAAATCTCACACACCTAGTGCAGTGTATGCACCGATTCATTGAATTCTCAATTAATGGCCCAAACACCTTCTTTGACACGGCACGCTTACTCTCGTCGTACCTACCAATACCGCGCCCGTAACCCATTACCTGGTCCTGTAGGTCACATTCCCCGCCCTGATCACAGATTGGACAGTCTAGAGGGTGATTTATGAGCAATAATTCGAGGACGCCTTCCCTAGCTTTTCGAACTTTTTCGCTATTAGTGCTTACTTCCATACCCTCGGATACGGGCATGGCACAAGAAGCCGCCAGCTTTGGCTGACCAGAAATCTCCACCAGGCACATTCTGCAATTGCCTGCTATAGCCAGACGCTCGTGATAGCAAAACCTGGGAATTTCGACCCCGGCACTTTCACACGCCTGCAGGACAGTGACGCCATCCTCTACTTCAACCTCAGTAGAGTCTACTACCACTCTAACCACAACAACCCTATATACTTGACCACTGCAACGGAACTCCGTCAGAACCCTCAACTAAACTGCCATCATCAAACTGAGCCGCCATAAACACGTGCCCTGCATCCCTATTAACGTACTTCACAGGCCTCACCGCCTTACCCGAATACGACTTGGTTAAGCTACCCTTTTTACGCTGGCTAGGGTTGTTCTTACTCGCGGTCTTAGCGACCTTACCACCTTTTGCCATAACCACCCTCAAAAAAACAACGCTATTCTACCAGGTGAAACCACCCCGTCAATAACAATAACCAAGACAGGTCAGGTACCGCAACGCACAGTTAAAAATGACAATCTCAACCGGTAAAACTACAAGCACAGGACATCAGCAACGCCGAGTCTGATTTATGAATCAATATTTTCGACCCTTAGTGCGTTATCATTGATAAAATCTCTTCTAGGCTCAACAAGATCTCCCATAAGCACAGAAAAGATAGAGTCCGCTGCAGCGTAATCCGATATCTTAACCTTTAGTAGCGTCCTAGTCTCCGGATTGAGTGTAGTATCCCACAGCTGATCGGCGTTCATCTCACCAAGACCTTTAAACCTCTGGAGAGCCATGTCCTTACGTCCAAATTCCACAACGCTACTGGCCAGCGCACAGGGAGAACGCACTTTCACCTGGTAATCTTTGGCGGACAGCATAGCATTTTCGACAAACACGTCCTCTATGCCATCTAGCATACTGAGAACTCCTTGCACATCCCTGGTATTTATAAAATCCATCCCTATCGCGTACTTATCAACCATGCCCTGAGATAACCTGAAGATTTTCAGCACGCCGTCCTCAGATACATCAACATTCCATTGATATTCCGAAAACACCCTATTCAAATGGGCAGCAATGTCTGCGGGAGATCCCAGACCAGCTCTTTTATACTGCACAATGAGCGACTCAAAAACCTCTTGCGGTATGATCCTAGCGTAGGATTTGGTTACATTTGAAATACGCATACACTTGCGCAGTATGGACTGCAACCCTGCACCTGAGTGTTCCGCTCCCCCGCTGAGAACCAAGCTCCGGGTCGCATTACCCACAATGTAGTCACTCAGTGCCTCATCATTCTTGATGTACGTATCTCTCCTATGTCTAGTAAGCTTATATAGAGGAGGCTGAGCGATGTAGAGATACCCCTCACTTATAATGTCCTTCATGTGCCTAAAGAAGAAAGTGAGCAGCAAAGTGCGTATATGTGAACCATCAACGTCGGCATCAGTCATTATGATGATCTTGTGATACCTAACCTTTGACACATCAAAGCTGCCTATCCCTATGTTGCTACCTATAGCCGTAATAAGCGAAGCAATCTCACTAGAGGAAAGCATCCTGTCCAGCCCTACGCGCTCCACGTTGAGGATCTTACCCCTTAGTGAAAGCACTGCTTGATATCTACGATCCCTACCCTGCTTCGCAGAACCCCCAGCAGAATTACCCTCAACTATAAATAGCTCAGAAAGTTCGGGAGATTTCTCCTGGCAGTCAGCCAATTTTCCGGGTAGAGCTGTAAAGTCAAGTGCACCCTTATTCTTAATTACCTCGCGGGCCTTCCTAGCTGCTTCCCTACCCTTAGCTGACCTGATGACCCTTTCCACCACGCTCATCGCCAGCTTAGGGTTGGTCTCAAAAATCGAAGAAAGTTTTTCAAAAACTATGCTTTCAACAACCAACCTCGCCTCTGAACTGACTAACTTATCCTTGGTTTGGGATGAAAACCTAGGATCAGGCATCTTGATTGACAACACGCAAGTCAATCCTTCCCTTACGTCTTCCCCTATAATAGAAACCTTCGCCTTTTTCAGGCACCCCTCACTAGTGGCATAGTTGTTAACACACCTGGTAAGTGCTGAACGAAATCCCGCAAGGTGTGTACCTCCATCTTTTTGGCGAATGTTGTTTGTAAAGCACAGCATGTTCTCATAATAAGAGTCATTCCAGCACATGGAGAGCTCTACAGCTATCTCGTAGCCACTCATAATCCCCTTGAGAGAAATAACCCTGGTCACTGGAGTCTTATTGCGATCTAAATATTCGACAAACGCCGCAGTACCGCTACTACCCTCCTCAGAAACATTACCGAAGTTTGACTCAACAACAGGGGACTCTCGCAAATCCCTAAGAGTAATCACTACGTTAGAATTCAACAGAGAAAGCTCTCTAACTCTGTTCTCCAAAGTAGAGTAGCTAAAATCGGTGTGAGAAAACACGGAAGCAGATGGCATAAAACTCACCTTGGTGCCCTTCTTACTGCCACATTCTCCTACCATCCTTAACGGGGAAACAGCAGCCCCGTCTTCAAATCTCATAAAGTACTCTCTGCCTTCTTTCCAGATCGTTAGCTCCAACCAGCTTGAGAGCGCATTAACCACGGATACACCAACACCATGCAGCCCACCTGATACTTTATAGCTGTTGTGATCAAACTTACCCCCTGCATGAAGCTGCGTCATTATAACCTCAGCAGCAGAGATTCCCTCTTCCTCATGAATGTCTATAGGAATACCGCGACCGTTATCCGTAACGGAAACAGACCCGTCGGCCTCTATTGCAATATCTATTTTGTTACAAAACCCCGCTAAGGCTTCATCGATCGCATTATCTATAACCTCATATGCCATATGGTGAAGCCCAGAGCCGTCATCCGTGTCTCCAATATACATACCAGGACGCTTCTTGACCGCATCGAGACCCCTCAAAACAGTTATTGAGCTCGCGTTATAACTACCCATTCTGACACATTCGCAAAGAATCACCCGCCCAATGATACAAAAAATCCAGTAAATGTAAAATCCAATAAGCTCACAGAAGCGTGCAGTGCAAAAATGTCGCTTATGGCATACTGACAAGTTTCCATTTTCGGGATTTTTGCCAGAAGATACCTAGCACAACAAAGAGGAGTGACGAGAGCTCCGGGATGGGGACATAACGAGCCTGGCCACAGATAAAGAAAACATGCAGAGCACACAAACTAATGGTTAAGCATATTAAGAAAAACGCATTGTACTTCGACACTTCTAATTCTAGAATGGGGCCATGTGCGGGGAGCATCACCTATGCAAAAAAGAATAATTGTGGGAATTAGTGGGGCATCCGGAGCGTTGTATGCAGTACGTATGCTCCAAAAGTTGCGTCAGACCGGGTACGAAGTGCACCTAGTAGTGAGCGATGCAGCAAAGGTAACTATAGCCCATGAATGCGGCCATCTGATCACTGTAGAACAGCTTTGCTCAGAATACTGTACGTATTACCACGATGCACACAATGTAGGCGCATCAATAGCCAGTGGCTCTTTCAAGACCACAGGAATGGTTGTAGTACCATGTTCCGTGCGCACCATGTCCGAAATTGCATCAGGTATAACTTCTAGCTTGCTTACCAGAGCTGCGGACGTAATACTGAAAGAGCGAAAAAGACTGGTGCTCATGCCAAGAGAAACTCCTTTGCATCTTGGGCATTTACGCACAATGGTGTCGCTAGCAGAAATGGGGGCAATAATAGCTCCACCCATACCTGCGTTCTATCACCATCCCAAATCTCTGGATGACATAGTCAGCAACTCGGTAGATCGTGTGCTAGACATACTAGGTGTACAAGTAAGCTCCCAGGAATGGCAGGGAATTTAGTTACGCTTCTCCACACATTTAGGCAATTGCGGGAATAGCGTATACAAGAACAAGTTTTGACCGAATTTTGTGCCGATAAAATTCCACATCAACTTCACACATGGCTATGGTATAAGTACAAATCTGGCATCCCAAGCAACATCCGGTACTAGCCGCCCCCCTGGCTCTTTAACCGCCGTAATTTTATTGCCACCATTGCACTGAGTGCGACAGAAACCAGCAGCGGCAGCATCCACAAGAAGTAAGTGCGCCCCTCATATGGCGTAGTACCGAGTATCTGTTCCCCATACCTATCCCTGAGATCAGCTAGTATCTCATCATCCGTGCGACCATTGAGAATTTCACTCCATATAAAGCCCCTGATACTAACCGCAAATGAGGACTGGGACTCACGTATTGACTCCCCAGCACATACCAAACATCTTGTCATCCCGAAAATTCTGTTGGCACGGTGCTGTATCCTGGGCGGCAATCCCTCATCATCAGCGACAGAGGAGCCCGCGTGGCACGCAAGGGGTGCTAAGAATAGCAAGAGAAAAAACAATCTAACCATAGGCAAATCACGTGCATACGCCTCACACTACAGTAAAGTCTTTATGTGAGCAAGTAACTGTGGCACGGCACTATCGCAAACAAGCTCACAACATCATAAGCAATAGCGACTATGCAGTCAGAAGACATTTTGCACGGTAACCATGACCTACAAAATCTAAGCTTGATCGTAAAACTAAGCAGCGCCACGCAGCTAAAGTAAAATCAATAAAGTAAACTTACGCAATTAAAGTAGAATATAACATCCGGTAAATCTGCGACTTTTATAATATGCTAATTCACATCCTTTACAACATTAGCTAATGTCTTTGTTTACATATCCCCCACAGACCGTTTTTATCGCTATTTTCACAACTCGTCTCTCTACCCAGAGCGCTTTCATGGAGATATTTGGTTAAGTGCGTCCTCAGTTGTGCCTTCGGTCCGCCCCTTGATCTTTTCCGCAAGCAACTTTGAGAATTCTAAAAATGGCATATTACCTATAGTGAGACTTTTGCCATCGGATTTCACGGCAAAAGTCAAAATATCAGAACCATCTTCGGTAAGAGGAGTTGCACTTTTAAGCGCACTAATCACTGCTTCAAAGACAGTGATGTAGTCGTTTGCCATATGAACCTTTGCCTTATTATCTTTTTTGGCTTGCGCTTGAACCAGCTCGGATATAAACCGCGAAAACTTAGTAAAACCTTTAAGTTCAAAATTGAGATCTGACTTACATTTCGCGGGAAAGGCAACCATACAACTCTCTGATAAGAAAGCACTTCCGCGCACTGACAAACCAAAGTCATCACTGCGTAGCTCCATGGATGGAATGCTTACATCTAGAGTCTTCCCCTCAGCGCTCGTAGAGCCGGGTCGCTGAAGAAGGGAAAAATCTTTAACTTGAAAGAATACCTCCCCCACTCCATCCGCATTTTTATTTCTCGAAAATTCTGAATTTACAGTGACAATGGACCCCTGCTCACCACTCACCAAACCTTTTTCTTCCACAGATAGATACGCTTGGTCATACAGAGGCACATACTCACTAGATGCTTGATCAAAACAAGCAACACCCCTATCATCCGCGTACGTAAATTCCGCTACTCCGTTCTTAACCGCCTCTCCCAATATCAGTTTCCTGAACATGTGTGTTAGCAAATTGCCATGAAACACCGCACTATAACTGGCTCCTGTCCTGCACTCCACCACACCAGTTGCGTCTTCTTCCATCTCCTGAAGCCCAAACACCCGCACCGTCCCGTTAGGCAACGCAAAACCTAGCGTGTTTTTAAATGGGTTATAGGATAGCAATAAGGACTCCGCCACAATCGACGCGCCACCTACCTTTACCTCAAAATTCCGCAACGTGATTTGATTAGGTGCAGTTACCTTAACCTCAAAATCCTCATAGCTGACTGACTCTACTGGAAAGAGGCCACTACCAGAATCGCGTACAGCGTCCACAAAAGACAATGAAACTTCTTTCATAAACCACAGAGAGAGCGGATAGGCCGCAATAAGAGGACCGCAGACTAAAACGAGAAAAGCCACACAAACTAATTTTGATCTAGTCATACTCCCTCCCTCTCAACAAAATACGCAATTACTCCTCACGCTCAGAAAAGGATACATTTCTGGTCTCACTGGGTAGCATGACGCGCAGACCGTCAAGCTCTTTGGTAACTACAATCTGACATCCAAGCCTAGATGTCTCAGTAAGACCAAATGCCAGATCAAGCATATCATTTTCTTCATCGGACAATGCGTTATGTGCCTCTACCTTGTCGTACCACTCCGGATCAACTATCAAGTGACACGTTGAACACGCCAACGAACCCTCACACGCGCCCTCTAAATCAACCTTGTTTCTATGTGCAAGAGTAAGAAGAGTTTCTCCCTCATGGGCTTCATACGTCTCCTCAACCCCATCCTGGGATACAAAAGTTACTGATGGCATTTAGAGACCCCCTAAATCGTAACCATTACTCCTTTTCGTATAAAAAGTCATCTCTCCTTCCAAGCTCAACAAACCTTTCTCTAAACCTTTTGGTAAAGGCACGCATCTTTTCCGCATCTCCCTCATGCATCAACCCCCTAGCCTCAGACAACATATCATTAATGACCTGCATCTCAACCTCAGAAAATCTCTTATTGGCCAGCTCAGTCTCCAGCAGCTCTATTACACGCGCACATTCCAACTTTCTTGCGCTTAGATCTCTAAACGCCATATCTTCATCAAAGTGCTCTACGGAGCCAAGCACTTGTCGCTCTATATCAGCCTCTGTCACGCCCTCTAGTTGATGTACTTCTACACATCTTTCTGAGCCAGTGAGCTTGTCTTGCACTGAAACAACTAACAGGCCATCCATATCAACTCTGAATTCCACTCCAATTCTAGCTTCACCTGCAGGTAGGGGCGGCACTTTAATATCAAATTTAGCCAAGGACCTATTCTCACTTACCACTTCTCGTTCTCCTTGACACACATGTATACTTATAGCAGTCTGACCGTCAGTATAAGTGGTAAATTCCTGCGCCACAAGCGCGGGCACTGGGGTGTTGCGCGGTATTATGGTTTCAACTACTCCTCCCATTACTTCAAGGGACAACGAAAGGGGCACAACATCTACCAACACCTTCCTACCCGTAGCACCTGGATTCGCGAGATAATAAGCCTGAAGCGCAGCACCAATGACAACAGCTCTTTCTTGATCTATGCTGTCAAACACTCTCCCCGGAAAGATGGAATCCAGCGCAGCCTTTATATTCGGGATTCTAGACGACCCACCTACAAGAATGACTCTTGAAATATCACGAAAGTTAAGACTGGCATCAGAAATCGTATTTTCCAAAATCCTCATGGTCTTGGAAATCACTCCATCCACAATATCAGAGAATTCAGAATGGGTTATGTCGCACTTGAAAACATCGCCACTTATCCTAAACTCAAAAGTGCCGTCATCACCCGAGCTAAGCGCTTCCTTAGCACGGCAAGCATCGACCATAAAATCCCTATCATCTGCAAAATCGCAGATCTTTGCGCGCTTACAACTCTCGTATTTTGCCAAGACCAACTCTGCGAGCAGCGCATCTATATCATCACCACCTAGGTAGGTATCCCCACCAGTGGCCAACACTTGAAATACCCCATCATGAAGTCTCAGAACAGAGACATCAAACGTTCCACCTCCAAAATCGTATACGACACATGTCTCTGTATCACCTGTCTGTTCAAATTTATACGCAAGCGCTGAGGCAGTAGGCTCATTAAGTAACCGCATCACCTCAATACCAGCCAGTCTCGCTGCTTTCCTAGTTGCTTTTCGCGCAGCCTCATCAAAATATGCCGGCACAGTAATAACGGCGCGCTTCACATCTTGACCGGTGGAACTCTTGACTAGTTCGGCAAGACACCTAAGCACTTCCGCAGCAACCTCAACCGGTGTCACTACTTTACACTCGTTGGCAGCCAGTGCCAGATTGCCGCTCACTTCTGTAATACGTGCACCGTAAAACGAACCTTCTACATCTCCAGCAAGCTTGCCCATGAGGCGCTTTGTAGAGCGTAAGGCACACCGGGAATCGGCGTCATGCCCTACTTTTACCTCCATATCACCAACATATTCAACGATTGAGGGAACTAAGGACCTACCACCGGGATCATCAAAAATCCTCACGGCTCCGTCCGGGCAGACAGTAGCTATTAGAGAGTTAGTGGTACCTAGGTCTATGCCAAACACGGAGCCCTGCTCCACTATAACCGGCTCGACTATATCTAGAAGTTGCATGCATCCCCGCTCTTATCTAGCTTTTTGAGGTATTTTAGCTTTTCAACCTGCAATGCAGCTTGATACATATCACTCTCTGCAAAAGACCTCTCCACGCGCTCCCAACATTTCGATATCTCCGACTTGATACCAGACTCTGGATCCTGAGAGTCAAACATTGTAAACACCTCTGATACGAGGCCACGACGATCTTCATCTTGCAATGTGGTACCACTGAGTTTCAAAATATACTCGGCCCGCGTCAACGGGGATTTTAGCGCCAGATAGGCCTCGTTTACCTTGGCGATATACCTGGCAGCAGAGTCCCTATCTGCAGGACTAGAAAAACAATCCGGATGCCTGCCACTATGTTCAGCTATATAATTCCTCTCCATGGCCTTAACATCAATAAAAAAACTGACTTCCAGACCAAGTAAAGAGAAATAATTCTCAGACATAGAAGCTATCTCCGCATCCGCATCTACCTTTTTCGTTTGGATTCTTAAAGACAAAGCCTGACGAGAGCTTATCGCTGTAGTAATCAACCGTAGTTCCACAAATGAACATCATAGCCTTTGGCTCAATAAGTACAACGACCTTGAACTTACCAAAAACCCTCTCCATTCTTACCTCGAACGGCCTAGTATCATACGCGTACTCTATGTGGTACTTAAAACCGTAACATCCCTTCTGCTTGACCAGAATTCTAATCGCAACATTGTCCCCTTTGTTCATCAAGAGGGCTTTCATTCTATTCCAGGCCGCATTGGTAATGACAACAGGAGAGTCACCGCTACCAACTTTTTCAGCATTTGATCCCACGGGAACCTCAAGACTCATTCCTATTCTCGGATGCGCGTTGCTTGCTCTTATAATCGTTTACTGCTGCCTTAACGGCATCTTCAGCCAGTAAGGAACAGTGTATTTTCACTGGGGGCAAAGACAACTCCTTGGCCAAAACAGTATTCTTCAATAGGCACGCCTCTTCTATTGTCTTGCCTTTTATACGCTCCGTAGCAAGAGAACTCGCAGCAATCGCAGCACCACATCCAAACGTCTTAAACTTAGCATCAACTATCGTGCCGCTCTCATCCACCTTTATCTGCAATTTCATTACATCACCGCAGCTTGGGGCCCCAACTAATCCGGTTCCTACGCTTAGATCGTCATTAGGCAAGGAACCGACATTTTGTGGATTCCTATAACGATCTAACACAGCATCACTATAACTCATACAACCTCCTATGCATCCCACTTTATAGTCTTCAAATCTATACCCTCTTGAACCATTTCCCAGAGAGGGCTAATCTCACGCAATTTTTGTACGCTACGCACCACCAAATCTGCAGCATACTCAACATCCTCAAGGGTGGTGAATCTGCCCATCCCAAATCTTATGGATGAGTGCTCTAAATCGTGTTCTACATTCAGAGCGCGCAGCACGTAAGACGGCTCCAAAGAGGCGGACGTGCATGCAGAGCCTGAACTCACCGCAAGATCATTTATAGCCATAATAATGGACTCTCCCTCTACGTAGGAGAAGCTCAAGTTCAGATTTCCAGGTATCCTCTGAGAATAGCTTCCATTCAGAACCACATGGGAAAGCCCCTTCGTAATTTTGTCATACAGCACATCCCGCAACTTGCGTATTCTCTCATTTTCAACTTCCATCTCCTCCACAGCTATTCTTGCTGCTTCACCCAAACCCACGGCAAGCGGAGTCGGCACAGTACCGGACCTCATGCCGCGCTCCTGCCCCCCTCCACTAATTAGGGGAGTTAGGCGCACTCTTGGATTGCGGCGACGCACATACAACGCACCTATTCCCATAGGGCCGTATATCTTGTGCCCAGAGATACTTAGCAGATCTATATTCATACTATTGACGTCTATAGCTACTTTGCCAAGAGCCTGAGCCGCATCAGTGTGAAAAAACACATCTCTGCTTCTGCATATCTTACCTATTTCGCCTATGTGTTGAATTACCCCTATCTCGTTATTCACCGTCATAACGGAGACGAGTATTGTATTGTCCTTTATTGCGTCTTTCAGGGTATCTATTGCCAAGATACCATCCTTCTGCACATCAAGATAGGTTACCTCGAATCCTTCGGCTTCCAGAGAGCGACACGAATCCAGCACGCATTTATGCTCTGTTTTGAGAGTGATGATATGATTCCCCTTATTCTTGTAGAAGCGCGCAAGCCCCTTTATTGCTAAATTGTTGGACTCTGTCGCACCAGATGTAAATATGATCTCCTTTGGGTCAGCCCCAATGGACTTGGCCACCTGCTCCCTAGCAATCTCCATAGCAGATTCGGCTCTCCACCCAAAAGAATGGCTACGCGAATGCGGATTAGAAAATTGCCGAAAGTAGGGAATCATGACCTCAAGTACCCTATCATCAACCCTCGTAGTGGATTGATAATCAAAAAATATAGGAGGCCGTACTCCATCTCCATTAGCTGATGTCATTACCATAACCTCCAATACAACTAATTTATCGAATGAAAATTGCGATAGATCCCGTACCAACAATCAGCAATCTTGCAAATCTGATCGCCAGTTACATCAGGATCCAGGCTAATCCTAACTGCGTTTCTAGCATGCTCATCACTCGCTCCTATCGCAGATAACACGTGAGATGTGCCCATCTTCCCAGACGAACACGCAGACCCAGCACCTATCGCCACCTTTTGGCTATCAAAACCCATAACCTGTAACTCGTTACTCACGCCAGGCATGGAGACGCAAGTAGTGTTGGGCAATCTGTCTGCGTCGCGTCCAAAAATGATGCACTCGGGCACAAGCTCGCTCATCTTACTCTCAAGTAGGTCACGCATAGGCCTTACATTCGCCATCTTATGTACACAACTTTGTATGCCTTCTAAGGCTATGGACAGGGAACATATCGCAGTCACATTCTCCGTGCCGGCACGCAACCCCTTTTCCTGCAACCCACCAAGTATCATCGGCTTCACCTCGACGCTTTTACCGTTGAAAAGCAGCGCACCAGCACCCGGAATTCCACCAACCTTATGCGAAGAAATAGTTACACAGTCCACACCAAGCTTTAGCACACTAACCGGGATCTTTCCACAAGCCTGCACCGCATCAGTATGCACTATCGCTCCATACTTATGCGCAAGCTCTACAACCTCCCGGACAGGCTGTATGGTCCCTATCTCATTATTCGCCATCATGACAGATACCAGTGCTCTTCTGCCGTCCAGGGCAATTAAAATATCCTCTAGAGCACCCATCGATATGACGCCTGAGCCGTCAACTGGAATTATTATCGGGTCAACAGCTGCGTTCATGACGGAAGGGTGCTCTACAGCCGAGATGATATGAGCACATCCAGGGTTGCTCCTGAATACCAGATTGTTTGCCTCAGTACCAGAAGAGGTAAACACAACATCGTATCCAGAAGCGTCCAGCCCATTCACAACCACCCTGCGTGCGTCTTCTATAACCCCCCTAGCCTTCTGCCCCAACCCGTGCACGGAGGACGGATTGTAGAAACTTCCAAACAACAACGCATTGCCCAACTTATGCCGGACTCGTGCATTCACCGACGCAGTCGCATTGTAATCTGCATATATATAGCAGTCATCACCGCTCACAACATTGAGATTGTCGTTAAATACATCCAGAATAGAAGTATTTTTCAGATAGTGCCTTACATACTTCTCTATGCCGTCCCACAAATTATGGCTGTTACACCTGACTCCAGGAGGTGACAGGCAACTCCCACGCCCTGCCTCGCACCTCACCATTTTTACCTTATCCCCTACAGAGTCTAGCAGTAAATCCAATGTTATACGTTCGGGTGGTGCCCCCAGAGCGTATCCACCACCTGGCCCTCTAACCGACTTAACAAGCCCCTTGCCCTTTAAGGAGGCTATCACTCTTTCCAAATAACCCTCAGAGAGAGACTGATTACCCGCTATGGAAGAGGCGCTCTTAGGTTTAGCCGTCTCAGAACAATCTTGATTCAGCAACCCCACCATGAACATTACAGCGTAGCGCAATCTCGTGGTCATCAGCATGGGCAACCTCACAAAAGCGCGAACAGCGGCAAAAAGCAACAACCAAAATCTAGCAAAACACAAAAAACCCTTGGTAAGAAGGAACTTTTTAGTTAGCATCTTCGTGGTGTACAGTGAATAGTTGATAATACACCCCATGTCAAGTAGGTTTTTCCTGCAGGGTGGCTGTGGCGGTATAGTAGGAGTCTGGGTAAGTTGGAATGCGAGAGGTTTTTCTTAATGGGCCTGCAGGCAAGATAGAGGGCAGGTATACGGGAAGTAGGGATGTAGACGCCCCGTTGGTGCTGATACTGCACCCTCATCCGCAGTATGGTGGCAGCATGGATAATAAGATAGTTTACAATCTTTACCGTGTGTTCGCTACAAATGGCTTTTCTGTCCTGCGAATAAATTTTCGTGGCATTGGCAAGTCAGCAGGGACTTTCGATAAAGGGATTGGAGAGCTTAGTGACGCCGCAGCGGCGGCAGATTGGCTACAAAACAACAGTCCGTCAGTCTCTTCATTCTGGGTTGCTGGCTTCTCCTTCGGCGCGTGGGTAGCCATGCAGCTGATGATGCGAAGACCAGAGGTTGATGGGTTCGTTGCGGTGTCCCCGCCGGCGAATAGGTATGATTTTTCGTTTCTTTCTCCCTGCCCCGTACCCGGCTTGATAATACAAGGAGATAATGACAGCATAGCTGAGGAAGCCTCTGTGTCCCAACTTGCGTCGAGGCTCAGCGCCTCTATCAAAAGCGAACATATGCAGTATTACATCGTAGAAAAAGCGGACCATTTCTTCCGTGATCACATGAACCAGCTCAATGAGGTGGTTGACGCGTATATAAAGTCCAGAATGTCGTCAGTTGGAAAGACACAAGTGTTCGCCACTAAGAAGGTCAAAAGTAAGCGGCCTGCATACGCTGGGTAGCGTGCAAACTTAGGGACCGGCTCCCCGGGGACCCCTTGAGGTCAGTACGTCATGAGGTAGTGTCCCGCCATGGCAGTCTAGGTACCTCGCTCACCAACAGTTGGCTATTGTAACTCGGATCATCCACGGCAGCGCAGAGTGTTAGACGGGTTAGGTGCTTCTACAGACAAGTAAATTTTCCGTTTCTACGCTTAAGTAAGTAACCGTGGGTAACTTGCAATTTGTCACACTCGGCCATAGAAGTAGTAATTGAAGGCAAGGATTTTGTATTGTACAATCTTCAATGATCCCATTGGGAAAGCTATGGCGCACAATTCCTGGCCCTTCAGGGAAGCTGAAAGGATTCTGCAGACATTTGGTGAGGAGCGGGAGGTAATTTTTTCCGTTGGATATGGTCCTTCCGGGCTGCCTCACATAGGGACCTTCGGTGAGGTTGTGAGGACTGCGTTTGTCGCTAACGCTCTACGCACGATCTCTCCAAACACTTCAACTAGAATCCTGGCGTTCTCAGACGACATGGATGGGCTGCGTAAGGTACCCGAAAACATACCCCAGTACGATATGGTCGCAGAGTGCTTAGGAAAGCCCCTGACATCTATCCCTGACCCATTTGGCACCTGTCAGAGTTACGGACACCACATGAATCATGTATTCTG
Organism: Anaplasma capra; assembly: GCF_025628805.1. GTDB lineage: Bacteria > Pseudomonadota > Alphaproteobacteria > Rickettsiales > Anaplasmataceae > Anaplasma > Anaplasma capra. Next base: position 94,363 of record NZ_JAOTBG010000003.1, read on the forward strand.
TGAATTTTTGGATAGACTCGGGATCGAGTATGAATTCAAAAGTGCTACTGAGTGTTATAAATCCGGTGTATATGATGCTACGCTATTGAGGCTACTCCAGAATTATGACAGGGTCACCGAGGTATTGCTCGCTACAGTAGGAGAGGAGCGCCAAAAAACCTATAGCCCCTTCTTACCTATATGCACGAAAACATCCAGGGTGCTGCAGGTACCCATAGTGAAGGTGGACATTGCCGGTGGTACGGTGTTCTATGAGGATGATGAAGGAAATCTTGTTGAAACGCCAGTTACCGGCGGGAGATGTAAGCTGCAATGGAAAGCAGATTGGGGAATGAGATGGGCAGCGTTTGACGTGCGCTATGAAGCCCATGGAAAAGATCTGACTCCTTCTGCAAGACCATCTTCGGAAGTGTGTAAGATTTTGGGTAAGACCCCTCCTGTCCTGTTTACATACGAGCTTTTCCTAGATAGGGAGGGTAAGAAAATCTCAAAATCCAAAGGCAATGGTTTCTCTGTGGAAGAGTGGCTGGCTTGTGCCCCATATGAAAGTTTGGCACTGTACATGTTCCAAAACCCGGGAAGGGCTAAGCGCCTGTATTTTGATATAGTACCAAAATTTGTTGATGACTATCTATCCTTAGTTCAGGAGTATAACAACGCCCCCAGCGTTGATAATCCCGTTTGGCACATACACAGTGGAAAAGTGCCAAAGATTGAGTTGTGCGAATTAACATTCTGCCTCCTGATAAATATAGCATCTGCGTGTAACGCGGAGGATGATGAGATGTTATGGAAACTCATTAGACAGTACAGGGGGGATATAGACACAGAAGCCGATATGGTAACGCTTGGCAAGTTAGTAAGTCACGCCATAGCCTACTGCCACATGTTCGTGATTCCAAATAGATCATACAGGATCCCGAACGAAGATGAGCGCATTATGTTTTTAGACCTGGCAGACACCTTGGCTAAAGCTCAAGATAATGACTCTTTTAACGAGATACAAAATCTCGTTTTTGCTGTTGGTAAGAAATACTTTCCACCAAATAACCTAAGAGAGTGGTTTAAAATGCTGTATGAGGTGTTATTAGGACAAAGCGATGGACCGAGATTTGGATCATTTGTGAAACTTTACGGGGTAAGCAACACAGTAGAGCTGATCAGAAAGGCCGTGTCCGCAGCGGGGGGTAGTAATTGACAGCGTCAAATGGTGTGCTATCCTTGGCATGTTTTCCGGAGTCTTAAATGTTGAGGTTTTTGGTACTGTGTTGCGCTATGCTGTCCCTGGGCGGCTGCTGGTCTTTTACCCAATATAACGGATACCCGGCCACAGGAGTACAGTTCTGGAATGAAGTTAAGGTAGGCACAAAAAAGAGTGAGGTTGTAAAACTTTTGGGATCTCCCGTAATCGTCGATGACAAGGGCACCTGGCTGTACCCCTCTTGTGAGGTCCGCGGGGTTGTGGCATCTGTGATCAGAAAGTATAGCTGCGCTGTTCTTAAAGTATCTTTCGAGGAAGGTGGTAACAAAGTGTCTGGTGTCGAACGGATTGCAACACCTATGAGGCGCCTACCGCGGATAGAAAGCACTAGCACACCCATTACCGGAGTAAATGACGGAGCTTGGCGTAAGATCGGGAATATGTTGAACAAGCTTTCTCTTAGGAGCAAGACGGAGTAGCAGTGTAACATCTCGGAGGGCTATCCTTGCTTTGTCCCACGCTCATCCCCAGAGCCGCAGCCGGTCCCTAGTATTCTACCAGTGTTAAGTACAATCCATAAGGGGGTGCGGTAACCCCAGCCACTGCCCTGTTTCTACTCTCCAGCACCTCCAAAATGTGGGAAGGCGCGGATGTGCCGTTGCCACACCTAACAAGCGTACCCACGATTATTCTGACCTGCTTGTGTAAAAAAGAGAGCGCGGAAACATGGACGAGTATGTTACTTCCTTCTCTAACACATTCAATTCTATCTATCGTTCTAATGGAAGACTTCGATTGACATTCCTTGGAACGAAAGCTGGCAAAATCCTTTTTTCCAATCATGTAACTTGCAGCTTCGTTCATATCGGATACATTTAACTTCATGGGTATGTGCCACATGCGCAGGCGATCTAAGCACAAAGGCGCATCCCTATTTGCGATCTTATAGGTATAATGTCTCTTCTTGGCGGAGAATCTCGAGTGGAAGCCCTGCTCAGCTTTTTCTAGCGAGAGAATTGAAACCATATCCGAGCGTAAATAGTGGTTGAGCGCATTCATGATGACATAATCCTGCAGCGAAGTGTTAAGATCAAAATGAATCACCTGACCAAGTGCGTGAACGCCTGCATCAGTCCTGCCAGCAGCGAAGACTGTTACAGACTGCTGTGAAAGGCTGTATATTGCAGCCTCTATAGACTCTTGTACTGACTTCCCAGCCACTCCCTTCTGGCGCTGCCATCCTATAAAAGCAGTGCCGTCATACTCCACGACAGCCCGGTATCTCATCCCAGCATATAGTGAAGAATAGCCTTGCGTACTGCCGCCCCCATTTTTACCTGAAAGAGCGTTGATGAGCGTTTATCAGCCACTTCATCAGAAATCTCAACTCCTCTGTTCATTGGACCGGGGTGCATGACGATTACATCATCTTTAGCAAGAGAAAGTCGTTTCTCATCAAGCATATAAAGACGCGAATATTCCGTATCTGACATAAAATCTCCGATAGCCATTCGTTCCTTCTGTATTCTTAAAAGCATTATAACGTCAGCTCCCTCTATCCCCTTCTCTAAATCGTGTGTCACCAACGAAACCCCTTCCAACCCGGAAGTGACAGACAACGGCGTTACCACCTTAATTGTTGCACCATACCTAGACAACAACCTAATGTTTGACCGCGCAACCCGACTATAAAGAACATCCCCGCATATAACAATATTGAGCCCATCAACCCTGCCACCTTTCAAGAAACGTATAGTTGCATAGTCTGTGAGGGCTTGTGTAGGATGTTCATGATTCCCATCGCCGGCGTTTATTATGCAACAATCACCCATTTTCTTAGCAAGTTCATCAATAAGGCAACTATGGCCAGAACGTATAACTACTAAATCAGCTCCGATAGCACTTATAGTAGACATAGTATCAGGTATACTCTCCCCCTTACTAATCGAAGACATAGTAACGTTCAGCGTCACAGATACTGCACCTAGGGCCTTTTCTGCAATCTCAAATGCAAGTAAAGTTCTGGTAGAGCTTTCGAAGAACAGGTTGATCACGACCTTTCCGCGCAGCACACTACTGTCACTGCTCTCCTTTCCCTCCAAGTACCTATTTGACAAGAGGACTAAATCCTCCACATCCTTATCACTCAGATCCGAGACTCTAAGCAGCTTCTTTAGGATTCCCATATTGTCCATATACTCAGTAACAACCGGTGACTCTAACATCATTTGAGGGCGAAAAAAAGAAATTATCAGCACCGTAATTTTGCATAGGCCTACACACCTATAGCTGGAGAATGGCACCACTGAAACAACTTCTTGATGAATGCAAGCATCCCGCTCAGGAGTCAAGTAAGCTCTTCCCAGAGCTATCCCACGCTTTTAAAAAGTCCTCTAACCCGCGATCGGTCAGCGGATGTAAAAACAGCTGCTTAAAGACTGCCACAGGTACCGTAACTACATCAGCCCCCACCTTTGCAGCTTCAACCACATGCATGGGGCTCCTAACAGAAGCAGCTAAAATCTGAGTAGAAAAACCGTATTGCGAATATACACAGCTTATATCCTCAATCAGTGAGGCTCCACTTCCTCCTAAATCATCTATTCTACCCATAAATGGAGAAACAAAATGCGCTCCCGCCTTGGCCGCCAATATTGCCTGAGCCACCGAAAAACATAGAGTCACATTTACCTTAATCTTATGCACGCCTGATAAGACCTTGCATGCGCATATGCCGGCAAAGGTCATGGGCAATTTCACCACAACATTCTCCGCAAGCTGAGCTAGCTTCAAACCCTCGCTTACCATGCTTTCAGCACTGGTCGAGACCACCTCTACACTCACAGGACCCTCTACCAATCCGCATATCTCAGCAAGTAGCTCGCTACTAGGCCTTTCAGATTTGGACAGTAACAACGGATTTGTGGTTATGCCATCCACAATACCGGTCTTGCATAGGTCAGATATAGACTCAGTGTCTACTGTATCCAGGAATATTTTCACTCCTTCATCACCTCGTCTATAAATTCTAAATCGGCCCTCGCAAGCTCGTCGAACAATCCGCCACTCCCAACCGATTTCGACATCGCATCGCTGATGTCTTTGAGCTTTTCCTTATCGCAATCCCCAGGCAACAGCAGCACATCCGCCGTTATGGTGCAAACATTATCCCTAATGCTCATAATAGCATTAGATACCATCACAACCCCGAGAACACTAGTTGCGTCCCTTAGTGTAATTTTACCGGGCAGCAAATCCATCACAGTTCTTTCATGGTGCGCCATAACCACCAACGCCCCAGTGGCAGTACGCGCGCACAGAGAGCGCACACCAGTAAAGTCCAGCCTGCGATCCGGAGACACAAGCTCAACACTAAAACACTCCATGACCACTCCACACAAACAGCGAGCGGAAACACGCACACCAACCAACTATGCTACGGACAATGAACTCCACTCAGAACCTCGACTGTGTATTATTTCATGGATTCTGCCTTCTTTAAGGCATCATCTATGCCACCCACCATGTAAAAAGCAGCTTCCGGCAAATCATCATACTTCCCCGCTACCAATTCTTTGAAGCTGCGCACCGTATCTTCGAGTGACACAAAGCTCCCAGGCTGCCCAGTAAACACCTCCGCCACATGAAACGGCTGTGACAGAAACCGCTGGATCTTCCTGGCCCTAGCGACTAATAGTTTATCCTCTTGTGACAACTCATCCATGCCAAGAATGGCTATTATGTCTTGTAGCGACTTATATGTCTGCAGTATCCGCTTAACCTCTTGAGCAACTTCATAATGTTCATCACCAACAACCTCAGGAGATAGGGCCTGAGATGTAGACTCAAGTGGATCAACCGCAGGGTATATACCCAATTCGGAAATCTGCCTAGACAAAACAGTAGTCGAATCCAGATGTGCAAAAGATGTAGCAGGAGCTGGATCTGTCAGATCATCCGCAGGCACGTATATAGCCTGTACTGAGGTTATAGACCCCGAATTTGTAGAGGTGATTCTTTCCTGCATCATACCCATCTCAGTGGCAAGGGTGGGTTGATAACCAACCGCGGAAGGAATACGCCCCAAAAGCGCGGACACTTCAGAACCAGACTGCGTAAACCTGAATACGTTGTCTACAAAGAACAAAACATCCCGACCTTCAACATCACGAAAATACTCGGCCATAGTAAGAGCCGTCAGGGCTACTCTCATTCTGGCTCCAGGCGGTTCATTCATCTGCCCGTATACCAAAACAGCCTGCGACTCTTCAGGTTTGTCTCTGTTGATAACCCCGGACTCCATCATTTCACGATATAAGTCATTGCCTTCACGAGTACGCTCCCCTACACCCGCAAAAACTGAGAACCCCTTATGAGCTTTAGCAACATTATTGATAAGCTCCATAATCAAGACGGTCTTCCCAACACCAGCCCCGCCAAAAAGCCCTACCTTGCCCCCCTTAAGGTACGGAGCCAACAAATCTACCACCTTAATGCCGGTGACCAGCACTTCAGCAATAACCCTTTGCTCGGACAAGCTCGGGGCCTTGGCGTGAATGGGACGCAACTCTATGTCAGATTTAACGTCTCCCAGACCATCTATGGGCCTACCTAGAACATCAAAGACCCTACCGAGAGTACCCCTACCAACAGGAGCTAACATCTGACTCCCCGTGCCGACAAACCTATCTCCCCTAGACAAGCCGTCAGTGCTTCCCATAGCCACACACCTTACGACGCGATCCCCCAAATGCTGAGCTACCTCTAGTACCAGTTTCTCACCCGCGTATTCCGATTCGCTCTCCAGAGCATCCAGAACCTCCGGCATGTTACCGTTAGCAAATTCCACATCGACCACTGCGGGCATCACCCTCACAACTTCACCGACACCAGACGAGTCGGAAGCGGTGCGTCTCTGAGCAACCTTCTCTTTCACTTAGTACCCCAACAACTCACTTAGAAGCAGCACCCCAGCCAGCTAGCCGGCACGCTACAGATCATCCAAAGAGCCCCACGTGCCCTTAGCCGGACTCGAACCAGCACGCCCTCGCGGGCAGTAGATTTTGAGTCTACCGCGTCTACCATTCCGCCATAAGGGCCGCATCACGCACTAGATTACAATCTATTTTACGCAAGTCAATCCCTAATAGGAGTCATATATCGACTTGCCGTCGCATACTATCCAACGCCTTTCACCTTACTGGTAAAAATCTCAAATCTTCCTCTCGCAACGTTATAGAAAAGCGCAGAAATAACTCCTTTTAGGTACCACCTACCGTCTTACTAATGAAGTATTGAGACGCAATTTCGGGATATACAAAGAAAAAAAAATATGTTAGGAGTGCACCACGTTGTTTCATGTCAGTCAATGGAGTGTCGGGCGTATTATGTCGTACCATTTGCTGGATAAACAAACGAGCGACTTTTTAATTAGTGCAGTAGAGGAAGGCAGAGCTTCAGACGTTAAAGAAGTTATAGATCGGGTGGACGGCGTGCAGCTGGCCTACTTTCTTTTGACGTCAACTCCTCAGCATCGTAGAGAGTTGCTCAAGTACGTTGAAGACGGCCTTATACCGGAAATTTTGCTGCACCTTGTTCCGGGTTTGCGTAAGGAAGTAATCGGGGTACTTGGAGCGGAGAAAGCCGCTCTCTTGATAAGCAGGCTAGATAGCGGAGATATAGTCGAGATCGTCGAGGATTTGGATGAGGAGTACCAGAACTCGATCATAAGTTTACTACCTGAGGCGCAAGGCGCGCTAATAAGCGAGCTACTCTCGTATCCGGAGAAGAGTGCCGGTAGGTTGATTCACAAAGACATAACCATCGTACCAGAATATTGGAATGTGGGACAATTGATTGACTTTCTGTGCAATCACGCAAGATCTAACAAGAAATTCCATGAGATCTTCGTGATCAACCCTCAGTTGCAACCTGTGGGAATACTGGCCTTGGATGACATAATACGTGCCAATCGGAACAGTATGGTTAGGCAGCTTATGAACACAGATATCAAGATCATAAGACCTGGAGCCAAACAAGAAGAGGTATCTGAAATATTCCGCCAATACTCCTTGCTGTCCGCGCCTGTCGTCAACAGAGATGGGCGCATAATAGGTTCAATCCTGGTGTACGACATCATAAATGTGGTGCACCAAGAAGTGGAAGAGGATGTCTTACACATGGGTATGGTGTCAGACGGGGATGTAACCTCATCAACGATGAGCACGGTGGTGAAAAGGTTGCCGTGGTTGCTGGTCAATTTATTGGCTTCCACCGCAAGTTCCATAGTCATAGGTTGGTTCAGTGAAACTATACGGAGCTTTATTGCCCTTTCCATCATTATGCCTATGATAGCATCAATGAGCGGGAATTCCGGATTGCAGGCTCTCACTGTAACTATACGTGCTATAGCAACAAAACAGCTTACTTACAGGAACTCACGCAGGTTACTCTTCAAAGAATTGTGTGTGGGGTTTATTAATGGAGCAATACTGGCGGCCATAGCATCCGTTGCCATCATAGTTAGATTTCATAACATGTCTATAGAGCTACTATTCGTAACTTCTATGATAATTACCTTCTCCATAGCAACTTTATCTGGGGCCGCAGTACCCATGTTGTTGAACTTCTTCGGCGCGGACCCAGCAGTGTCGTCATCTATAATAGTGTGTGCCGCAAGTGACATAATGTCATTCCTCATATTCCTAAGCTTAGCAACAATATTCCTAATGTAATCGCGCACAGACAAGCCTCTTGAGAACAGAGGAACACCGCTGTGGGAGAGGGTTACGGAGACAAAGCACCTAGATGCACGGCAGCCTTATCAAGATTCACAAAGTTCAACGACGAGCCGTAGCGTCGGGGTGGAGAGATTCGAACTCCCGACCCCTTGGCCCCAAACCAAGTGCGCTACCAGGCTGCGCCACACCCCGAGAGATCCGGCTAGGGTATAGCATATCACCGCCAGTGTCAATATGACCAATAACAGGGGCACCAATATATTTTCTACTATTCTCCTTACCAGTGTAATTATTGGTATTACTGCTGCACATACATGCCATTGCCTGGCCAACCCTAACTCGCAAGTTAAAAAGTGTAAGTATCTCTTCACTATGACGTGTAAATTCCTTACTATCTCCCAGTTAGGAGTGTTTAATTGTAGGTAGTGTTATAGTTAACGTAAGGACTGCAAAAGGCCGGAAAATTTCCTCTACCAACTGGATACGCAGGCAGATAAATGATCCGTATGTTGCATTGGCAAAAAAGCTAGGGTACAGATCCCGCTCCGCATGCAAGCTTATAGACATAGATGGCAAATTCAAGATCTTGCAACCAGGAAGATCCGTGCTAGATCTTGGCTCGTACCCCGGAGGCTGGGCTCAAGTTGCATCGGAAAGAGTCGCAAAAGGAGGGAAAGCTCATGTAGTTGCAGTAGATACCCAGCAAATGGAGAAAATCCCCAATGTGGACTTCGTACAGTGTGATGTTGAGCATTCGTCAGATTTGCTGCGCGAAGCACTGGGAGATAGAAAGTTTGACGTTGTGCTGTCGGACATGTCTCCGAAATCTTGCGGACACAAGCAAGTCGATCACGCGAATATTATCAATCTATGCGAAATAGCGCTGGACCTAGCTGTGCATACCTTAAAACCTGGAGGGAGCTTCGTAACGAAGATTCTACAG
>NZ_JAOTBG010000007.1:0-97113 GCF_025628805.1 Anaplasma capra
GAGGGTGGTAGAACTGTCGGCTCGGGCATCATAACTGAGATTTTGGAGTAGTGGTGAGTGCGTATAACTGGGAGTGTAGCTCAATGGTAGAGTATCAGTCTCCAAAACTGAGGATATGGGTTCGATTCCTATCACTCCTGCCACGAGTTGGTGAGTATTTTGGATATGATTGGCAGCTTTGCTAGATTTTTGTGTGACGTCAAGCAGGAAGTATCGCAGATCTCATGGGCCTCTAGGAGAGAGGTCTTTGTTTTTTTGTTGATAGTGTTGCTGACTGTGATTGCCTCGTCGGTTGTGTTTAGTTGTGTGGATTTTGTATTCTTGAGGCTTGTTAAAATGGTGCTAGGAGTCGTTTATGCAGCATGATTGTAGTGGGCACGAGTGGTACATAGTTCAGGTTTCTTCTGGAAGCGAAGAGAAAGTTGCTCAGATGATTCTTGAGAGATCCCAGCAGTTGGGTATGTCTGGTGTCTTTAGCGAGGTTTTCATCCCGTATGAGGAGGTTACCAAGATCAAGTACAACAAAAAGGTTGCTATGCGCAGAAAGCTATCGCCTGGGTATGTGTTTTTGTGTATGAAGCTGAGTGACGACTCCTTGAATTTCGTGCGTAAGGTTCCTAAGGTGTCGAATTTTCTTCTGGACGATGCTGGGGTGCCTAAAGTTGTGCCGTCGTCCGAGATGGAAGCGATGCGTAGTAGTATGAACAAGGCTGTTACCAGTGAAGCTGGCCCCGAGGCTTGTAGCTTTGAGGTAGGTGATGAAGTAGTCATAAACGACGGGCTGTTTCAGGATTTTAATGGTAGAGTGGAGTACGTGAACGAAGACAAAAAAGTTGCGGGGATCAGTGTAATGATATTTGGCAGGCTCACAAAAATAGAATTCAAGTTGAGTAGCATACAAAAGGTGGAGGAGTAATTCATGGCTGGTGCTGCGTTGCTTTCTAGGATAAATTTAGTTATTGAAGCTGGGAAGGCTGCGCCCGGCCCTAAGGTTGCCTCTGTGCTGGGTCCGCGTGGTATTCCTATGCCGAAATTTTGCAAGGAGTTTAACGAGGCCACGAGCGCACAGGGCACTCCCTATGAGGTTGGAGATCTAGTCACTGCTAGAATTAGTGTTTATGCTGACAATAGCTACGGATTTTCTATTAGTGACTCACCGGTGTCTTTTTTGTTGAAGAAAGCTGCCGGGCTTACAAAGGGGTCTTCCAGTCCGGGCAAGGAGAGCTGTGCGAGTGTTAAGATGTCAGAGGTTGTTAGGATTGCTGAGCGGAAAATCGTTGATATGAGTGCTGATAGCATAGAAGCCGCGGTCAGAATGGTTGTTGGTACAGCGAAGTCCATGGGCATCGCGGTTGAGGAGTGATTTTGGGGGTTGCATCTATTATGTCTGGTGAACGTGGTTCTTACAGCGCTGAGGAGGGGATTCGTGAGCTTTTGAAGTCCTCTCGGGCTAAGTTCCGTGAGTCTGTCGATGTTGCCATAAAATTGAGCGTGGCTGACTCTAAATCTGGGGAGTCGGTTCGCGGTGTGGCGGTTCTGCCCAAAGGTCTTGGCAGAGAAGTAAAAGTTGCGGTTTTTGCAAAAGGTGAGCATGCGAAGCAGGCCTTGGATGCGGGTGCTGACGTTGTTGGGGACGAGGAGCTGATAGAGGAAATCAAGAAGGGGGGCAAGCTGGACGTGGATTGGTGTGTTGCCACTCCCGATTTTATGTCGAAGATTTCTGCTATTGCGAAGATTCTGGGTCCAAGGGGGCTGATGCCCAACCCCAAGTTTGGTACTGTGACGCTTGAGATTGCAGAAATTCTCGGTGTAATAAAGTCCGGTCAGGTGAGGCTTAAGTCTGATCGGTACGGCATTGTTCATGTCAAGATCGGGGATGTGAGCTTTGCTCCTGAGGATCTGCTAGAGAACTTTAATGCTGTGGTTGTCGCTTTGCAAAACCTGAAGCCGTCCACTGTTAAGGGCTCCTACTTCAAGGGGGTTTTTGTGAATTCTACTATGGGCAGGTCTTTTAGGATAGCTGGCGTGGGGTAGTCCGGTTTTTGCGTATGAATGGAATTGAGGTTTGGGGTGAAGCGCGTAAATAAAGAGAGGCACTTGGGTAAGATCGAGGATGTGTTCACGAAGTTCGGTAGCTTTGTGCTTGCGAACTTTCGGTCCATGACCGCTGGGGATTTTGTCATGCTAAGAAAGGAGCTAAAGGCCCAAGGGTGCGGGGTTACTGTGATGAAGAATAGCATTGCCCGTGTTGCGCTGAAGCAGGTTGGTAAGGCAGGGGAACTGGAGGATAAATTTCGTGAGGCTGTATTTGTGGCCTACTCTGAGGATATAGTGACAGTATCCAAGATCGTGCACAAGTTTATGAAATCCGCTTCCGATAAAGTCACCTTAGTGTGCGCATATGATGGGGGGCAGGTGCTGCCCGCAGATAGAATTGTATTTTTTTCCAATTTGCCTTCGTTGCGGGAGCTACATATGAGGATAATGGGCCTTATAGCCTACGGAGTCCCGGTCAGGTTGGCCAACTGCTTGAGGGCTATCGGTAAGGGTGAAGCTAGTGTGTGAGAATTTTGTGCTGCCTATAGTTGTGTACTGGGTGTGCGTGTTGTGTAGGGCCCGTCAGGGAAGGGATGGACTGGGTGTTTCCGTACCATGCTTTCGAACTTCCTGTGAGTGGGTGTAGTTTTGTAGGGGTTTTGTTATGAGTAGTGTTGATTTAGACTCTCTCGTCGAGCAGATTTGCGGTCTCGACTTGTGCAGTGCTGCCGCTTTGGTGGAGAAGATAGAGGATAAGCTAGGGTTTCCTAAGGGTGGATTGCTAACTGCTATGCCTACGGCTGGGGGTGCAGACCAGGGTGCAGGGGACTCTGGAGGGGCAGAGCAGACAGAGTTTGTCGTGATGTTTGATGGATACGCTCCAGAGAAGAAGATCGCAGTCATCAAGGCAGTTAGGGAGTGTACCACCTTGGGTCTGAAGGAAGCGAAGGATTTTGTTGAGCAAGAAGGTCAGAGGGAGTTGATTGAAGGTAAAAAGTATAAAAAGGCTGAGGCCGAAGAGGTCAAGAAGAAGCTCGAGGATGCTGGAGCTACAGTGAGCATCAAGTAGTCTTGGATTTTCTTTTTGTGGTTTTTGAGGGAATTGATGTCTTCTGCGGGTGGTTCTTCTTCTAGTCCCGGGTATGTGCTGAATGATTTTGATGCTGTTCCTAGGCTCTCTTACGCGAAGTCCATAGACATTCGCGACTCTTTGACAGATCTCATAAGAATACAGAGGGATTCTTATGACGCGTTTATCGGCATAGATAGAGCCGGGAGCAGCGGTATACAGAGCATCTTTCAATCCATGTTTCCTATTCGGGATCTCCTTGGTAGGGCGGTTTTGGAGTTTGTGGACTACAACATAGGTGAACCACAATACGGCGAGTATGAGTGCATTAAGCGTGGTATTACCTTCTCGGTGCCCATACGCATCACTCTGCGCTTTATTGTGTGGAAAGTGCAGGAAGTGTCCTTCAAGGAGGTCAAATACGTAGTTGACGAAGGCACTATGGAGCGCAGCGTCAAGTACATGAAAGAACAGGAGGTGTCTATCGGTGATTTGCCGATGATGACCTCGTACGGAACTTTCATCATTAATGGTATAGAACGGGTCATAGTTTCCCAGATGCATAGGTCCCCTGGGGTCTTTTTTGACAGTGATAAGGGTAAGACTTATAGCTCGGGTAAGCTGATCTATTCGGCTCGTGTTATACCCTATAGGGGCTCGTGGCTCGATTTCGAGTTTGACATAAAAGACATAATTTATTTTCGCATAGACAAGAAAAGGAAGCTCCCGGTCTCTTATTTGCTTAAGGCTCTGGGGATGTCTAACAACGAAATCCTCGATGCCTTCTATGATAAGGTGCTTTACGCTAAGTGCGGCGATAAGGGCTGGAGAGTGCCATTTATTGTTGAGCGTTTTAAGGGTGTGCGCCTTCCTTACGATCTAATGGATGTTGATGGCAACGTGCTTGTGGAAGCTAACACAAGGATCACCCTTAGGATTGCTAAGAAGTTGCAGGCTGATGGCCTGAAAGAGTACTTAGTTCCGTTTTCTGGCATCGCTGGGATGTTCGTGGCGACCGATCTTGTGGATCCGGGTAGCGGCTCTGTTATCATAACTGCTGGTGAGACCATAACTTCTGAGCACATAGTAAAGCTGGAGCTTTTCGATATAAACGAAATTGCGTTTTTGAACATAGATTTTCTTACAGTTGGTCCGTATGTGCTGAACACGCTGTTCCTGGATAAGAATATGACCCAGGAAGATGCGTTGTTTGAAATCTATAGAGTGCTTCGTTCAGGGGAGTCTCCAAATCTCGATGCCGTTAAGTCCTTTTTCAACGGGCTGTTTTTTGAATCCGAAAAGTATGATCTGTCAGTTGTTGGTAGAATAAAGCTGAATAGCCATCTGGGCCTTGATATAGATGAGAATCTTACAGTGCTCACCAAAGAAGACATAGTGCACGTGGTAAAGAAGCTTGTTCTGCTGCGCGATGGCGAGGGTGTTGTTGATGATATAGACCACCTCGGTAACAGGAGAGTGCGGTCCGTAGGGGAGTTTATTGAGAATCAATTCAGGATAGGAATACTGCGTTTGGAACGCATGATTATGGATTACATGTCGTCGGTAAACTTTGACAATGCGATGCCTTGTGACTTTGTGAACCCCAAGGTGCTAGCCACTGTGCTAAAGGACTTTTTTAGTTCTTCGCAGCTGTCCCAGTTTATGGACCAAACTAATCCTTTGTCTGAAGTTACGCATAAGCGCAGGCTGTCTGCGCTGGGGCCTGGTGGACTTACCAGGGAGAGAGCTGGGTTTGAAGTGCGTGATGTACACCCCACGCACTACGGCAGGATATGCCCGATAGAAACACCGGAAGGCCAAAATATTGGTTTGATAAGTAGCCTGGCTATATACGCCAAAATTAACAAGTATGGATTTATAGAGAGCCCCTACAGGAAAGTTGAGAACAGGGTGGTGACGGATAAAGTGGAATACCTGTTGGCGATGCAAGAGGGGGATTACTACATAGCTGATGCTGGAGCAGCCATAGATGAGAATAATCGTTTTGTAGATGACATGCTCTACTGTAGGCATGGCGGCAACTTCGTTATGGTTAAGAGCGAAGACGTTGACTATGTTGATGTTTCTCCAAAGCAGATAGTGTCAGTCGCTGCTTCTCTGATCCCGTTTTTGGAAAACAACGACGCGAACCGTGCCCTGATGGGTTCGAACATGCAGCGTCAGGCCGTGCCCTTGCTAAAAGCGGAGGCTCCCCTGGTTGGAACCGGTATGGAATCTGTGGTTGCTGCAGGATCTGGTGCGGTTGTGTTGGCAAAGCGTGACGGCATAGTCCACAGGGTTGACGGGTCTTACGTGGTGATCCGGGCCTTTGATGCCGACAAGGATGAATGTCTGGGTGTCGATATTTACAAGCTCAGGAAGTTCCAGCGCTCTAATCACAACACGTGTATAAATCAGCGGCCTGTAGTTAGGCTTGGGGATCGTGTAAAGGCCAATGACGTTATAGCCGATGGTTCCGCGATCGATAGAGGGGAGTTAGCACTCGGCAAGAACGTGCTTGTGGCCTTTATGTCTTGGCAGGGCTATAACTTCGAAGACTCGATCGTAATCTCAAGTGATGTGGTCAGGCGAGACGTGTTTACCTCCATACACATAGAGGAGTTTGAGTGTGTTGTGAGAGACACCCCATTGGGTCCCGAGAAGATAATGAGATCTGTGCCCGATGTAAATGAGGAAAGCCTAAGTCACCTTGACGACGTAGGAATTGTGAACATAGGTGCGGAAGTTTCCGCTAGTAGCATTTTAGTGGGTAAGGTTACCCCCAGGCCGCCTGTGTCTCTTCCTCCCGAGACCAAGCTTCTTGTAACCATTTTTGGTGAGAAGGTTTTTGACTGCGTGGATTCCTCGCTTTACCTGCCCCCTGATGTTGAAGGGACCGTGATAGACGTTCATGTGTTTGTGAGAAGAGGAGTCGAGGAAAACGATAGGTCGCTGCTCATCAAACAAAGTGAGATCAGCAACTTTGTTAAGGAGAGGGACTATGAAATCGATGTCGTGAGTGAGTATTTCCACGATGAGCTAAAAAGTCTTTTCCGCAGTGCTGGGGTGAAGGTCAAGGACTATAGCGACCTTGATAGCTTTTTTGCTGAGGCGCCCAGTCAGACTTTGTGGAACACCGGGCTTGCCGACTCAAAGGTGGCCGACAAGGTCAAGGATATGAAGGAGAAGTTTGACTCGATTGTGGGTGAGGCGCACCATAAGTTCGAGCAGAAGGTAAACAAACTGAATTACGGGTACGATCTGCCTCAAGGTGTGTTGACCATAGTCAAAGTTTTCGTGGCGGTTAAGCATAACCTGCAGCCTGGAGACAAAATGGCGGGTAGGCACGGGAACAAGGGTGTTATATCGAGAATTGTTCCCGCGGAAGATATGCCTCACTTGGAGGATGGGACTCCGGTGGATATCATTCTAAACTCCCTTGGTGTTCCTTCGCGCATGAATATCGGGCAGATTCTGGAAACCCATTTGGGTTGGGCTTCCGTGAATCTAGGCAAGAAGGTGGGCAGGATACTCGACAAGGGGGGGCCATCCGTAATTGCAAATCTTAGGGAGTTTTTGGGTAAGGTCTATGATGGGCAGAAGCTGAAGGGTGACATAGATTCCATGTCCGATGAAGCTTTGTTGGTCTTTGCTAACAGATTAAGAAAGGGCGTGCCCATGGCGGCTCCGGTATTTGAGGGCCCGAAAGATGCGCAGATTTCCAAGTTACTGGAGCTTGCGGAGGTTGATCCGTCAGGGCAGGTGGATCTGTATGATGGAAGGCTGGGGCAGAAGTTTGATAGGAAAGTCACCGTCGGATACATATACATGCTGAAGTTGCATCACTTGGTTGATGACAAGATACATGCCAGGTCTGTGGGTCCGTACGGCTTGGTAACGCAGCAACCTCTTGGTGGTAAGTCGCACTTTGGTGGACAGAGATTTGGTGAAATGGAATGTTGGGCTCTTCAGGCGTATGGTGCGGCCTATACTTTGCAGGAGATGCTCACAGTGAAGTCTGACGACATTGTGGGTCGTGTGAAGATTTACGAGTCCATAATCAAGGGTGATAGCAACTTTGAGTGCGGTATTCCTGAGTCATTCAACGTTATGGTCAAGGAGCTCCGGTCCCTGTGTCTTAACGTTGTGCTTAAGCAGGATAAAGAGTTTACTAGTGGCGAAGTGGAGTAGGGATTTATATTATGAAAATGCTGGATTTGTACGGCTATACGAGTATAGCGCAGTCATTCGATAAGATTTGCATATCCATTGCTAGCCCTGAGAGTATTAGGGCGATGTCCTACGGGGAGATTAAGGATATTTCCACTACCAACTATCGCACATTTAAGGTGGAAAAAGGTGGCCTTTTCTGTCCTAAGATTTTTGGCCCTGTGAACGATGACGAGTGTCTTTGTGGTAAGTACAGGAAAAAGCGATACAGGGGTATAGTGTGCGAGAAGTGCGGCGTCGAGGTTACTTCCTCCAAGGTGAGGCGGGAGAGGATGGGGCGCATAGAGCTGGTCTCCCCCGTGGCGCACGTGTGGTTCTTAAAGTCCCTACCATCCCGCATAGGAGCGTTGCTTGATATGCCCCTGAAATCTATTGAGAGCATCCTCTATAGCGGGGACTTTGTGGTTATTGATCCCATGACGACTCCCTTTTCCAGGGGGGAGGTGATCAGCGAGGGCGTGTACAACCAGGCTCGTGATGCGTATGGAGAGGAGGGTTTTGTCGCCCTAACTGGAGCTGAGGCTATTAGGGAGTTGCTGGTCAGATTGGACCTTCAGGCTATCAGGTCTGGGCTGAGAAGTGAGCTTGAGTCCACGTCTTCTGAAATGAAAAGAAAGAAGGTGGTAAAAAGACTGAGGATTATCGAGAATTTCATCAATTCTGGGAATAAACCCGAATGGATGATATTGACCGTAATTCCTGTACTACCCCCGGACTTGAGACCCTTGGTTTCTTTGGAAAATGGTAGACCAGCGGTTTCCGATCTGAATCACCACTACAGGACAATCATAAACCGTAACAATAGGTTGGAGAAGCTGCTGAAGCTCAATCCTCCCACAATCATGATCCGCAATGAGAAGAGGATGCTGCAAGAGGCTGTGGATGGGCTTTTTGATAGCAGTAGGCGCAGTTATGTCTCCAGTAGGGCTGGGAGCATGGGTTACAAAAAGTCCCTGAGTGACATGCTGAAAGGTAAGCAAGGGCGGTTCAGGCAGAATCTACTTGGTAAAAGGGTCGACTATTCTGGAAGATCTGTAATCGTTGTTGGCCCGGGGCTGAAGTTGCATCAGTGTGGTTTACCTAAGAAGATGGCCCTAGAGCTCTTCAAGCCGTTTATTTGTTCCAAGCTCAAAATGTATGGGGTGGCTCCTACCGTGAAGCTTGCAAATAAAATGATTCAAAGTGAGAAGCCCGAAGTTTGGGATGTTTTAGATGAGGTTATAAGGGAGCACCCGATATTGTTAAACAGAGCGCCGACTTTGCATAGGCTTGGTCTGCAGGCGTTTGATCCGGTGCTTATAGAGGGTAAGGCTATACAGCTGCATCCTCTCGTGTGTAGCGCGTTTAACGCAGACTTTGATGGAGATCAGATGGCGGTGCACGTTCCTCTGTCGCTCGAGGCACAGCTTGAGGCTAGGGTGTTGATGATGTCGACGAATAACATTCTCAGCCCCTCCAATGGTAGGCCAATCATAGTTCCATCGAAGGATATTGTGCTTGGTATATACTACCTTACGCTGCAGACGGCGAGTACGGATGACGAGGAGGTCATGGTCTTTGGGGAGTTCAGCCATGTAGAGTACGCGCTGTACGAGGGAATGGTGCATACTTCATCCAAGATAAAGTACAGAATGCAACATTCCAATGATGATGGGGTCACAGTGAGTGAGATCGTTGAGACGACTCCCGGCAGGCTCATTCTCTGGCAGATCTTCCCTAAGCATAAAAATCTGACGTTTGATCTCGTCAACCAAGTGCTGACCGTGAAGGAAATTACATCCATCGTTGACTTAGTGTACAGGAGCTGTGGGCAGAAAGAGACCGTAGAATTTTCTGACAAGCTTATGTGTCTGGGCTTCAGGTATGCTTCTCAGTCGGGTATTTCTTTCGGCTGCAAGGACATGATCATTCCCTCCACCAAGGCCGCTCACGTGGAGAATGCCAGCGAGAAAATTAAGGAGTTTTCCATCCAATATCAGGATGGACTGATAACTAAAAGTGAGCGCTATAACAAAGTTGTTGACGAGTGGTCAAAGTGTACCGATTTGATCGCTAGGGACATGATGAAGGCTATATCTCTGTCTGATGAAGAAGGGAAGTTGAATTCTATTTACATGATGGCAAACTCTGGTGCGAGAGGTTCTGCGTCTCAGATGAAGCAGCTTGCGGGTATGCGTGGGTTGATGGCTAAACCTTCTGGAGAGATTATTGAGACTCCTATCATCTCAAATTTCCGTGAGGGGTTGAGCGTGTTTGAGTACTTTAACTCCACACACGGTGCGCGCAAGGGGCTTGCTGACACTGCGTTGAAGACTGCAAACTCCGGGTATTTAACTCGTAGGCTTGTTGATGTAGCGCAGGACTGTACGGTTGTTGAGCATGACTGCAAGACCAAGGGTGGAGTTGTTGCTCGGGCGGTGATTGAGGGCGGTGCAGTTGTGGCAACGCTTGATAGCGTAGTTCTCGGTAGGGTTGCTGCTGTTGACACCTACAACCCCGTGACCGGGGAGCTGCTGTTCAGTGCGGGTGAGCTGATAGACGAAGGAAAAGTCGAAAAGGCTAGAATAGCGGGTCTTGACGCCGTGAAGGTGCGGTCGCCGTTGACTTGTGAATCGAAGAAGGGGATATGCTCATTGTGCTATGGTAGGGACCTTGCCGTCGGAGACTTGGTGTCTATAGGTGAGGCTGTGGGTGTAATAGCTGCACAGTCTGTTGGTGAGCCTGGTACTCAGCTGACCATGCGTACGTTCCACGTAGGTGGTACCGCTATGCGTGGCGTAGAGGTGTCCAATCTGATAGCGGTCTTGGATGCTACGGTGAAACTCGTGAACAGCAATGTGGTCACGGATAAGTATGGCAACCAGATAGTGATGAGTCGGTCATGCGAGGTGGTGCTTCTTGATGGTGTTGGTAACGAGAAGATGAGGCACAGTGTGCCTTACGGGGCGAAACTCTATGTTTCTGATGGGCAGTCGGTCAAAATGATGGAGAAAATGGCCGAGTGGGACCCCTATACTATACCTATAATTACCGAGAAAACTGGGACGATAAAGTACGTAGACCTGATATATGGGGTGTCGATAAACGAGGTCCTGGACGAGTCTACGGGTATATCAAATAGGGTTGTTATAGACTGGAAGCTACATCTGCAGGGGGCTAATCTGCGACCAAGACTTGTGCTTCTGGATGAGGATGGCAATGTAGCTACTCTGTCTAACGATTTGGAGGCGAGTTACTTTGTGCCTATAGGCGCGGTGCTTAACGTTCAAGATGGGCAGAAGGTGCACGCTGGGGATGTGATTACCAGGATACCAAGGGAATCTATTAAGACCAGGGATATCACGGGGGGGCTACCCAGGGTTATTGAGCTGTTTGAGGCACGTCGCCCTAAGGAGCATGCAATTGTTAGCGACGTTGACGGTTATGTTGAGTTTGGCAAGGATTACTATCGCTCTAAGCGCCGCATATTCATAAGACCTGTGGACAAGAGCCTGCCGCCTGTGGAGTATTTGGTGCCTAAGGGTAAGCACACCATAGTGAACGAGGGTGACTTTGTGCATAAGGGTGACCTGCTCATGGATGGGGACCCAGATCAGCACGATATACTGAGGGTTTTGGGTACAGAGGCTCTAGCTGGCTATATGATCTCAGAGATACAGCAGGTGTACAGGTTGCAGGGTGTTAGGATAGATAACAAGCACATAGAAGTTATTCTCAGGCAAATGCTGCAAAAAGTGGAGATAACTGATCCTGGTGATACCATGTACCTGGTGGGTGAGCACGCCGGACGCGAAGAGGTGATGAGGCTTAACCGCAAGCTCGAAGATGCTGGGAAAAAGACAGTTGCCTATGTGCCGATACTTCAGGGTATTACTAAGGCGAGCCTGGACACTAACTCTTTCATTTCTGCGGCTTCATTCCAGGAAACTACCAAGGTCTTGACCGAGGCTGCTTTTTCAGGAAAGGAAGACCCTCTATATGGGCTCAAGGAGAATGTTATAGTCGGTAGACTGATACCTGCTGGTACCGGATTCATAATGAATAAAGTCAAGAAGCTGGCCATGCTTGATCAGAGCGACTACTTGACTTACTACAATAGCGAATTGCGAGAAATTATGGGCGACCTCGGAGACAAGTTGATTGCGGAAGGTGAAGCCTCCTCAGGAAATGGTGGCGACGCGCATCTAGGAATCGGCGGCATGGGGGTTGTTGACTACTAGCCTTCGAGGTGCTTCCATCGATAGGGCTTCAGCTGTACTAAACGCGAGATTTCTTTCTTGCTGTTCTGCGGTGAGTCGTCTGATGGGGGCAAACGTGCTCCTGTGATGCGCGGTCCGTCCATGAAGCTTTATCGATAGCATGTGGGCCTTTGTTCCGTAGCCACAGTTCTTATCCCAGGCGTACTCCGGGTGCAATTTATGCAGAGTTTGCATAAACCTATCACGTGTGACTTTGGCTACTATTGACGCCGCGGCTATTGACGCGCTTATACTGTCACCCTTGACTATTGCTCTAGTTGCCCAAGGTAAGTCTGGTGTTCTACTGCCATCAACCAAGACAAGGTCCACCGCCACATTTAAGTTCTCCAGGGCCCTTCTCATTGATATATGCGAAGCTACAAGTATGTTGTGCTGCTCTATTTCGGCAACGCTGGCGAAGCCAACTCCGAACTTGGCATGCGATGCGATCTTGTTGAAGAGCTCACCGCGTTTCTTCGGGGATAGCATTTTGGAGTCTTTGATATCGCCTATATAATCGTGCTCCCTGTTGGTAAAATATACTGCTGCCGCAACAACAGGGCCGGCTATTGCCCCGTATCCGACCTCATCCACGCCAACGACAACCGACGCAACCATCTCGGACTTGAATTGGTCTTCCATAAGAAAGCTAGGCATACGACAGTAAAGAAAAACCCCCTGGGTATATAGCGAATCCGCGATTACGTGACAAGCCCATGTTTGGGTGCTGTGTGCATAGAAATGAGTGATTGCTAGGTGCATTGTCGTAGTGCCAAAAGCGCCTCCTCCGGGTTTGCGCCAATCTAACCCAAATTCTTATACGAAATATCCAAGGCAAGCGTATCCGGTGAAACACGGGAGTCTTGTGTGCGCAGCCATGTTTCGATGTTGGCCCTGTTCAATCATATATGTGGCATGTCCATAAGGTAGGATACATGCATGTTAAGATTTAATATTTTCTTGATTACTGGCGGGAGAACTGATAGCCTCCGTAGTTGTTATGTTAAATCAGGTATATCTTTACACAACAAGATGCGCTGTACGTGTTCGGCAGCGCGTGGTGGCTTGTTTTCCTATATTTTGTGCCAGGTAGTTTAGATATTTAGGATATATCTAAATATTAGCCGATTAAGTGTGAAATTTGCCTTGTGTACCTGATATAGGGAATATGCCGTGCTCTGTGTGACGGGAGATTTTAGAGGTTGGATATGAATTTTGTGGGAGCGAAAGACTCCGGTGCCAGTCAAAGATTGGGTGGGATTGAGTTTGCAATTCGCGATTTGAAAGCACTGTGCGGAGACGGGAGTACAGAGAACATCTGTTTCAGAACCGCTGTGAAGTATTTGACTTCATACACTGATTACGGACACGGGGTTTCTGTGATGAACAGGGCGCTCAGAAGCTACAAAAAGTGCCACAGCGTTATCAGCGCAAAGGTAAATAGCGAGATAGGTGCTTGTGCCGATACGAGCAAAGCCATTGCCCGTGTTCCGGATACGATAAGTTTATTCTCAGCAGAAAAACGTGAGGTACGTAGGGTACTAAAGTTTTTTCACGAAGCGTACCATACGGGATGTGTAGGTGGTAACCCGCGTGAGGAAATAGTTACATCATTGATGGCTGCTTGTCCAAGATTGCGTCATGACATCGTGCACCTGACGGTCCATACCTCTCAATCAGACCAAAATTCTGGTGATGTGGCTAAGTATCCGGGAAGCATCACCGAAGTGCTAAAAAGGTTTTCGGGTATCAAGGGTGCAGAACCGGATGAGTTGTGTGAGGAGGTGCTTTTGTGCTTTTCTACCACTAGGCACGAAGTTGGAAATCCTGAGAATGTAGTGCACAAAGTGTGCATATGTTGCGCTGTTCCACAAGATACTGAGCTCACTATATATGGTGAGGAGCTTATGGTTCTAGGTGACATCGCGGGTACCATTGTTGCCGCACAACACAATTCCCTAGAGAGTCCACCTAGTATTTTTGCGCGTAACATCTCTGCTAAGGGGAAGGTGGAGGGTTTTTGTAATGCCACCATTCTCGGAAACAACGTGGGTTGTCTGCTCATGCATGTAAGGCCTTGTGGAAGCATGACCGTAATTAGGGGAAGCAATATGGGAGAAGTCTACATGTTGCAGCCACAAGAGGACGTCGTGGAGTCGGGGCACGATTCCTCGTTTAGCGGTGGAGCACGAGTTGAAGCTGCTACAAAACCTGGAGTTCGTGTTCACGCGCGGTCAGGCGGCAAGTTTCTCCTGAAAGTTATGGGAAATAATCTTGGTGTGATGTGTGCGGAAGGGAGATCCGTGGACAAGTCTGAGGTCGTTATTCGGGGTGTAAACATAGGTAACGTATTTTGCGATAATGTCAGATTGAAGGTATGCGGTCAGAAAGTTGATGGGGTTGAGCAAAGTCCTAAGGGGCACTCAGAGCCTGGTGGGGGATTACGTCTGTTAAGGAGGATTCTGGGCATCTTCGGGCTCTCACGGCTCTCTGTTGGAAATGTGCGGGAGTCTGAAGATAGGCGGCCACAGGTTCCTTCTTACATCCACTCAGCTCACTGCGATATTTCTGTGGAGGCGGGGCAGTTATCTGGTCTATTGATGTTTGGGGAGGATAACACCGTTAGACTCACCGGTAGCGTTGCTCAAATTAAGACACCTTATGATGTAAGTGGCTGTACAATATTCTTACGCAATAGCAAGATATTTCAGGATGCGGGTGCGGAAATCAGGCATATGTGTGATAGCAGCATATTCCTCGAGGGTGGTGAGATATCTCTTCCTAGGGCTGAGATTGCGCTCAGTGCGGTACAAGTGAGCGGGGTATCGAGCCTGGTTGCGTGCAAGATGCGCGCCTGTAATATCGTGCTTAAAGATCTTGGCAGCGTTCGTGTTGACAGTGCTTTAAACTCGTGCAGAGTCCTAATGCTGAGGAATCAATATGCGCACAGTACAAATAAAACCCAGGAAGGCGGTGGTGTGCCAGCGGGCAAACTTGAACTTAACGTGCCCGTTATAAACCGGGGGATGATCTACGTAGAAGGGGGAAATGTAGCCGCCTACAGCGCGAATGACGTGCATTTGGTAGTGGGGGAATACGGTAACATCAGGGTTTCTCACCTTAGGAGAGGTTGTATTCGCATAGGCAAGCGTATGCCCTTGCAAAGAGGCGCTGGACCTTCCGAGAAGAAAGTTAGGTTTACAAACACAGTGCGCTGCACACACGAAGTGGGTGGTGTCAAAAGCGCTAGCAGATTTGTATTCAATCTTCCTCTGAAAAAGGGTAGCGGTTGGGAGGAGGAAGGATGTGTGGCAAATTTTGGGTGTATAGAAAGTGCAGAGGTTGTCGTTGCAGACGTTCCGCACGAGGGTGTGTCGCTGTCTGCTCAGGCAGCGAAAAGATGTGCACTGTATATCAGGCAAAAGGGAAAGATATGCCTAGGTATCCTAGAAGGGTGCAGTGGTGAGATAATAGGTGACGGAGTGGAGCTAGAGGCGAGTAGAGTGCTAAGTAGTAGGATAAAGCTTACTGGTGACTCCAGGCTAGTGGTGCCTCAAAGTATTGAGGATAGCGTAATAGGAATGAACATGACATTTGCTGTACTGTGGCTACGTGATAGCAGCGCTACTAGGTGGGGGAGGCCTATTGCACGTACCGATGGGAAAATGTCAGTATCCGGTAGGCAAATGCCCGTATCCGAGAGATTTTCTGGAGATATTTTTAGCGTATGGATTCCAAGGAATAGCAGAGGTATTGTTGTTAGCAGGAAAAGTGCTTCTTCCTCCAGGAAGGGTGACCGTTTGGGTGTTGTGCACTTCGAAAGTGTATGCGAGCGGTTTGCCAGCAGCGCATCCGTTAAGTCAGATCTCCTCAAAGAACGCGAGCTTATAGAGAGCAAAAGGCTATGTCTCAAGGACAGCGTCACTCACGTATTGAGGATAGTTAATAGCGCTCAGCAGGATATTCTATGTACCGTGAAGGAGAGGTGTGACGGGTCATCGTCTGAGTCCAGTACCGAGGTTTCACGAACATCTTCGCCCCGCTCTGAAAGCGCTGAGATGACTGCTGACAGGGCTCAGGCAGATTCACATTATGTCCCGTCAACAGGGAGTGTGGCTGCCGGCGTTGTGGTTGGTAGAGATGCAATTTTTGAGCCAACTCCATGTACTTCTGGGCTTCAGAGGACTAGTAGCCGTCGCTCACGTCGTTCTACAAGTAGACAACCTAAGTCTGCTGAGAGAGCCAGGCGTTTTGAGGAAAACTACAGTGCTGGTCCGGTACTACAAGCGCCACCATCCGCTGGGATGGGTGATTCTTCGGGGGCTAGTGGCTCAGGTTGCCGGCAGTCGCATTTGCAACAGTGTCCCGATGCTGGTACACAACAAGCTTTGCCCAGAGAGAGGCCAACGTCGCCAATAGAATGTGCCGGCTCCACCAAAGATGCAAGTGCCCCTACCGCTTGTAGTAAAGCGTTGACTCCTTGTTGTGCCGCGAGCAAAGAGAGACAAATGCCCATCAGTAGCGTTCTAACTTTGCCAGTGGTCAGTGTTGGCTCTGCGGGTAATGTTGTTACTGTTGGAAGTGTGGATGTGCACAATGCAATGGATGGTGGCGTAGGTGTACTGGATGCTGTCAACGTGCTATAGGCAGGGTGCAGCGGTCTTACGCGTAATGTTTATGCAATGCACGTCCCCGGTGCTGCGTGGTGGCTTACCAGAGGTTAAGGAACTTGCTAAGCACAGCACAATATGTGGAATGCACTACATGGGATGTGAACACTGCCAGGTACGTGCGTACAATGCCCACCCTCAAGTACCCGCATAGCACATTGATTAGGGAGCCCACTATGTGTGTCCAAGACAGCAGCGCAAGATGCACTAAGAGCACCGACTGTAAATGGCGATTGGGATCGGAATACTCTGATTTGTGGTATTTCATTCGTGCGAGAATTACAAGTCTGCCTAGGATCCAGTTAACAGTGCCTCCCAGTGACGACCCTAGGGTTGCTACCAATATGGATAACACCGGGTTGTAGCCCCCAAAGCAGCATATGATGTCAAACACAGTTGCCCTGCTAGGAGGCAGCACCATAGACCCCATGGTGCTATCAATTAGCAGCAACATGTACACCTCCAATGTATGAGAAAGACTCACGGTCACCTCACAACACACCCGGGGCGGAAAGTGGGACCGGTGCGATTCGAACGCACGACCCTCAGATTAGGAATCTAATGCTCTATCCTACTGAGCTACGGCCCCAAGAGCGCAGAACTCTCCGACACTGACATTCTACACAATCTTCTATCTTGGACAACTAACATTTCGCTGGCATGTCCGCAAAATCTAGATGTTGCCGGAGGAGAAACCCAATAAGAACCACGTTGCAACAGCATTTAATTTATTTATGGATTGTGTTCCCGTGAAGTGGCCCGAACGTCAGCCCAACTTATGTGACCACGGGTGCCGCATCAAACGACTTTCCAAATTTGGGAATCACGTCCTCTTGTTTCAATGCGTTACATAATTTGTGAATATCGTGCAACGTGTGAGCTGCAGTGAACGCGAGTCTGAGTCTAGGAGTGGGTGCAGTGGGTGGACGTATAGCCGCAACTAGGAACCCCCTTTTTGCTAAGATTTCTGCCGCGTGCGTTGCCGATTGCGAGTCCCGCATAATGATGGGTACTATGTGGCTTTGCGGTTTTGGTAGCTCCATTATTTTACAAAACTCTTTTGCAATCTTGACGGGAAGCTCACAGTTTTTTGCTATCACGTCTATGGCAGCGCTTGCAGCCGCGACTATCGCTGGGGGAAGGGCGGTTGTATATATGAAACTTCGGGCGGTGTTTTGTAGATATTCTATGACCGTTTTTGAGGAGCAGACATATCCTCCCAGTGCTCCGGTGGCCTTTGAGAGCGTACCTACGTATATGTCGGGTTGTAACGTGCTCGTTATTCCAAATCCGTGTGCCGTGTCCACTGCGAGCCACGCGTTGTACTGCTTGGACATCGCGACCAGATCATCCACAGGGGCTAGATCCCCGTCCATGCCGTATACGCTTTCAACCAGGACAAGGCAATATCTATGCTCGCTGCGATATTTTTGTAGTAATTCTCTGCAGTGAGTGAGATCGTTATGCGCGAACCTGTATATCTTAGCTCCGGACAACCTGGCTCCATCAATTGCAGAGGCATGTATAAATCTATCGGCCAGTACCATATCGTGCCGGTTAACGATTGAGGTTATACTGCCTATGTTTGCCAAGTATCCACTACTGAAGACCAGAGCAGCCTCCGTTTGGTAAATATCGGAGATTTTTTTCTCTAACTCTCGATATAGTGGATGATTCCCTGTAACCAGTCTCGATGCCTGTGCACCAACTCCATAAAGCTCTATGGCCCTGATAGCGGCCCTTTTTACTTCGCTGCTATTTGCTAGTGCCATGTAGTCATTACAAGCAAAAGAAATTAGCCCCGACCCTTCTTCAGTCGCCACTAAGTTACCACTTGCCTGCCTAGTTACAGTAGCAACTCTTCTCAGCAGGCCCTCCGACGCAATGGACTCCAGCCTTGCTTTTAGCACGCTTTCTAGCATGCACATACCTATTACAGTTGCGTTCCATGGTTATTTATACGCCACGGAGCAAATTTGTACAGTTGTTATGTGATTTTCCCCAGTAAGGCCCGCACACGATTGCGCGACACAGTGGCGTGTTTATAGCATTGGTTCGGAATTTGCGCGTCGGCTTCATCTATGGTGCGTATCTTCAGTCATCATACAGGGCTCCGTATTCGATGTTTTTCACGCTAACCGTCACGATTTTGTCGTGGGAACCTAAACCGATAAGGTTTTTTATGAAAACAGCACACGAAAACGCCGCGGCACTTGCCACTACAACGAACCAAATATGTCTATGCATACCGTTACGCCAGTAAATCTGATTCAACACAATAGCTCATTGCTGCATAAATGCTAGGATTATTAGAATTTAGTGCTAGTATTTCACACGCAATATTTGGGTTTTTATGAACATTTGGGGGTTGTATCTCATTCAAATGGCGCTTTGGATGGTGTTTTCCGGACATGTTGGTACGTTTTTCTTGTTGTCGGGTGCCGTTAGCTCGCTATTGTCCGTTTTTGTGTTCTGTAAGCTGTTGAATAGGGATGAGGATGCGCGTCGTGCTGCTATGTCTGTTGGGGATGTGTCCAAGCTTTTCAGCGCTGCTTTTCGGTACTTGCCATGGGTGTTCGGGCAGGCGGTAATGTCTGCGTGGTTCGTAACTAAAAAAATACTTGCTAGTAATGCATCTGGTGCCATCACACCCGTGACGGAGATTGTTGACACTAATCAGGACAGCGAGCTCGGTGCGTTCATTCTTGCCAGCTCAATAACCCTCACTCCGGGTACTGTGGGCATGCATGTCACTCAGGACTATAAAATCAGAGTTCTAGCTCTAGAACCTAGTCTTATACCCGGAGTCTCGGAGATAGACAGCAGGGTTCGCTCTATTCTATTGGGTTATGCTAAGAAGTAGCCAATCTGCTCTCTCGGCGCCGATACGCAATGAGTTTCCTGCCTCAAGTGGCGGCTCTCGTCTTCTCGTAGACCTGAGCTATACCCCTAATGGTGAGAGAGCCATCAATGTTGTTGATGTAGTCACAGTTCTTGAAGAAGTGCGTTGCTCCGCCGGTTGCCACAACGCGCAGGGTTCTGTCCTCCTCTTCGCTGATTATTTGTTTTGTTATTCCTTCTACAATGTACCTGTACCCCCAATACAAACCGCCCTCCAGTGCCGGCGCTATAGAATCACATATTATGCGCTCAGGTTTCTGTGCAAGTGCTTGGGGTAGAAGTGCTGTGCACTCTCTAATACTATGAGCTAGGCATGACACGCCCGGTGCAGCGACTTGCCCGTATAGGCTTCCGTTCTTATCAAGTAGGTTGAAAACAGTAATTGTGCCCATGTCAATTACCAGAAGATCCTCTGCAGGCCACAAAGTTTTTGCAGCTACCAAATCAGCCACTCTATCAGCACCTATAGACTTTTGCTCCAGGCAAATTTTCAGCCCGAACAGAGCCGCATGGGAGCTTGCCACAAATACTGGGGAGACGCTCAAAAAACTTTCACATAATTCTTCTATGTGTCTGTTTGTTGCCGGTACGACACTTGAGATTACGGCCCCGCGGATTCCTGCAAGGTCTACGGATGCGTGTGATGCCAACGCGCGGAGTATTGCAAAATACTCACTTGCCGTTCTGTCTTTGCAAGTTGATATTCTCCACTGTTTTTTTATGATTTCACTGCCTTTACACAATGCAACCTTGGTAGCAGTGTTTCCAACATCGACCGCGATTATCATGCTGTTTTACTGCACATCTGCGCCCACAGCCTGTTCCACTTTTGAGAATCCCTCCTGTGTTAGAAGCTCCGCCAGCTCTATGTTGATCTTCTTTACCACTCCGAAGCCTTCGTACACCAAAGCGGTATAAAGCTGCACTAATGACGCACCGGCCTTTATCTTCTGTAGGGCTTGCGCACCACTGCTTACCCCCCCGCACCCTATCAACACTACCTTATCCCTCAGTAGAGAGTACATTTCAGACAGGACCACCGTTGATAAGTCGAACAGTGGCCTACCACTGAGCCCTCCATGCGTGATGGACACACTCCTTTCACTTCCCAACAGGCCAAGGTCTGTGGTGGTGTTGCTGACTATAAGACCGTTTATCTTGTGTTGGACGACCTCATCGGCTATGTCCTGCTTAAGCTCGTCGCTGATGTCTGGGGCTATTTTTAGAAATATAGGCACAGACTCCGCCTGATCAGCGGAGCGTCGCGCATCTCTTACAGAGGATAGGACCTCAGCCAGGCGAGCCCTGTTCTGCAGGTCACGAAGCCCGGCAGTATTGGGGGAAGAAACGTTGATGGTGATGTAACTAGAAAGGCCATAAACACTCCTGACCAGCTCTGCATACTCACTCGGAGGGTCAGTACAAGTTTTGTTGATGCCAAGATTTACGCCAAATACCAGATTATTTAATTCTTTGTTGTCAATTTTTTTGATCAGGCGCCGTATGCCCTTGTTGTTGAATCCTAGGCAGTTTACTATAGCTTTTTGATCTACCACTCTGAAAAGCCGCGGCCTTTTGTTGCCCGCCTGCGGCTTTTTTGTCACGGTGCCTGCCTCTACGAACCCAAAACCCATGGCCATGAGGGGCTTTATGGCTTCAGCGTTTTTGTCAAACCCTGCGGCCAAGCCAATAGGTGTTCTAAGTCTCAAGTGGCACACCTGAATGCTTAAGCACTCAGGCATTTGCTCTCGTACTTCCGGAAACAACCCATGCTTGAGCCCGAAAATCACCAACCAATGCGCAACTTCGGGTGGTATCCAAAAAAGTGGGCTGTAGCTAAATCTGGAGAACGGCACCGCTACACCTCAACTACCTGCCGGAATAATACCACGCCAAGTCAATAAATGCAAAAGCCCCGTGAAATGTGGTTTGCTTGCTGTTGTTGCGATCGCAGCGACTGCCGATACATCAACCATCAATACATACATAAGCAACAATATGTACACTACCAGTTGTGGCTCGGGAGGACTTGCGTGTAGCAGGGTCAAACCGCGATGGGGAGACACGCATTGCAGTTACATGGATACAGTTGGGTATTTGTGTCGCTTTTGTGCTTAAAATCTTCACATGTGAGGGTGGGAGATGCGGGTTTTGTCTGTAGACAACACACGGGAATTGAGGATTTTGCAAACTAAATCCTCTCCAGTAAACAAAATAGACGATGAAATTTTAGGGCTGGTTGATCGCATAGAAAGGGTAATAAGCGCCGGCGGAACCGCGGGGTTTTCTGCTGTACAGCTCGGCTGCTTCAAAAGGGTGTTTGTCATAAATGTGGCAAGTGAACTGTTTAATATGGCGCAGGATGTTAAGGTGATATCGGGCTATCACTCGCTGAACGGAACCAATTTAGTGTGCGTGAACCCGGAAATCGTCAGTCTCTCGGGGGACATTGTTACGCTATTCGAGGGATGCCTATCTGCGAGCTCCTATGGCATGATAGGCATAAGTAGGCCTAGGCATATAGACCTAAAATACACAGATCTTATGGGTAACGAGTGCGTCATCAGGGCGTACAACTGGCTTGCCAGGTGCATACAGCACGAGATGGACCACCTCAATGGGGTGTTGCTTGCCAACATGGTAGATAATATTAGAAATCCGGACACGAAAAGTGTTTCTGAAGAAGATTTCAGCACTGTACACATATTTCTACTGAACAAAGAAGCCAGCAACGACTCATAACAGTTTCCTCTGGGCCACATTACCTATAGCGAACTAGGGGCATATGGCCAGGCTGCGGCCAGAGAATGTTGCTTAATCGTCTATTCGGAAACTTGGCTGGTGTGAGGAAACATTGCCTGCTACAATGTGTGCCTGCCTTGTAAGTAAATGGAGGGATGTGTGGCTATTCAGATCAATGGTCCGAGTTTTCTTTCCGGGGATTCGGTAAAAAACCTGGTGGTAATGCTCCACGGTAGGGGGGCCAGTGGCGATAACATGATCTCCCTTGCCCCGCAAATGTCGAAAGAGCTGCCCTCCACGCAGTTTGTGGCACCTCACGCGTACATGAGTTACGGCAGTGGTTACACCTGGTTTTCCGATAGTGTTAAGGATATGGAAGAAAGCACCGCATTCGTTGGTATTATGAAGGCGGTGGAAGCTGTTAATGGGTTTATAGATGTGCAATTAGCCAAGTTTGGGGTAGACGACAGCAAACTATCTTTGATGGGGTTTTCTCAGGGTGCAATGCTTGCCATATACGTGGGATTGTGCAGAGAGAAGCAATGTGCTTCTGTTGTGGCCTATTCTGGGGCTGTACCATTTCCTCACGCTCTTGCGCCCAAGATTCGGTCCAGACCCAGCGTGTGCGTAGTTCACGGAACTGACGACCAAGTTATTCCTATTCACTACTTCAACGAATGTGTGAGTTTTTGTCGTGGCAACAATGTGCCGATTTCAGAGCACAAGCTGCGGGGTTTGGATCATTCAATAAACGAAGAAGGCGCAAAAATTGGCACCCAGTTCATCAAAGACGGCTTTACCTCCTAATCCTAGTCTTTGTGTTGTATTGCCTTTAGGTAGACTTGCGCGGGTTTTTGGCTACCTCCTGGCCATTAATGTGCTTCGCATACACGGTGTTTTGGTCAATAATTTTCTACGCGCATCGCCGCGTAATTTTGAACTGTACAATGACCAAATACGTTCTTTCCATTGATGGTGGCGGTATACGGGGCATTATTGCTGCCAGAGTACTTTGTGAAATAGAGAAGAGACTGGGTGGACCCGTGTGCGACATCTTCGATCTATTTGTTGGGAGCTCGGTTGGATCGATAATAGCCGTTGCTCTCGCTATCAAGGACAGTGCGGGAAGAGCGCAATATACCGCCTCCGATCTGTTAGGATTTTTTCTGAAATTTGGTCCGCAGATATTTTCTTTTTCACTGGTGAGGCAAGTTTTATCAATTGCTGTAGGCGCAAGATTCTCCCCAGCGAATCTAGAAAAAACGCTCAGAAGCTTTTTTGCTGATTTAAAGATGGGGGACGTGGCAGCTAGTATTATGGTGCCAAGTTATGATCTTTGCACGGGGCATACTCTTATGATGCGCAATTGGGAGCCGAAATTTCAAGATCTCAAACTCGTTGATATTCTACTGGCTGCCTCGGCTGCTCCGACTATTTTCCCCCCTAGGAAAATTGTTATTCAGGATAAGGAGTACAGCATGGTGGACAGCGGGCTCGTTGCCAATAACCCATCAGTCTGTGGATATGCAGCATCGTGTGTGCTATATCCGGGCGAGGAAGTACATTTTCTCTCTGTGGGATCTGGGGAAAGGTCTAATCCCATAGCGCGTGTGCGTGACAACCTAACATTTTGGGCATTTAACGCAGCAAACGTGTTTCTTGATGCCGGCATGGATGCTGTGGACTACCAGATGTCCAGAATGGGCAATGTGCGATGTACGAGGATTACCGGGTTTTTGAACAGAGCAAAGCACGACTTTACCGATGCGTCGAATAAAAATATGCTGGCGCTGCGGATGGATGCCGACGAGATTATAGCGAAAAACTCGGAGCGTATAGACAGTTTTATGCGATCGGTAAGAAAGTGAGTATGAACCTGAACTTATGAGTACTGGGCGCGCTTAATCAAAACAAGCCGCACTCATATATCTACACGTAGATGGCGGTAGTGGCCATACTATAGTGGTCCTTGCCTGTAAAAGGTTGATAGATTTTTTTGTAGGTGTATCATGGCTTGATGATGCCTTTCAGCGGTGCTTGTGTGCAAAAAGCTAGCAGTAGCCCAATGGATGTGTTCAGCGCATGGTATTCGGAGATGTTGCAAGCTACTGAGAGCCACATGGGGGAGCCTGCTGCCATGGTGCTTGCCACCTGCGATGTTCAAGGTAAGCCATCCGCTCGTGTGGTATTGCTTAAGAAGTACGGCAAGCTGGGGTTTGAGTTCTTTACCAACTTTGAGAGCAGAAAAGGCAAAGAAATAGCCGGAAATCCCAATGTTGCGCTGGTTTTTGATTGGCGACACATGGGTAGACAAGTGCGTGTGGAGGGGAGCGCCGTGCCTTTGAGTGCGAGCGAGTCTGATGCGTATCACGCCTCGCGGTCACGCGAAAGCAGGATCGGTGCATTGTGCTCAAAGCAATCGATGGTTCTGAACAGCAGGGAAGAATTGCTTGCGCAGTTTAATTGCATGCTAAGAGAGTTTGAAGGCAAGGAAATCCCCAGGCCGGAATACTGGGGTGGGATTAGGGTTGTCCCCCGCATGGTGGAATTTTGGGAAGAAGGTGAACACAGATTGCACTCAAGAAAGCAGTACAGCATGGGAGACGATGGCGCTTGGAGCTGTGCCGAGTTATATCCTTAGTAGCCCGTCACTGCGCGTACTGCATTTTATCCAAAAAACTCCTTGCTACAGCTTCGTCATTGAATTCTATCGACTCGCCAGCAATTTGCTGTACGGTCTCGTGTCCCTTGCCGGCTATCAGGAGCACATGGTTATGGTGAACCGCAAGATCCACGGCATGATGTATGGCATTTTTTCTGTTAGGAATTTCAACTGCATGTCTGCAGTGTGATAGAATCTCTTGGCGTATGGCTGCTGGGTTTTCATTCCTAGGATTGTCATCTGTAATGATAATTGTGTCAGCATACCTGTTTGCTACCGCAGCCATGGCTTTGCGCTTTTCCCTATCTCTGTTGCCACCGCATCCGAATACCAAAGCTATTTTTTGGGAAAATCCGTGCCACCTCAATGAGGTTATAGCATGCTTCAAAGCATCTGGTGTGTGCGCGTAGTCAATAATGATGCGATTGCCGATCAACTCCATGCGTCCCCTGGGAGCAACCAATTTTTCTATTGGTGTGTTTCCACAGTTGGATCCCGAAGCAACTATCACGGCAAGGGCACAGAGCAAATTTGATACTTGAAACTTTCCAAACACTGGAAAAACGCCCTCATATGCAACTTTGCCTAATATCTCTATTGTTATGTTGTGTCCTAGTTTGGTTCCTTCCAAGCGTGTCAATTTTACATCACCGTCTTTGGTACCGTAGGTGACGATGTTCCTATCTCCGGCTAGTTCCCTTAGTTCAGTATACTGCTCCGAATCTGTGTTTAGGACGGCGCACCCCTTGCGTGATAACACTTCGGAGAATAATTTTTTCTTTGTTGCCCAGTACATTTCCATACTGCCATGGTAGTCTAGGTGGTCGCGGGACAAATTTGTGAATGCAGCAGCGCTGGTTTCCATGCCGTGCAGGCGTTTTTGCTCTATACCATGGCTAGAAGCTTCTATGCACAGGTGCTCAACCTGTAGGCTGTGCAGCTCATTCAACGTTCTGTGCAGCTCCACGGCATCTGGCGTTGTAAGCGCGGTGTTTCCGGGTAGAGTTGTGTTACCCACTATGGTTCCCAGAGTGCCGATACTAGCGCATCTGTATCCGGTAAGATTCCAAATCTGCCTACAGAAATCCACTACGGAAGTTTTTCCATTTGTGCCTGTAACTGCTGCAACGAATTTGGGTTGCTTGTTCTCATAAAGTGCGGTGGCTATCTTATAGTATAGGTCGTGCCGGTTAGGGCAGGCTATCGTTTGTGAATTGTCCACGCATTCCACTCCTTCCGTGCTGTCTACTACCACAAACTTTGCCCCGGCCTTTAAGGCGTCCGGTATGAACTTTTTTGCAGCTTCTGACAAGCATACAAAGACAAATCCGGGCCTAACGCTTCTGGAATCTGCTGCAACTCCAGAAACTCTGCCTACTATTTCTCTGGCAATGCTGTCGATATTCATAAGGGTCGGGCGACGATTTTTCGGAGGAGTAAAGCATACAACGTGGTGCACCACAAGTGCATTTTAAACTCCGCCACGGGCTTCCGGATTCTCAAGAATATTTTCCATGCGATGAGTATGTACGGTGTGCGCGTCACAGCAAAACCGCAACAGGCCCACCTTACACACATTTATGTTGCTAAGCTACGCAACTACGGCAGCCTTGACAAGGCATTTTCCATTGATGATATGATCTCTTCTTGGTCTTCTAGGCCGCAGTAGACGCGTATTCCATCTATGCCGAACTGCGGCGCGTTAACCAGCGACCCTTTTGATGTTACCGGGAACACTATGCTTCTACAACCCCCCCAAGACAGCCCAATTTTGAAGACTTCGATACCCTCTAGTGCAAAGTCAACTTCTTCAACGGAATAATTCCTATCAAACATCAGGATCACCAGGCCTAAGCCGTACTTTCCGCTGCAATACTTCTGCCAAATGTCACGATACGGGTACGACGGTATCCCGGGGTAGATTACCCTGGCGACCTTTTTGTGTGCCTCTAGCCTGGACGCAAAGGCAATAGCGGTGTTTTGTACCTGCTGCATGCGCACACGCATGGTTTTCATCCCGCGTTGTACCAGGTAACAGTCGTCTGAAGATACGTAAATACCGTAGTTCCTGTGATCCCTGTACAGCCTTTCAAACACCTCTTCGCTGTTTGTTACCAATGCACCCATCATTACGTCTGAATGCCCACCAAAGTATTTTGTGAGAGAATACATTACGACATCTGCGCCACACTCCAGGGGATTAAAGACTGTTGGAATGCAGGAATTGTCGCACACTACCATTATGCCACGTTTTTTTGCTAGCTCAATTATGGGCAGCACATCCTCCATTACAAGCCTAGGAGAACTCAGAGTTTCCACCAATATCAGCGACGTCTTATCACTTACTAGCTTGGGAACTTCCTCAGCCGACTCGTAAATAGAGACGCTTCTTCCAAGTTTGTGGTAAGATTCCTGTACAAATCTGTGCAACTTAAAGTACGCGTTTTTCGAGACTAATACTTGAGATCCAACTTCAGAAAACGTTATGCAAGCCATTGCCAAGCACAAAAGCCCAGATGGGAATAGCAACGCGTACTTACCACCGTCCACAGCTTGCACGTCTTCAGTAAGGGAAGTGCACGAAGGGGAGGCGATGTTTCCATAGCTCGCGTCGACACCTACTATCTTTCCGGATGCATTGCAATATCCACCGTACGCCCTGATAATCTCTCTTATACTAGAGAAAGGCACAGTAGAGCGTCTATATACTGGGTAGGTGGTGACTACTCCACAGCTCCTAGACTCTGCAGCCGACTGTTCTCTGGCAGACTCCTTCATTTCGCTCCTACCCGTCCAATTGTTCATTGCTGGTTGTCAGAAGGAAGGAGATGGAATGCACCATTTTCACTTCATCTGCCAGAACTTCATGTAACAACCGCCACCTGTGTAGCCTACTCATGCCAGCAAAACTGTCAGAGACCACTGAAACCCTTAAGTGGGATACGCGGTAGCCGAGACTCCCCGAGTGCCCAGCGTGGAGACCAGACTCGTCAGTAACCTCCACTTGCGCCTCTCCAATGTGTGTAAGTATCTTCTCGCGTATAGACTGGGCAATCCCCAAATGCTCTCCGCCGGGCGGCACCCGCTGGGCACCAAGGCCATCGTCCAAACTTCCGGTTGGCTCCATGTTCCGAGCTCCACGCGACTCCATACTAAGGTGCTATCTACGAACTGGGGCATTGTATGTGGAAAGTACAACAATAGTCAACGCAAAATCACGCCCGCTGCCGCATTCAACCGCGTGCTTTTTAAGTGAAATTTACGCGATTAGTTAATCGCGTGTTAACGCATGGTCTGATACAGTAGAATAATTCTATCTTTATTAGGACAAAATACCGAGAATATTATGATTCTTAATTAGATATATAGGATTTTTATGAAAGCGAGTAAGATAGCAGTTGTTCTTTCCGTGGTTTTTGTGCCTATGTGTGCCCATCCTAGCGCGGTTTTTGGCAATTCTGTCGGCAAGCGCGTTTCACAGAGAGGTGTGCCCACGAAAATTGAGAAAGTGAGTGATACCGGCAAGATTGTTTTGCAATCAGAAGATTGCCGCTACAGCAACACGGGATTTAATCCATTTTTTGCTAGAGAGGCTGACAACAAATGCATGTTGTCCCAGGCTCCCCAGATGCACGAATTTGATGAGGCAGTGCTAAGTGTGTGTGGGGCTTGGGGATACGAGCCGAGTAGGGGTGACTTTTTAAGTATGCTGAATGAGCCATTGGTTGAACAGAAGGTGCGGCGCATTTATGACGAGCTCAACCACGAAGTGTTTACCGCCGACGCAGATTTCTCGCTTTTTAAGGATGAACTGGCTGAATTATGGACAAACGAGGGAGGGGTGGCTGACGTGTTTTGCGGTGTGCCCAGTAAGAAGGGGTTGAAAGGTATGCATTTTTACGGGAGGTACTTGGAAGCTCAGGATAAGAAATGGGCTGGTAGGAACTACGAAGGTTTGGAAAACGCTGACGATTGGGATTTTTCTCCGTCGATAAAGTTTGTGGCTCCGGATAGTGTGGTATTGGTGAGCAATAAAAAGGAGATGGAAGTTGATTTCTCGCATGCTGACGACATAATAATCAGGGCGACCAGAGCGTATAAAGGGTTGCAATCTCACATACCGCATAGGGAGATAAGGCGCTGTGTTTACGATGGAGGCGACGAAGAACATGCGTACGTTTTGGTGGCAAAGCAGAACGCGATTGTAACGTTCTATCCAACTATGGCTCCGAACCCCGTGTGCGCTTCGGGGATAAATACTGCAAAGTGTGATTGCATGAATTACCTAGAGTAGCGGAAGTATGTACGGCTGCCGGGGTTCGTCAGCATTCCGCTAGATGCATAGTTTTGCGCGTCTGATGCCTAACTTCAGGCATTCAAAGTGGCTGTGTTCCCCGAATCTTTTGTCGGTTATCAGACGCTGTCAGGTCTTTTCATGTAGAGCCTTACCTGTATAATGTCCTACTAGGGTTTAGTTTTTAGAGGCCGGTGCATGGTTGATGAACTTTTTGTTCATCTGAGGACGCGCAGCGACTACTCCCTGCTGGAGGGCATGATAAAGATAGAGTCACTGGTGGCTATGTGCGTAAATCAAAACATGCCAGCAGTTGCATTGACTGACTCCGGCAACCTGTTCGGGTCACTGGAGTTTTCTGACTGTGCTGCAGGTTCTGGTGTGCAACCCATAGTGGGGTGCAATATCATGGTGCATGATGAAGGCAAGGACCTGGGAAATATTCTCATGCTGACAAAAGAGCGTGAGGGTTTTGCAAACCTGATAAGTTTGGTAAGTGACGGGTTCAAGGAGAATCAATCTGGGAAGATCAACAGGATCAGTGTTCGCAGTCTGCTGCAACGCGGTTCCGGTCTTATCCTCCTCACAGGAGGGCATGACGATATATTAGCTCGTGCTCTGCTCAGAGGTAGTGAGGGGCTGAGTGCTGTCAATGCAATTTTGGAGACTTTCGGCAACGACACTTACGTGGAACTACAGCGCCATGGCCTAGAATCTCAAAGGGAGGTAGAGGAGCTGCTAATTGGATTTGCGTATGAGCGAAATGTTCCTCTAGTTGCCACAAATGATGTGTTTTTTGCATGTAGGGATGATTTTCAAGCACATGATGTTTTGTCCTGCATTTCGGATGGGACCTACATAGTGCAGGAGGATAGGCGCAGGCTGACGCAGGAGCACTATTTTAAGACATCCAAGGAGATGTTTGAATTGTTTGCTGATATTCCGGAAGCTGTACGCAATACGCCGATGATAGCACAGCGGTGCTCATTTATTGCTGAGATCAGAAAACCATCATTACCGCACTTTCCATGTTCAGGTGGTAGAACTGAAGCTGAAGAGTTGACAGAGTGCGCAAAGTCCGGGCTGGAAACCAGATTGCGCGCTAAGAATATAGACGGGGACAAGAGGGAGCAATACTACGACCGGCTGCAGTACGAGCTTGGTGTTGTGATATCCATGGATTATTCCGGGTACTTTCTAATTGTGGCGGATTTTATTTGTTGGAGTAAGAAGAATAATATCATGGTGGGTCCCGGTAGGGGTTCTGGCGCCGGATCGCTGATATCATGGTCCCTGGGGATTACCGACCTCGATCCGATAGAATTTGGGCTGATTTTTGAGAGGTTCTTGAACCCAGAAAGGGTATCGATGCCCGATTTTGACATAGACTTCTGTCAGGAGAAGCGGGACAAGGTAATAGAGTACGTTAGAAAAAAATATGGATACGTAGCCCACATCATCACTTTTGGAAAACTGCAGGCTAGAGCTGTACTCCGTGATGTAGGAAGAGTGATGCAAATACCCTACGCGCAGATTGACAAGATATGTAAGATGATCCCCCTTGACCCGGTGAGCCCGGTAACCCTTTCTGAAGCTATAGAAATGGACCAGAATTTAAAGTGGGAGCAGGAGAGCGACCATATGGTAGCTAAGCTTCTAGAGGTATCACTAAAACTGGAGGGGCTGTATAGACACGCTTCGGTTCATGCTGCGGGTATCGTGATATGTGACAAACCGCTCGAGGATTTTGTTCCTCTGTACTACGACCAATCGTGTGCTTTACCTATCACGCAATATAACATGAAATACGTTGAAAAAGCGGGATTGGTGAAATTTGACTTTCTTGGGCTGCGCACCCTGACAGTCTTAGACCAGGTACGCTCCTTGATACGAGCTCGAGGTATAAACATTGAACTTGCTGAGTTGCCTGTTGACGATAGTAAGACATATGAGATGCTATCGACGGGGAATTCTGTAGGCGTGTTTCAGCTTGAAAGTGCTGGGATGAGGGAAGCGATCAGCAAGCTACGCCCCGATGGGATACAGGACATAATTGCACTGATTTCGCTGTATCGTCCTGGTCCTATGAACAACATCGCTATG
The DNA here is from genome assembly GCF_025628805.1 of Anaplasma capra. Classification (GTDB taxonomy): domain Bacteria; phylum Pseudomonadota; class Alphaproteobacteria; order Rickettsiales; family Anaplasmataceae; genus Anaplasma; species Anaplasma capra. Next base: position 30,947 of record NZ_JAOTBG010000007.1, read on the forward strand.
TACATAGCGCGCAAGCACGGGCTGGAAGAGCCTGACTATATACATCCCATGTTAGAGGGAGTTCTTAAAGAGACCTTTGGGGTGATTATATACCAGGAGCAAGTTATGGAAATAGCCAGAATTCTGGCTGGTTATAGCCTTGGGAGCGCCGACTTGCTACGACGCGCCATGGGTAAGAAAATTAAGGAGGAGATGGATAGGCAGCGTGAGGATTTTGTCAATGGAGCGGTAAAGAACGGCATAGATCGAGGCAAGGCCAGCTACATATTTGACCTAGTCGCCAAGTTTGCTGGTTATGGTTTCAATAAGTCGCACGCCGCTGCTTATGCGTTAATCAGCTTTCAGACCGCGTATCTAAAAGCGAACTATACCAAAGAATTTTTCACCGCGTCCATGAACCTTGACATCGGGGATAAAGACAAGCTGGAGCTTCTGTGCCAGCAGGCCAAGGTGTGCGGTGTACAGGTGTTACCACCTGATGTGAATTCTTCTGACGTGTTGTTTACCATATCAGGTGATTCAATCAAGTATGGGCTCGGTGCACTAAAAAATGTAGGCCAGACTGCGGCGAGAGAGGTGGTCCCGGAGGCAGGCAAGAAGTATAGCGATATATGGGACTTTGCACGTAACATGCGGGCGAAGTGGGCATGTAAGCGAGTTATGGAAAGCCTTATAAAGTCTGGTGCTCTTGATAGCATACATCCGAACAGGAGGCAGCTTTTTGAATCTCTGGGGATAATTTTGGATGTTATTGATGACACCAGAAACAGTGCGGAGTCCAGACAATTTAATTTGTTTGGGGTGACGGAGGGGCACAAGCTTGTGGATGTGCAAGATTGGTCCGAAGAGGAAAAAATCGAATATGAATTTTCCATTTTTGGATTTTACCTAAGGTATCACCCTCTGACCAAATATGAGAGGGTTTTACGTGGTCTGGGAGTGAAATTTGTGAGCGAGTGTCAAAGCACTTTGGGGTCATCCGGGTTCAAAAAATCTGCTGGTGTTATTTCTAGCGTGAGAATTAGGTCTGCAAACAAGGAAAGATTTGCAGTTGTAAGGATCTCCGATCCCTATGGGGTCAACGATGTTGCGTTCTACAACAGTGGGGTTATAGAGGCAAGTAGAGACCTGTTTCATGGTGGGGTTGCAGTGATTATAGACATGGACTACAACTCCGTTAAGTCGCGGTTGATAGGCAAGAATATATATAGCTTTGTCGATGGGCTCACGGTTATGATGCAAAAAGTGAAAAGTGTGGTGATTCACCTGGGTAAGAGCGACTATGAGCCCAATGTGCTCGGGAAGATCCTACGTGGAGAGCGTGGCAAGACAGAGGTTTTTGTTGAGGTTTTGTCCAAGGGCAATCTCGTGCTTATAAAACTGCCTGGCGCGTTTAAAATCACGGCTGAAATGTGCATGCGGATTTTGGCACTAGACTGGGTGCAGGATGTCAGTGTTAATCACTGCGGATTTTATCGCAGAACAAATGGAAGCGGTGTTCCAGTGAGCTAGTGCGACCAGGTTCGTAACGGTGCGTTGTACCTTGTGTATGCTCGGGCATCTTAGGCAGCGTGTGTGGCTTGGGTTGGGGATGTATCTTCGCCCTCTCTACAAGGAGGCCTGTGTGCACATGGTTCCGATTTGCATCGTTTGTGCGAAGTAGTTTAGAATTTGTCCGTAACATAGTGAAGATATATCTGCATGAGAAAATATAAACGCAGGTTGATGTTTGAAGAGTGTACATGCGTGTACAATCCAGAGTACGGATACATTGTTACAATGCCTGGGTGCAAGGATGCATCATGTGTGGCGCTGCTTGCAGCGTCCCAGGCAGTGGGTGTTTCAAAAATTTACGGTGCACGCAAGTGTAGGGAAGTTCTGGATACTATAGAGGTATTGGGCACTCTTGGAGTGAAAATAACGAGAGAGAGAGGATGCTATATTGTTGATGGGGTGGGTATAGGAGGATTGGCTGAGCCCCGTCGCGAGGTTTGTGTGGGGTACTCACCACTGGTTGCGTGTATTGTGGCTGGCCTGTTGGCCACATATCCATTTTCTACATTTTTATGTAGGGGGAGTGGTGGATACGCTGCTCCCGGGTCTGTAACTGATGACGCTGATATCGGTACGATGACAAGAATGCTCGCACTTATGGGAGCGAGATTTGTGTGCAGTGGTACCACGCTTCCCATGCTGGTGATAGGGCTAGAGGATTGTGTGCCAGCCCTTTCCGACGAGATTATCTCTTCTGATACTGTGAAATCCGCAATGCTGCTATCATGTATAGGTGTGGGCGGAAGAAGCAGTATACATGCAATGAGCGCTTTGAGTGGGTATACGGAGCTGCTACTGAAGCGTTTAGGCGCAAAAATCCATGTAAAAAAAACCGGAAGTAACGCAGACAGGATTGTAATAGATGGACAGGAAGAACTGGTTGCCAGAGACATTCACGTTCCACCCCCAGTATCTGATATTATATACGTTATAGCAGCGGCGGTCACACGGGGTTTGACTGCTTTTGTCTCGGGGATTCTACTGGACAATGTAGCTAAGGGTGTGCTTGATGTGTTCATTAGGATGGGTGCTCGCATAGCCCTAGTGCCCAATGGCAGCCTATATGATGCAAGAGTGGGGCCAGGCACACTACATGGGATTGACATAGAGCGCGATGGGCTGCGCTACATAGCTGAGGAGTTACCCATAATATGTGCTATGGGTGCGTGCGCTGTGGGGCGCACAACGATTGTTGGGTTGTCTGTCCTGCAGGATAGTGCGCGTGGTAGATTGGATGCGGCCATTGCAGGGTTGGCAAAATGCGGCGTAGAGTTTAGTAGGAGCGATGACTATTTGGTAATCTATGGTTGCGGTGGTATGGTAGATGGAGGGGCCATAATAGAAACGTGTGGTGATGATAGAATCGCCGTTTCATTTGCGGTCTTAAACATGGTCTCCCGAGCCGCTATATCAGTGAATGGGTGCTCTGGTCGCAGATTTGCGGAACTTGTCGGAATACTCCAAAGATTGGGAGAGGACACACGGCCTCTCACGGCTCTTATGCAGGACAATTGTGAAAAAAGTTCTTAAAAGTTGTTGACACGATTTTAGCTATGGTAGATACTCCCGGTCAGGGCCGGTTGGCTCTGTTGCTTGATTAGTTGGAAGGGAAACTTTAGAGTAGAAATAAAGGCGGCGGTGCGTATAGCTAAATTTTTTATTTAGTGCACTTAAGCTTATTTTGTTTTTGGTTTTTGCATGAGTCCAGATCATAATTTGCTTTTGTGATTTTAATCAAACTTGAGAGTTTGATCCTGGCTCAGAACGAACGCTGGCGGCAAGCTTAACACATGCAAGTCGAACGGACCAAATCTGTAGCTTGCTACGGATTTGGTTAGTGGCAGACGGGTGAGTAATGCATAGGAATCTACCTAGTAGTATGGGATAGCCACTGGAAATGGTGGGTAATACCGTATAATCCCCGCGGGGGAAAGATTTATCGCTATTAGATGAGCCTATGTCGGATTAGCTAGTTGGTGGGGTAATGGCCTACCAAGGCAGTGATCTGTAGCTGGTCTGAGAGGATGATCAGCCACACTGGAACTGAGACACGGTCCAGACTCCTACGGGAGGCAGCAGTGGGGAATATTGGACAATGGGCGCAAGCCTGATCCAGCTATGCCGCGTGAGTGAGGAAGGCCTTAGGGTTGTAAAACTCTTTCAGTAGGGAAGATAATGACGGTACCTACAGAAGAAGTCCCGGCAAACTCCGTGCCAGCAGCCGCGGTAATACGGAGGGGGCAAGCGTTGTTCGGAATTATTGGGCGTAAAGGGCATGTAGGCGGTTTGGTAAGTTAAAGGTGAAATACCAGGGCTTAACCCTGGGGCTGCTTTTAATACTGCAGGACTAGAGTCCGGAAGAGGATAGCGGAATTCCTAGTGTAGAGGTGAAATTCGTAGATATTAGGAGGAACACCAGTGGCGAAGGCGGCTGTCTGGTCCGGTACTGACGCTGAGGTGCGAAAGCGTGGGGAGCAAACAGGATTAGATACCCTGGTAGTCCACGCTGTAAACGATGAGTGCTGAATGTGGGGGCTTTTGCCTCTGTGTTGTAGCTAACGCGTTAAGCACTCCGCCTGGGGACTACGGTCGCAAGACTAAAACTCAAAGGAATTGACGGGGACCCGCACAAGCGGTGGAGCATGTGGTTTAATTCGATGCAACGCGAAAAACCTTACCACTTCTTGACATGGAGGTTAGATCTTTCTTAACAGAAAGGCGCAGTTCGGCTGGACCTCACACAGGTGCTGCATGGCTGTCGTCAGCTCGTGTCGTGAGATGTTGGGTTAAGTCCCGCAACGAGCGTAACCCTCATCCTTAGTTACCAGCGGGTAATGCCGGGCACTTTAAGGAAACTGCCGGTGATAAACCGGAGGAAGGTGGGGATGATGTCAAGTCAGCACGGCCCTTATGGGGTGGGCTACACACGTGCTACAATGGCGACCACAATAGGTTGCAACGTCGCAAGGCTGAGCTAATCCGTAAAAGTCGTCTCAGTTCGGATTGTCCTCTGCAACTCGAGGGCATGAAGTCGGAATCGCTAGTAATCGTGGATCAGCATGCCACGGTGAATACGTTCTCGGGTCTTGTACACACTGCCCGTCACGCCATGGGAATTGGCTTAACTCAAAGCTGGTGCGCCAACCGTAAGGGGGCAGCCATTTAAGGTTGGGTCGGTGACTGGGGTGAAGTCGTAACAAGGTAGCTGTAGGTGAACCTGCGGCTGGATTACCTCCTTTAGGCTTTTCGTTGCTTGTGCCATCTTTTGGTGGCGCAAAGGACGAGCGCCCCGCCGTCTTTGTTTCTGGTCTTTGTTTCTTTGGATTGTTGCTGGAGGCTGTGTGGTGTTGAGGTCTAGGCCTTTGTCCCCGCATTTACAGGTTTACAGGCTGCCGGTTGCTGCCCTGCTTTCCATAACACATAGAGCTTCGGGTCTCTTTCTCTTTTTCGGGCTGTTGTTGCTTTCGTGGCTCTTTGTTTTTTTGCGTTGTGCTCCGGGCTTCGTGATGCCGCTGTTGGCTTATCCCTTCGTTTTCTTTTCTGTGAAGCTGCTGCTGTTCGTGTGTTGCGTGGCGTTCTGCTACCACTACTTTAATGGGATCAGGCACCTTCTGTGGGATTGTGGCGTGGGGCTTAGTAAATCGTCGGTTGCGGTCAGTAATGGCCTCGTACTTCTCCTTACCGGGGTGTTCTCGGTTGTTTCGTTCCTTCTTGTCTGGTTATAATTTTGGCTCTTATGGGTGGAAGGTCCGTACATTTTTGGTGGATGCAGAGGATAGCTGGGCTTGTTATGCTTCCCCTTCCGTTCTTTTTTGTGGTCCTGTTTCGTACCTTAGATCTCGAGTCCGTCCATACCCTGCGCTATGGGTTCTGCGCTAGCCTGTTTGCTGTGACGTTCCTTGTTGCTGCCCTCTACCACGGGGTTTTGGGGGTGCAAGTGGTCTTGGAGGACTACGTGCGCTCTGGGATTCTGCGCGCATCTCTTGTAACGTTCTGTAAGCTTTTTGCCGTATTTACCGTGCTCTCGGTGGTTTTCGCGATTTTTTTCGGTTCCGCTGTGTAAGGTTCATATAGCGGGGTATTGCCCGTTCGGTTGTGTGCGATTCGTTGGTGTACATTGGCCCAGTGTTTCTAGTTGCGGGGTGGTGTGTCTTCTGTTGGGATTTATTAATTTTTAGAGAATTCTTTTTAGAATGTCTCCCTTATGCCCTGAGGTGTATTGAGCGTGGCAGCAATACTTGATGAGCTTTGGACGTCTGCTGCAGCAGGTGCCAGTGGTTTCGGTAAGCGCGCAAAAGAGTCTGGCGTTCTTGGTAGTGCTTGGAGTGGGCTCAAGGCCGTTTTTGGTCTTCATGTCAAGAACATTGCCAGATTGGATCCAGAAGGTTTTGGTGAGCAGCAAAAGGTGCGTGTCCCTGTGATGATGTCACAACTTGTGGATCGTGGCCAACCATGTGAATTTCTGCCCCGGGGGTGCTTTACCAAAAGGAGAAATATAAGGCTTGAAAGAGGGCAACTGATAGTTGGGGGCAAGGCGTTTCCAGCCGAGCCAGTAAAAGATAATACCGGGTTTGAGAGGGCAGTCACCTGTGACAACAGGCTTCTGTATGCGCTTAACACTAACCATCAGAAGGAGGCGTTATCCGCTCTGGGTTTAGATGCTAGTAAATACAAGAACAAAAGGCTGGTGGTGGAGTGTGAGGGCAGTAAGGTGATCCCTCCCTCCCCTGAGCGCGGTGCAGTGGAAGTTATGAGGGCTGTATACAATGCCGAGGTAACTGCCGAGACCAGGCGGGTGATAAACCAAAAAACCGGTTCAACCTCATGGCCGGCTACCTCCTTGGTAATGCCTTTCAATGTGTGTGCGTCTGCGTTGAATTTTGCTTTGATGGTTCCACAGGGAGTTTGTCATGTGTGTGCACGGTTGCTCGGTATGCTTGCAAGCTATATGGAAAACGAAGCCCGGCACCGCGCTTTGGCAAAGAGTAATGGCACTTTGGAAAGCCCGTATTACCAATATTATATCTGCGTGTCCTGTGGGTTTGTACTTAGAATTGCAAAGAGTACCGCATCAATAGGTGAAAGCCTTTTTAGAGGCGCTAGAAGAGCGTCTGTTGGGACGTTAAAGTCTGTGCCAATCTTTGCGAACTCGATATATAATGCCGATGCCTCTCAATTTCGTGTCGGTTGGCAGCTTCTTAAGGATTCAATAACCCCCGCGTTTGGCCGCCTTGCAGTAGACCTCAAGGAAGATATCAGAGACGCGTCGTCGTCTATGGGTTTTTATCGGGATGCTATAGGGGAGCAGGTTCAAGATTCACTGCAGCGCTATGGTAGGCCAGGTGGTAAAGGTGCCTCTAAAGTGAATGAAAGTTATAGTGGCAGCAGTCGGCAATTGCGTGCTGCGGGTGGGCACGAGACTGGATCACAACCTGTGGTCCTGAATAAAAGTGACATGCTCAAAGTTATTGGCGCCGGAAGAGACCTTGCCGGAAGCGGGTTGACCGTGAGTTACGGTACAAGGGCACAGTTGCGAGATAACTTCATACCTGCCGAAAGCCTTGGCGCCAATGCTTCAAGATAGAGTGTTGTGTTTGTGAAGCGGGGCAGGTGCGACACCTGAGAACAGTGTGTAACTATGAAACACAGGGTTGTCTCCGCGGCCGACTTTAGGTATGGTCCGCATGGTGCTTCCCAGGTAACCTATTGCAGATTCGACGCTTTCCTCTATTGACATCCCACATGCTACAAAGCTTGCTATGGCAGACGACAACGTGCACCCGGTACCGTGCACTCTCCTAGGAATCCTAGCGTTTTTGAAGCATAACATGCCGTTTTCCGTGAGCAGTACATCCTCCACGTATTCCTCGTCAGAACAATGCCCGCCCTTTACCAAGACCCTGCCGGCTCCTAGGCACCTTATGGCTTCTCCTGCCCTAATCACGTCTTGCCGTGTGCATATTCTTAGGCCGCTTATACGCTCGGCTTCTGGAATGTTAGGCGTGAGAAGAGATGCCCTCTTCAGTAGTCCGCTGATATTTTCAACAAACTCTGAGACATCAACCAACTGAAATCCGGATGTTGAGACCATAACCGGATCTAATATTACTGGAATGCCCTCTGGGATTAGGCGTGTTACGGTTTCCACCAAACTGGGGGGCAGCATGCCTATTTTAATTGCATCTATTTTCATGTCCGACAGAACTGCTACCATCTGTTTTTCCACAACTTCTGGGGCCAAATCCCACGCTCCGTAAACTCCCGTAGTGTTTTGCGCGGTAACAGACGTTATGCAACTGGCAGCATAGCACCCCAGCATGGTGATGGTTTTTATATCAGCCTGTATCCCGGCTCCACCGCCGGAGTCGGAGCCAGCTATACTCAACACATTCCCCTTATACAGAGTCACTCCTCCTGATTACAGATTTCACAAACGGGATGGTAACACCTCTGGTATTGGTTGACAATTCAGTGTCTATCAGGTTCACCACTCCACTGAGCTTTTTGAAAGACCTTTCAACATTGTTGAGTATGTAGTTTACAGTCCTTATGTCTATATGCATCTGCCGATCAGTGAATAATTTTACCAGCATTATCCGTAGCAGCTCCTCGTCTGGGTCAGCGAGGCTCGCACTCATAGCGGACACTATGCGAGACCCCAGATCTTTGAGTTGGTAGTTAAGCCTGCTAGGTGGCAGCGAAGACGTCATCAATAGTGGCTTACCGGCCTCGCGCGAGAAGTTATAGCAATGTAGCACCCACGACTCATCCTTCAAGCTGTCTATGTCCTCAATGATTACTGCGCTGCTTTCCCGTATAATGCCTATTGCTTCGTTCAATGTCTGGTCGTGATCTATGAAGTTTGCCCTTCTGAGCTTTTGCCACATGTGCGCCAAGTGAGTCTTTCCAGACCCGGACTTCCCGTAAAGTACGAAGCAGCTCCAGCTATCGCTATTCATCAGCAGATTATAGGTGTGTCTGTTGTGGTCCAAAAGCACGTAGTCGGAGCACTGATACGAGTGCACTTCTTGCATATCAAACAGCCTTAGTTGCCTATACATACCTATTCACCAAGGTAGAGACTACTGCGTTTGTACTTCTCCACAGCGAACTGCGTTAAAACACCCACAATTGCAGTTACCGGGATCGAAACTAGCGCTCCAAGAAAGCCTGCGTGAGCACTAAAGACCACGACTCCAACTACTACCCACCCCGGATTTAGGTCCAACTTTTTGCTGATTAACACTGGGGTGACTATGTTGGACTCTACTACGTTTCCCACTACAAAAATAAGGACTACAGCTGCAGTGTTGGTCCAACTAAACCCCTGAAGTAGTGCTAGGCAGACACCGAGTACTGCGCACAGAACTGGCCCCACATATGGTATGAACGTCATAATACCAGAGACAAAACCGAGCACTAGAGAGTATCCCAAACTGGCTACTGTGAAGCATATGCAATAGTAGATTGACATAACAATGCACACAGAAGTCTGTCCCCTTATGTATGCGGAGACTATGTTGTCAACTCGCGACATGAAGTGGGAAAAGCTTTCCAAATGGCGCCTGGGAACCATGAGAAGTATGTTTTTCACTACTACCGGCCAGCTACCCAGAATGTAGAACGACAACAGGAGAGTTATTAACATCTTGACGGCGATGGACCCGATTCCTACCCCAGACTGCACAACTCCGACAACTACCTTAGTAAAGTTTTTGTATAGCATGCTTAATAGCTTGATGAACTCCGCATTTTCGCTGCTGAATAGGTTTGATGGGGATAGAGTGGCGGAATTCACTGCATCAATAACGCCATAGCGCAGTACATTGTGGGCCCGTATAGCATTCTTTATGCCTTCGACTCCGGCACCTAGGGGGAGCTTGTCAGCGAGTAGTTGCGCTATTTCCAATGTTTGGGAGTATACCACTGGCACTAAAAACACCAGAGAAGCTGTCAGCAAGCTAACAGAGGAGAATACTATTATGAAAGACGAGACCGGTCTGGGGAGGCCCACAGACTCTAGCCTGTTTACCAGGGGATTAAGCAGGTACGCAACCACGGCTGCGACACAGCATGACGGCAACACAGGCCACATAACCAACGTAAGGGCAGCGAAACAACCCGCTCCCAGTAGGTAGTTCAAGTACTTCACCCCCTAATTCCTTACCCCCAGCGACTTTCGAGATAGTACAGACAGCAACCCGCGGCACTGATTGTATAATGATTTATAGCTTCGGTTCAACAGTTTATGAGCGCGGAATCTACGCAGATCCGGTGCTGTGTTTGAGACGTCCGAGAACGGACCGCGGCTGCGCCCACCTTTGAGAACTACAGCAAGAACCTACGCGGCCAACGCAACGCCTACTCTGTGCGATGGTGAATCTGTGCTGTCGGGCCAGAGTAGAGGGGGTAAGGAGCGCAAATTCCAGATAGTAGCATTCTCAATGCGTGCTCAACTGTCTCTTCTCTCACTCCAGGCCATTTGTATGGCCTCCAAGATCTTTTCATTGCACCCATCAGCGTTGTCATCAAACTCGGACAGGCCGACTATCATGGATTTCAGCTCGGTAAATCTAAGGGCAAAAATGTCCTGTTCTGGGTGTGCCTTTTCCAAAGAGTCAGCTATATCTTCTGTGTCAACCCACTTCACCGTTCCACTCCAACAACGCACATTCAGGCCACACAGTAACCGTTACAGTAGCCAAACACAAGCCAAAACTGGCTGAAGTTACATTGCAACCATGATAGTGATGGATCATTGGGTATCTTCCGGTGGGATTGTGCAGTTTACAAATCCCGTGCGGAGTAATGCACGCGCCACGACGGCCTCTTAGGCAGTTTCTGTTTGGGTATAAAATTGGTTGACACACTTGCTTAAAATGATCATACTCCCTCCCCGTATGGTGTTTTAGTATTGTCTGGGGGGAGTGGAGCATGTTTTCACTCCTGCAGGTTGTTTGTGTAGGTCGTAATTGTGACGGTTGTAGAGAGAAAGTATAGGGCGAGTCGTAGGTTGGGAGTGAATCTCTGGGGGAGGTCCAAGGACCCCTTTAACACGAGGAACTATCCCCCGGGCCAGCACGGGAGTATGGGGTATAAAAAGCTCTCGAGTTTCGGTAAGCAGTTTGCAGCGCACCAGAAGTTTAAGTGCTACTATGCGATGTCCAGCCGGCAGCTGAGGAATACGTTTCTCAAGGCGTACAACAGAAGAGGTGATACTGGTGATAACCTTGTTGGGGCGCTGGAGTCTCGTCTTGCTACAGTTGTGTATAGTGCCGGGTTCGTGCCAACGATATTCTCTGCAAAGCAACTTATTTCCCACAAGCATGTTACTGTGAACGGCAGGGTGGTGAACATACCCAGCTGTGCGGTGAAGCCTGGTGATGTGGTGCAAGTGAGAGAGCGGGCGGCTGAGTTGCCCATGGTGCTTGCTGCTATACAATCTCAAGAGAGGCGCATCCCTGACCATTTGGAAGTTGATACTGCACAGCGCTCTGCTCGGTATCTTAGGGTGCCTAAGTACTGTGAAGTCCCTTATCCTGCCAACATGGAAGTTAACTTGATTGTTGAGTTCTATTCCGGGTAGGGGCTGTTGCTCCCTTTGTCCATGTGGCGGAATGGCAGACGCTGCGGACTTAAAATCCGCTGACCTTGCGGTCGTGGGAGTTCAAGTCTCCCCATGGGCACCACGAGTTGGGCCTTTGTCGCTGTGGTGGCTGGTGTCGGGGTGGCTAGTTTCGCGTGGGGTGCGCAGTTGTTGTGGGTGTTGTTATATCACCGGTCGGGGCGCCCGCTGGCGCGTCTCCGCAATCGGTTCCTGCCTTTCTGGTTTTGGGGTGGACGGAGGGTTGTGGTTAGCGCTCCTAATCCTGTGCTGCATGTCTGGCGTTTGGGGTTCTCCAAATTGGGTTGGCTGATGCTTTGAGCTGTGGCCTTCCAGCACGCAGCCGAATGATAACGACCCAAGCTGTTCACTGTGTGGCTCAGAAGCCATCGTATCACCTTTCCTTGGTCTAAGTTTTCAACTACCAGTGGGGTAGTCGTAGCCATATAGTAGGGCTGTTACCCGGGGTGCGTGGCCCTAATCCTTCACGTGGTTGTAGAGAAACAAAAGCTCCTGCCTATGGTTGGGAACTACGGAGATTTCCAAGACTGTGCCATCTCGCAGTGTTAAAGTGTCGTGGTATGGTTCTGCCAGTTTACCGAAAAGCTCATACTGGTGCTTTTTTAGTAACTCAAAGGAACTATCATCTACAAGCTTATTCTCGTATATCCTGCGTATTACCTCAGAGTAGGTCGCACCCCCTTTGGTCCATGACTGGTCTAGTTGCCAAAACTTACTAAAGTGGCTGTTAAGGTATAACAACCTTCCGTCACTGCCGTAAAGCGCGGCAGCACACGGTAAACTACCAAGAAGGCTTCTCTGTGCTTTGAAGTAGCCCTTTATTTCCTGTGTGAGCTGCCAGCTCTGCGTTATATCCTGCCCGTACCCGACAGAGCCGCCATCCTCTGTTTTAACCTCTGTCAGCAGGTAGAGCCTTCGCTCGTTATCGACAATCATGAATGCCTTTTCCTGAAATTCAGTCTCGCCATCTGCAAAGCCCGAGCTAAGCTGCCTCACCAACGTGTTGCCCTGATTATTTTTTATCAGTTTCAGGTAAAAGGGATTGTGCATCTCCACTTCAGCATTTTTGTTTCTTTTCCATACGGGGTATGGCAACATGTCTATCATGCTGTTGCAATTGCTTAGCCCCTGTGCGAGTTTTGCATTTTTACGATTTAGGCTTGCAATTAGTGACCTTCCCCCGGTTACGTTCTGAATCCACAGCAGGACTCCGACGATCTTGTCGTGGTCGTCAACAATGCTTTGGCCGTAGCACGAACAGTAGATTTCTGTGTCCCTTCCCTTGAGATCCATCGTAAAAGACTTGTTTATCTTGCGGGCTTCAATGAAGTTCTTGCGCAATTGGTCGGACTCCTCAAAAAAGTTTGCAAGCTCATTGAAAGAACAAAATATGCTGTTCAGTAGCATCTGCAAATTGGGAGAAAACCTCTCTACCCGCTTTTTTTCATCCCAAAGGTAGAACCCATCCCCCAGGGAAAGTAGTAAGCTGGTAAGTAAGTTGTTGTTATGTCTGAAGTCATTTATGCTTAAGCTGGCATAAAAACAGAAAACCACGAGTACCGCTAAGACGAAGACCAAGACATAGGTGGCAGCGTACGTAAACATCAACCAACTTTCTCTTATACCCCTCCACCGAGCGCTAGTTCACCTTTTGCCAAGTAATGCCTCATGCCATAAGGGAAGCATACAATGACAGGTTTCCGGTAATCCTGAACCCCAGCCTGCCATATACACCCAAGGACTGCTTCATGCACTGAGCAACAGCGTACCTGCACCCATACTGCTCCCTGGCCATCTCTAGCCTCTGTGATACCATATCACTAGCGATACCCATATTCCTGTACTCCGGCAGCACCCCGTCGCTATATAGGCCTACTACCTGATCATGGATGTACATCCCACACAGCCCCACCGTGGCGCCATGCAGCTTGGTGAGGAAGAACTTGAGGTCTGAAGGTTGGCGCCTAACCATCCCCCTCAACAGTATTGCCAGATCGTTCATATTGCAATAGAAAATTTTTGATGCCATACAGTCGAGTTCGGCCAATGCAGAGTCTGTACTTACGGCTTCCAGCACAAGGTTTGAGCTATGGTTCCTGGTATAGGTGTGCGCTGGTATTTTCATAAACGCCTTTTTTACCACGGTTGGTGAGGTAAATCCTAATTTATTTACTGTGACACCGAACTCTTTTGTGTGAGAATCCACAACCCACGTCGTGTCGATTTTCTCTTTTGCGAGATAGTCCAGAGCTTCTCTTGCGGAGCTCTCGCATTCTTCGTACGTGCCCTCCATAGGAAATACGTAGTTAAATAGGGAGTCTGGCCGGCCATTTATTGTCAGCACTAAATTACCTATTCTGTGGGTAGTCCACCCTGACGTGCTAACAGCGTACAACATGTACTCCCTGAGGTTGTCCGTTGCTAAAGAAGAAAAACGCATATTGAGCTTGGCCTCCTATTTCTGTATGCAATCATATTACACGGTGGAGACCGCACTTGCTACTGCAAGGCACACAATAGATGCTAATACCGCCGCTACTACGTCATCGAGCATAACACCTAGCGCACCACTTACTCTGGTGTCCGCAACACACACCGGCCACGGTTTTGCTATGTCAAAGATCCTAAAAGACAAAAAGCCCATGCACAGGAGAACTGCCTTGTGTAGCATTCCACTGGGTAAATGCACGAACGCGACACCACCTTGCGCCAGCGCGCTGGGTATCACAAATACGAGCACCTGCCCACACACCTCGTCAATCACGATTTCTGCTGGATCGCGCTCCTCCGGATTGTCTCTAAGGTAGAGGGTCACGGACCACAAGCCCAGGAAGAATATTCCAGCTGCAAGGAAGACGCCACAGCCGGCGCCGGAGGCTATTGCAGGGAAGAACAAAAGGGCCGAGGCGCTGCCTACCGTGCCTGGGGCTCTAGGTACCCTGCCAAGCAGAAACCACGTGGACACAACACGTGCGCACGCAGACAGAGAGAAGGCGATGTGCTGCATACCTAAGCAGCAAGTGAACGAGCTACAGACAAGCGCGGGCGCCCGAGTAGCTCGCCGCCAAGGTACGTCACCCGAGCCACCACTGGTTTACAGGGCGACGCTCACATGTGCGAGCATCACTAGCCTTAACGCAGGGACTTCTAATCTTGCGCTCCCCCTTAGAAAACAGACCACCACACCCATGAAGCCCGAACATGGCAACGAGCAGCAAGAGCACCATCCTAGAAAATTTCATAAAAACCACCACAAAAACCCACCTAGAGGCGAAAGCCCGCGCGTAGAGACCGCCGCCACGCAAGCCGAGGATAAACGGTCCGCATTATAAACCAATAAACCTTGCAGTCAAGCCTGCCCTGAAACGATCTTGCTATTGACATGCTGCCTGTATGGTAGTATCAAGAACCGCTGAGGCGGTGCGGCGCGTGGGCGCTGTGGGTGGCCTGTATTCCATTTGCTTCTGGGGTTCCGTAGCTCAGTTGGTAGAGCACCTGACTCTTAATCAGTGTGTCGCGTGTTCGAGTCACGCCGGAACCACTCGGCGCTTTGGTGAAACATCCTGTGTTTAGAGTTTCAGGGATGGTGCCGGGGTTTGGCAATCGGGTTGCTGGCGCAGCCGCGTTTTTGTCAACCGCGTAGCGGTGATCTGGGTTTGCCCATGCGGATATGGCGGAATTGGTAGACGCGCTAGGTTTAGGTCCTAGTGGGCTCAGCCCTTGGGGGTTCAAGTCCCTCTATCCGCACTCTTGTACGCCGTTATAGGTGGAGTGTTTTTATGCAGCGGTTCTACGTTGTGAAGGAAGTGTTGAATGACAAGCTCAAGCGCGGGTACGAGTTTACTGTAGAAAATGGATATCTAGAGCAAAAGGTAGACGATAAGCTGCGTGAGGTTGCGGCGAACGTAAGAATGGATGGCTTTAGGAAAGGTAAGGTTTCTCTAGACCTAGTGCGGCGCAATTGCGGCGAAGACGTGATCAGAGAGGTGCTCTCTGAGGTGATAGATGATGCTTCGTCTCAGTTTATGAAAGAAGGCGGGTTTGGGGATGTTGTTACCTCGGAAGTCAGGGTGACTTCCCATCCTAAGGTGTGCTCTGAGGAGGGAAGGGGAGAAGACCTGGTCTACGAGCTGCGGTTCGAATTGATGCCAGAGATTCCCCTGGTCAACCCTGAGGATATAGCGCTAAAGGAAGTGGAGGCTGAGATCGCCCAGGCGGATGTGGAGAGCTTTATTGATGAGTTAAAGACCAGGTACCCGAACTTTGTTGCGTCGGGTGATCCCGAACGATGTGCTGCTGTCGGGGACAGAGTATCGATTGATTATCGTAGCTCATTTATGGGTAAGGAGCTTAGGGGTGGTAGCGCTGATGGCTTTGTGATGATACTAGGCAGGAATAGTCTTCCCGCGGAGCTCGAAAGTGAAGTTGCTGGGATGAAGGTTGGGGACACCAAAAAGTTTGAGCTCGAGTTTCCCAAAGATTACAGAGTCAGGTCTTTTGCGGGCAAGAAAGTTGAGATGTTTGTGAGGCTAGTGAACATCATGGTGCCCGAAAGTGTTAATGATCATGAGGAGTTGGCCAAAAACTGTGGGTTCAAGTGCGCAGAGGATATGATGAACTTTGCCAGGGAAAGCCTTAAGGGACGCTTTGCCCATATGAGTGATGCCATAATGCGAAAAGAGTTGTTTGACCACATGGAGGCCAATTATCAGGTGCAAGCCCCGGAATTTGTGGTGTCTCAGGAATCCGCTAGGATTAGGCGCGAGCTAGGTTCTAGCGATCTTGAAAGCATGGGTGAGGATGGTGTTCTGAAGGAAGCAGAGCGGCGCGTGAAGCTTGGTATGCTGTTGATGAAGGTTTCCCGGGACCGCGATATTGTTGTGGAGGCTCAGGATGTTGTGTCGTTTATCCAGTCTAACTATCTGAGCTATGGAGTCAGTCTGGATGCTGTGTTGAAGCTTTTTAGATCCAATAGGGGGATCAGAGATCAGATAAGGGGCAAGGTGCTTGAGGACAAGGTGGTCAGATATATGGTTGCCAAGGCAAAGAAAGATAGGCAGAATGTGCCCGCCGGAGATCTTAAGTCACTTTTTGAGAGTATCTAGATTTCGCAATTTGGGAGCTGTTGGTCCTGGTGCTTTGTGTAGGTTTGAGGGGAGAGTTATGAACTTAGTGCCGATGGTTGTTGAGCAGACCAGCAGAGGAGAGCGCGCGTACGATATATATTCTAGGCTACTGAAAGAGCGGATAGTGTTTATCACTGGTCCCGTAGAGGATAGTATGGCTAGCCTAATCGTTGCCCAGCTTGTGTTTCTTGAGGCTGAGAACCCCGAGAAAGACATATCGATGTACATAAATTCTCCAGGTGGTGTCGTCACCGCTGGTCTGTCTATATACGACACTATGCAATACATAAAGCCCAAGGTGTCCACGTTATGTTTGGGACAGGCAGCGTCCATGGGGGCTCTCCTGCTGGCTGGTGGTGAGCCCGGTATGCGATATGCACTTCCGAATTCCAGAATAATGGTGCATCAGCCCTCAGGCGGCTTTCGTGGTCAGGCCACTGACATAGAAATACATGCTCGGGAGATATTGGAGATCAAGCGCAGGCTCAACGAGATCTACGTCAAGCATACCGGCAAATCCCTCGAGGAGATAGAGAGCAGTATGGAGAGGGATAATTTCATGGTTGCAGATAAGGCCAAGGACTTTGGCATAATAGATAAAGTGATAGACAAGCGCGGAGGAGAGCAGGCGTAGGAAAGATAGATGTCAGAAGCTAAAAAAGACGCTTATAGCTGCTCGTTTTGTGGAAAGCTTCACAGCGAGGTGAGGAGGCTCATAGCAGGGCCTAAGGTTTACATCTGTAATGAGTGTGTTGAGCTCTGCGGTGGCATATTGCAGGAAGAGGGTAGACCAGTAAAGCAGGGCGGTTTCGACCTAAAACCACGGGAGATAAAGCAGGTGCTGGACGAATACGTCATAGGGCAGGAGCACCCTAAGAAGGTGCTTTCCGTGGCTGTGTATAACCACTACAAGCGCCTAAGGAATTCCGGGATTATAAGCGAGGTTGAGATATCCAAGTCTAACGTATTGCTCATAGGACCAACTGGTTCCGGGAAGACCCTGCTTGCACGTACGCTGGCCAGAGTGCTTCAGGTGCCATTTGCCATGGCAGACGCTACGACGTTGACCGAGGCTGGGTATGTTGGTGAAGACGTTGAAAACATACTGCTAAAGCTACTGCAAGCTGCCAACTTTAATGTGGAAGCTGCGCAACGCGGTATCATATACATAGATGAGGTGGATAAAATATCCAGAAAGTCGGAAAATGCCTCAGTGACCCGAGATGTTTCTGGGGAAGGAGTACAGCAGGCCTTGCTGAAGGTTATAGAAGGCACTGTCTCTTCTGTTCCTCCCCAAGGCGGTAGAAAGCACCCGCACCAAGAGTTTATACAGATAAACACCGACAATATCTTGTTCATTTTTGGCGGAGCTTTTGATGGACTTGAGAAGATTATAGAAGCAAGAAATCGTGGCAGCTGTATGGGGTTTGAGGCGAACGTTCAGAAGATAGCCGATAAACGAAAGGACATTTTGTGCTATACTGAACCTGAGGATCTTGTAAAGTTCGGGTTGATACCAGAATTTGTTGGAAGGATACCGGTAGTCACTTCTTTGGGGAGACTGGACGAGGAGACTCTCTATCGCATTCTAGTGGAGCCAAAGAACTCTTTGGTTAAGCAATACACAAAACTGTTTGAGATGGACAATCTTGAGCTGAAATTCGACAGTGCGGCCCTACTGGCTGTTGCAAAGAAGGCCGTTGATCGGAATACTGGTGCAAGGGGGTTGCGAGCCATCATGGAGTCCTTGCTTCTGGATTTTATGTTTGATCCCTTGGGCTGCAAAGATGGCAAAGTTTTAGTTGATGCTGCCATGGTTGAAGGTGTCATGATGAACAGAAACTGTTTTGAGAGTAGCTAGTAGGGTGGGGGTTCTTATGGAAAAGAGTGAGATTTTGTTGCTGCCTGTTTTGATGCTGCGGGACACTGTGGTTTTTCCTCAGATCGTCATGCCCCTTTCGGTCGGTAGAGGCAGATCTGTGAGTGCGCTGGAGCATGCTGCAAAGAACGATAGCTGCAAGATTCTGCTTCTGACGCAGGTAGATGGCTCTGTTGATAATCCGGGAAATGATGACCTGTATAGAGTGGGTACCGTTGCAGATGTGGTTCAGTTGTTACGGCTTCCCGATGGGGTATTGAAGGTCTTAATTAAGGGTGAAAATAGAGCTAGGGTACTGAATTTTATAGAGGGTGACGATTTTCTTAGCGCAGAGGTGGAAGTCGTTGAAGACGATGAAAGCGTGGTCGTAGACAGCAAGATAGAAGCGTTGCGGCGTTCTGTGCTGAAGGAGTTTGACATATGGAACAAGCTGAGCAAGAAAACCCAGTCCGAGATAGTTGCTTCTGCATATGAAATCAAAAAGTTAGGTCACCTGTCTGACGTTGTAGCGTCGCACCTCGCTATTAGTGTTGAAGATAAGCAGGAGGTGATAGAGGAGTTTTGCGTGGTCAGGCGCCTCGATATGGTCTTCAGCTTAATCAAGCTGGAAATTAGCGTGCTCAATGCTCAGAAGAAGATCGATGACAGGGTCAGGTCTCAGGTTGAGTCTACCCACAAGGTGTATTACTTGAACGAGCAACTTAAGGCCATACAACGCGAGCTGGAAGAGAGTGACGGGGCTTGTTGTGATAGTGATTCTGCCAGTGAGTTTGAAAAGAAAATAAATGCTACGCCCCTCTCCGAAGAGGCTAAAGAACGCGCGATGAGCGATCTGAAGCGCTATAGGAAGATGAACTTGATGTCACCCGAGGCGAATATAATTTCCAGTTACCTGAGGTGGTTACTGGACCTCCCATGGGGGAAGTTTAAGAATACGAGGATAGACATGGAGAACTCATTGAAGATCCTCAATGAGAATCACTATGGGATGGATAAGGTGAAGGAGAGAGTCTTGGAGTTTCTGGCTGTCCTCAAGAGGGTAAAAAAGCCTAAGGGTCCGATAATATGCTTTGTTGGTCCTCCGGGTGTGGGTAAAACTTCTCTGGCGAAGTCTATAGCAGAGGCCACTGGACGCGAGTATGTTCGTGTGTCCCTTGGTGGTATTCACGACGAGTCTGAAATACGCGGTCACCGCAGGACGTACGTAGGTGCCATGCCGGGTAAGATTATTAAGCAGATGAAGCAAGCGAAAACGTGTAATCCTCTGTTTCTGTTAGATGAGATTGACAAAATAGGCTCGGACTACAGAGGTGATCCGACTGCTGCGTTGTTGGAAGTACTGGATCCTGAGCACAACAAGCACTTCGTTGACAACTACTTGGAGGTTGAGTTTGACCTTTCAAATGTCATGTTTGTTGCAACTGCTAATAGTCTCAACTTGCAAAAGCCGTTGTTGGATCGCATGGAAGCGATACAGCTGTCTGGTTATACCGAGGAAGAGAAGTTACACATAGCCAAGTCGCACCTAATCCCCGGTCTACGCAAGGAGCACGGATTGCGCAATAAAGAGTGGGAAATTTCTGATGGGGCCATCTACGATCTGATGAGGTTTTATACCAGGGAGAGTGGGGTCAGGAACCTGAAGAGGGAACTTGCCTCTCTCATGAGGAAAGGGATGAAGGAGATTCTTCTTGATAAGACCAAGACTGTCACCAGCATGTCTATAACCTCTGACAACGTGGGCAAGTATGCCGGGGTGCGCAAATATGACTTTGGTATCATAGAGAAGGATAGCATGGTTGGCGTGGTTACTGGTCTTGCCTATACCGACACTGGTGGCGATCTTCTAACTATAGAGTCTGTTGCTATGCCAGGTAAGGGGAATGTGAAATATACAGGCAAGCTGGGTGAGGTGATGCAGGAGTCCGTCAGAGCGGCCTATAGCTATGTTCGGTCCAGATGTGTTAGATTTGGTATAAGATCCAAGGATTTCCAGATGAATGACATACACATTCATGTTCCTGAAGGGGCTATTCCTAAAGATGGTCCATCTGCCGGTATTGCTATGTGCGCCTCTATAGTCTCGCTCATGTCTGGTATTCCTGTGAAGAACACGGTTGCCATGACTGGTGAGATTACGCTCAGGGGTAGGGTGTTGCCTATAGGTGGATTAAAAGAGAAGTTGCTGGCCGCGCTGCGTGGCGGGATTACTACCGCCATTATTCCTAGCCAAAACAAGAAAGACATGGCCGAGCTTCCAGAGAGTGTGACTCGGTGCATGGAGATAGTGCTAGTCTCCGATGTTGATGAAGTGATTAAGACCGCGCTAGTAGGCAAGGTTGTGCCCCTAAGTGAGGACGAAGTGTTTGTAGATAGGGTCTCCAGTGTTGGGGAAGGGGGGGATTGCACGCTCTTCAACTAAAACTGCTTGAGATTCGCGGTGCGCCACCGTTGGCCGGTGTGGCGTTATGGCGTGCTTGAGCTTAGCAGCTACGGTGTGGTTTAATTATTTACCTTTACACGTGCTTGGTTTGTGACCAATATACTGTCGGGGGCAGGTCAAGTTCAGAGTTTTCGTTGCCGATCGGAGTGGGAAATACCCATTGTAATTTGCACGCTGTATCGTACAATGGGCTAGTGTTGGGGCTGTAGCTCAGGGGTTAGAGCAACTCGCTCATAACGAGTGGGTCGCAGGTTCAAATCCTGCCGGCCCCACACCTTGTATCAAGAGCTACCGCTTTTCGGCCAGCCTTTCTTGATTGTGTACCTGGATACGCATTTTGTCTCTATTGTGGGGTGTTGTGAGAGTAATTTTCATGGGATCCTCGGGGTTTTCAGTTCCGACCCTTAGGTTTCTTTTGGATTCTCAGCACGAGGTTGTCGCTGTTTATACTAAAGCTCCCAAGCCTGCGGGTAGGGGATATGTGCTGACAAAAACACCGGTGCATACATGTGCGGATGCCCACAATATCCGTGTTAGGTCTCCCGCTTCGCTGAGTTCTGACGAGGAGAAGAACGTAATTGCAGAGTACGCGCCTGATGCTATAGTTGTGGCCTCATACGGCATGATTTTGCCGAAATGGATGCTCACTATGCCGCGTTTTGGCTGTATAAATGTTCACCCGTCCCTGCTTCCAAAATGGAGGGGTGCTGCGCCTATGCAGCACGCAATATTGTCTGGAGATCCAGTTACCGGAGTAACAATTATGCAACTAGATGCGCAGTTGGATGCTGGGGACATTCTTCTGCAGGAAAGTACACCAGTGGATGACCGCGAGAATATTGCCATGCTGAGTGATAGACTATCTCACATAGGTGGCAGAATGTTGCTGGAGGTGATAAATAATCTGAATACTATAAAACCCGTAAAACAGGATGATGCCGGGGCTACATATGCCAAGAAGCCCACAGAGTTCC
This sequence comes from Anaplasma capra, assembly GCF_025628805.1. Lineage (GTDB taxonomy): Bacteria > Pseudomonadota > Alphaproteobacteria > Rickettsiales > Anaplasmataceae > Anaplasma > Anaplasma capra. The sequence continues at coordinate 52,548 of NZ_JAOTBG010000007.1, forward strand.
AGGTGGATTTCAGCAACGCTGCGGATTATATATGTCGACAAGTTAGGGCCCTGTATCCGAAGATGTTTTTCTTCCTACAGGATAAACGGGTCAGAATTCTGGAGGCCGAGAGTTACTCACTTGTCGGAGGACAAGTTGGTGATGTGCTGAATGACAAGATGCACATCAAATGTGGCTATGACACCGTATTGGTGCCCCAAGTTGTGCAACCGGAGTCAAAAAAGCCCTGTGATATAGACAGCTTCTTACGCGGGTTTCGCGGTTGTGCATCAAACGTACTGAAAACATGATTTGCTGTTGTGCCACGAGCCCTGGTAGCAGGGTGTGCTCATGGTACCTAAACCCGCAATTTTGGTTTTTGGCACTACAGAGTGAAAATTGACAATTTTGCCCTTCTACAATAGCATTGAGTCATTGGCTTTGGTATCGTCGTGGCTATGGGTTACGTCGTTGCGGCATTTTACCGCTTTGTCCACCTGCATAATTACTATGATATGCGCCCTGTGCTTTTGGAGTTTTGCCTGGAGCACAGCATTAAGGGGACTGTGATTCTTGCAGAGCAAGGTATTAACGCGACTGTAGCGGGTTCTCTGTCCTCTATAGAAAAACTTTTTTCCTTTCTGGACTTGGATGACCGGCTTTGTGGCATGAAGTACCACGAGAGTTACTCCGATCGCGAGCCGTTTTCTAAGATGAAAGTCCGGCTTAAAAGTGAGGTTGTGCGCTTGGGTATAGATGGCTTCGATTGTTCTTCTAGGGGGGAATATGTTGATCCTCAGGAATGGGACGGGCTTGTACATTCTCCGGACATGCATGTGATTGATACCAGAAATGGCTATGAGATAAGGTTTGGTAGATTTAGAGGTGCCATAAACCCAGGCACTTCCTCGTTTCGAGAATTTCCCGAGTGGGCGAGGAACTGGGCGTCAGACAAGGAAAAGGGTATTGGTATAGCTATGTATTGTACCGGGGGGATTAGGTGTGAGAAGTCCACTGCGTTCATGAAAAGCCTCGGGTTTCGGAATGTTTACCACCTTAGGGGGGGAATACTTAATTACTTGAAGACTGTACGTGGGGGTGACAGCCTGTGGGAAGGGGAATGCTTTGTCTTTGATGATAGAATAGCTGTTGATCGTAACATGGTGCCTACCGAGGACACAAAGTGCGTTGAGTGTATGGAAAAGGTTGACGCCGGTGATATCCGCTCCATTTCCAAAGGACATATCCTGTGCAGGAGCTGTAAATCACGGGCATAGGAGAGCAATTAGTCTATACTGGCTGAACTGTGTTTTTGATGCTGGAGGACAACAGTTGATGGCCCTTGGCTGGTTCTGTGTCCGCTCTTGCCGGGAGTGGGGGTTTGTGCTACTCTCCTGGGGGCTGTTTCGTTTGTTATGCGTAGTAAGGCTGTTTTGGATCTGCATCTGGTTTCCGATTCTACATGCGAGACTGTGGTCACCGTTGCCAGGTCTGCAGTGGAGCACTTTAAGTCTCTGGAAGTCAACGAGTTTGTGTGGTCGCTGATTGGTAGTAGGCGCCAGGTGGATGGGATCATGCTGAATATAAACCCTGAGAAGCATAACTTGATAATGTACACCATGGTAGATGATGATCTCAGGAGGTATTTAAAGGAGAAGGCTACAGCGCAGAGGGTTCGATGCATACCAATTCTTTCGCACGTCATAAGGGAGATTTCCTGCTACTTACAGGTTGCCAGAGACCCGGATGCGCATCCGCATAGACTTGGTGACGAGTACTTCAACCGTATGGATGCCATAAACTACACGATTTCTCACGACGATGGTCAGAGTTTGTGGGATATAGACCAGGCCGACATCATAATTGTCGGTGTATCCAGAACTTCAAAATCACCCACGAGTATATATCTCGCCTATCGTGGCTATAAAGTTGTTAATATTCCTCTGGTGCATTCTGTTCAGCTACCAATAGACCCAGCCACACTCACAGACAAGCTGGTTGTTGGGCTAACCATTGATGCTGATAGGTTAATACAAATTCGTCGGAATAGGCTGATTTCAATGCGACACCAGGAAAACTGCAACTACGTTAGCTACGAACAGGTTGTGGAAGAAATTAATGATATGAAGAAAATATGCGCCAAACACGGGTGGCCCGTGATTGATGTGACTCAAAAATCCGTTGAAGAAATTGCAGCCACAATTACGCAATTTTTTAATAATAAGAGGAGTAACCAGATTGGGGGAACGTTCTGCTAACGTTACCAGGCTTGGCGTGTTGGTAGCACTTGTGACATGTGCTCTGCGTAACCATTGCAGCTCTAGTCGGTTGTGACATGCACCTGATTGATGGAGCAGACTCAGCGCATGGGGTGATGGCAGAAGTCGTGCGTGACGCCCATTTGCGGATGAAGACTGGTGTTTACGTGGTGAATGCGGAGTGCAAAAGTTGTGGCGTCTATGCGGATTATTACTTCGACGGGGTAGAGGAGATCAAGCTTTTGTATAGGTGCGCTACAGTTACGGATAGTGGCACTTTTGCAAATTCTTACAACTATGTAGCTGATGTGGTGTCGAGCACAACAAAATGCAGGGATGCGGGGGACATCCAGCTAGATTGTGTTGTGCTGGCGAGAACACTTACTAGCTTTGTCCTATCAGGGGGCTTGCTTTCTGAGTGGAGCCTGAATTGTGCAACAAGCGAGTACCTGCCTGTCATTGTAAATGGATTTTGCTCACAGGATGCGAAGACTAGTTTTGGCAAGATGGAAAAAGTAGGTTTGTATCCCATTGTGCCTGATGATTATTGGTTTGAGCGCGTTATGCGCTGCGGAGTGAAAACCATACAACTGCGTTCAAAAGGAGCGCCAATGGGTGCGGTTGAAAAAATGATAGAGCGCTGCGCCAAGTTGTCTGCGGACAACTGGGTAAGGCTTATTGTTAACGACTACTGGGACCTTGCCATAAAGCATGGCGCATATGGCGTGCATTTGGGTCAAGAGGATATAAAAACTGCTGATTTTGATAAAATGCTGAAGTCTGGAATAAGGTTGGGCATTAGCACGCACTGCTATCATGAATTAGCACGCGCGAGCTTTTTTTGTCCCTCTTATGTGGCGCTTGGGCCCGTATTTCACACTACTTCAAAGGACATGAGATTTAACCCTCAGGGGTTAGAGCTGTTGAAGCAGTGGGTACAGTGTGCAAAATTTCCCGTGGTAGGCATTGGCGGAATTAATGTGTCCAATGTAAGTTCTGTTGTGGATTGTGGTGTGAGAGGGGTAGCCGTGGTTTCAGCCATCACTGAGGCTGAAGATCCGGAAAGTGTAGTGCGACACCTAAAACAAGCTACAGCTGACTGCGCCGCCTAGTGTCGGGTGCTCGCCGCCCAATGTGTGGAGGGATATAGCTCTGACACGTTTACACGTCTATAAATCTACGGAAAAACTTTGTAGACACTAGATTGCCCTCAGCCGACCACGCGTTTGCTTGCTCTGCTGCTTCGAGCACACAAGTCGCCTAAGCTGGGTCACTCTCTGGTGCACTTATGCCAACTAGGGATATGATATTCCCATTTTTTTTCAGAATTTTGAATGAGAATCCGTATAGCCGGAACGTTTCTCCCTCTTCTGGTATTCGCTCTACCTCATGCAGAATAAGTCCGGCCAATGTGGAGGCTTCTTCAGGCAAGTTCCACCCCAGCTCCCTGTTTACGTCCCTGATGGGCGCCTCACCGCTAATGCAGTATTCACTGTTGCTGATTGCGGTGATAAAGCTTTCGGGTACAACATCATGTTCGTCGGAGATGTCGCCGACTATTTCCTCCAAAATATCCTCTAGTGTCACTGCTCCCTGCAAAGTTCCGTACTCATCAACCACGAGTGCCAGGTGCCTGCGCTTTTTGCGGAAGTTGTGCAACTGAACGCTAAGAGGTGTAGTGTCAGGCACAAACCAGGGTTTGGTCATTATGCTGTAGATATCATCCCTCGTGACGTTACTGCTCTTCTCTCGCACCAGGTCAGTTACATCCCTAACATGCACGACGCCAACTATAGACTCTTCACTTTTTTGCCACATTGGGATTCTACTGTGGCTGCTTTGGAGGATCTGCTTGATCAAAACACTAACATCTTCGTCTATGTTCAGCGCGAACAGATTCTTTCTATGCGTCATAACCTGAGATATTTCAGTTTCCGCAAGATCCAACACACTGCTCAGCATGTCCAGATCTTGCTTGAGCATGGTTCCCTTGCTTCCGTGCATCATTATCAAACTTCGTACGGCCTCGGCAGCGGACACTATCTCTTTGTGTTCCTGTATCCCGAGTACTTTCATCATGTAGTTCACTATGTGCGTCACTAAAGAGCATAAAGGCGATAGGACGAATGAACAGCAGGCCACAATTCTGGCACTTCGTAACGATATCTTCTCCGGATTCTGTATGGCGTATGTTTTTGGTAATACTTCAGAGAACAGTAGAATTAGCAAGGTAACTGTGAATGTGGAAACCACAATCCCCTCGGGACCCAAAAACTTCAAGAACATAGCGGTCGCCACTGAGGAGGAGGATATGTTAACGATAGTATTGCCTACCAGCAAAGCACTGATAACCAGCTCCTTCCGCTTGTTAAGCGAGTCCACAACCTTTGCTCTTTCATCCCCGCTAAGCACCAACCTGTGTATAGAAGAAGCGCTGACCGAGGTTAGCGCAGTCTCCGCTGCCGAGAAAAAAGCAGAGGCCAGAAGTAAAAAAATGAAAACAAGAAACACTACAGGGAACAAAACCCACCATGGGTCGGAATATACACAATAACCTTACGTCCCTCAAGTCGATTTTTATGATGCCTGCCAGAGCATTATCAAAAAATGCCGAACATTTACGGTTTTTAATTGTCTCTTATTGCTGTATAATGGCCCGCTGTTTTGGACAGATGGCGTAGTGGAGGAGCTCGTGTATGCACCCGGTGGCCTACCTTATTGACACGTTGCTGAGCATATATAATGTGGCGCTCATTGCCTGGGTGTTGCTGGGGTGGCTGATTGCTATGGGCGTTGTTAACAGGTACAACGAATTTGTGTACCGTGCGTTTTCTGCGCTATCCAGGATACTAAATCCCGTGGTTTCCGTTATCCGTAAATACGTACCGAGCGTTTCTGGGTTTGATTTCTCCCCTCTAATCCTACTAGTAGCCATCAGCTTCCTAAGGTATGCTTTGCGCTACTATTTTGGATAGGTAGTACCACAATGCTGAATGACCGCATGGCAGCTTGGTGTAGAGTTACTCTCTGTTTTTTAGCGACCGCGTTTATCGCCTTGTCCGTTATTACTTACAGCCCATCTGACACATCGCTGAACACATCTGGTATGCTGAGCGACGTTGCCATTCAAAATCTTATGGGCATTCCGGGAGCATATGTGGGGGATCTTGCTGTACAGCTATTTGGGTTCTCGGGGGCTTTATCCGGCATATTCATGTTTTCTGGGTTAAAGCGCGCGCCTGCCTTTGTGCGTAAAGTGCGCGTATTGTGTGTTTTGTGCGTAACCTCCGGAATAGGGGGAGTACTGTCCAAGTTATCGCTGGGTGTGACGAGTAAGTTCCAGCATGGCGGCTTTGTAGGGTCCAAACTTGCAGCGCTTCCAATTTCTGTGCTTGCGGCGCTGATTATTGTTGGGGTAGTAGGTTCCGTTGGTTGGGGGCCTATAGTTGCCTTGTATGGCCTTGTGTCAAAATTTAAGTTAAGAGTGAGTGGTGCTGGGGGCGATGATGGGTATGGCGACGACCTGCTGATGGCAGAAGAAATTCCCCATTCGGTGGAGTATCCCACACTGTTACCTACCTTGCAGTCGTTTACGCAAGTTGCTACTCCTATGCAGCGGCAAGTTATCCCGCAGCATCCTGTGCAGCGACCCCAGTCTTCTTCTCAACAACCGCGTAGTGCCGACCATGATGTAGGTCTGCAAGAGCGTAGTGCCCCTACAAGGCAGCCACATGTGGAAAAGAAAGGGGTGGCAGCGGAGTTTGTTCTACCGGAGGTGAAATTGCTGGCAAAACGCACGCCTCCAGTGGGGTATGATGGCGGTGTGCCGAGCCATCGCAATGAAGCAGACGCTCTGTACTCAGTGCTGAAGGATTTTGGTGTATACGGCAAAATAATAGATGTCCGCTATGGCCCCGTGGTTACCTTATATGAGTTTGAGCCCTCTGCTGGGACGAAGTCCTCCAGAGTTATAGGACTGTCTGACGACATTGCTAGGTCGATGAGTGCGCTATCCACGAGAATTTCGGTTATTCCTGGGAGGAATGTTTTAGGTATAGAGATCCCCAACCAACACCGGGAAATTGTAATGTTGCGCGACCTCGTAGAGAGTAGTGAGTATGCAGATCCTGATTTGAAGCTTCCCATAATTCTTGGTAAAGGTATAGATGGTGAAGCGGTGGTTGCTGACTTGACCAAAATGCCGCACCTTTTGATTGCTGGAACTACCGGTTCTGGTAAGTCTGTGGGAATTAACACCATGATTCTATCTCTGCTGTACCGCCTCACTCCTGTACAGTGTAGGATGATCATGATTGACCCCAAAGTGCTAGAGCTTTCCATATATGACAACATTCCCCACCTTCTCACCCCTGTGGTTACTGGCCCTAAAAAGGCTGTGGCTGTGCTAAAGTGGGTGGTGTCGGAGATGGAAGAGCGTTACAGACTTATGTCTGCGGTTGGTGTGCGAAACATTACTGGATATAACGCGAAAATTGTGGAAACGATAAAAAGCGGGGCTACACTGGAAAGAGTGTTGCAAACAGGGTTTGACGCGAATACCGGAGAGCCAGTGTTTGAGAGAACTCCGATAGAGAAGGTGCAATTTCCCTACATAGTTGTTGTGGTGGATGAGATGGCCGATCTTATGATAGTCTCCGGAAAAGAGATCGAGTCATCAATACAAAGGCTGTCCCAAATGGCGCGTGCAGCCGGGATACACATAATAATGGCGACTCAAAGACCTTCGGTTGATGTCATTACTGGGGTGATCAAGGCGAATTTTCCTACTAGGGTTAGCTTTTCGGTAACTTCCAAGATAGATAGCAGGACAATTCTTGGAGAACAAGGTGCTGAGCAGCTGCTTGGTATGGGTGATATGTTGTATATGGTCTCTGGAGGAAGAATAAGAAGAGTTCACGGAGCTTTTGTAAGCGACAATGAAGTTCAGGATGTTGTAAATCATCTGAAAATGCAGGGAAAGCCGGATTACATCGAAGATATTGCCAAGGTTCTTGAGCATGAAGAAAGAGACGGGGAAGATTTCCGCTGCTACGATGATAGCCTCTACGAAAAGGCCGTTGCCATAGTTTTGAGGGACCGAAAGACGTCAATAAGCTACGTACAGAGGCAGCTGAGAATAGGGTACAACAGAGCAGCAAATCTCATTGAGCGTATGGAACGGGAGGGGGTGATAACACAGGGAAAAAGGGAGATTGTGGAGTGACCCTGGCAAGAGCCACGCCCCGGTTTTGTTAATGACTAAGTTGTGGATCTGCCGCTAGCACCACCTGTGTCGTGCTCACACAACCCACAGGGCAGCTGCGTTGTTCTCCGGAGCCGGCGCGCCCCCTTTCTCCAATTTCGGGATTGTTGTCGTTGCTGCTCTCGGCACCGCTACCTTCCTGGATGCTCGCACATGTCTCGGGGGTGCCTGTTATGTCTTGCGCCAGTTGAGCGCCAAGTTTCCGATCTAGAAAGGTCTTGGCGATTTCCAAGAAAACAAAGGTGGTGGCCAGGAAAACCTGAATTCCCAAAAGCACCACTTCCTGTATGTTGAATATGAGATGCGTGTTGCCCTGGAGTATACAGGCTTCCCACACGTGGCACGAGAAGTGGGAAAATTCAAACAGAGCGATACACGCATACAAACCCGCCTGAACAAAGTACCAAGCCCTTTTGCTTTGAAGCGATCTGGATGCGGCTGTGTCGGAAGCACCGTCTCCGGAAGCTGCCAGTCTATTTACTTTTTTGTAAGTCAGATAGGTTTCGTACGCTCTCAAGAACGAAGAAAGAGCGCCTGATAAGGGGGCAGCGATTGACAGGAATATCAGGAATGACCGCATGGATTCGGCAGCGGCGAACACCATTATTACGGAGGATGTAGATATTGTGAACCACATCAACCCTGACACCATGGTCAGGGTTTCTCCAGTGGCTTCTAAGACAAATTGCTTACGGGTCTTCTCGTTCCGGTTTGTTTTATACTCCTTCCTTATTGCCATTAAGGAGAGTGCTGAGTTTATTGCAAGAATGAAAGAAAGCGCGGCGTACAAACAGTAGTATGCAACCGTAACTTTGGCTTTTATGCCACTGCTTACACCATTTTTGAGGCAGTAAAGGGTAAACGAGGAACAGAATACCTCTGTTAAAATTATAACAAAAGACGCTGCGAGAAAAACGCTTGAGCTGTCTAGCGAGCGTTTCTTCCTGATGCTGCGCAACAGCCGCCGAGCCATCCCGTTTGCGCGAGTCTCCACGCGTCCGGCATCTTCAGGAGTAGAACCGGTTTGTTGGGACAAAACACGCCCGCGTTTGTCATGAATTGAACTTAAAGACAAGATCTACCGCACAGAAGAAAACCACGTTGATATGGCAAACGTACATGTGATTCACTAAAAAATCAAGAGAATATTACACTACCTGTAGCACCATGCAGTAAGTTGAAAAGCTATATCACACACTCTTGAGTATATGGAATAAGGTGTACAGAGGGCAGGTGAAGGGCCAGACGGCTGGCGGCACACAGCCCAGCTTTTTCCAAAGACTAGGTTAGCTCCTATAGCTCTTCAAAGCCACGCTCAAGTATCTGTAGAGCCTCTTCTATTTCCTCCCTAGAAACTACTAGTGGGGGCAGCAATCTGAGCACGTTGCCTGAAACTGCAGAAAGGAGTAGGCCTTGCTCTGCGAACTTACAAGCGATGGTCCTGGCATCTATCCTGTTGTTAATCTGCAATCCTATCATGAGGCCGAGCCCCCTCACTTCTTCAATAATGCTGAACTTCTTTGACATTTCGGTGAGCTTATCAATGAGATACTGTCCATTACTTGTGACATTTTCAAGAAAGCCCTCGCGCAGGATCTCATCGACAGCTGCGTGCGCAACAGTCATTGCTAATGGATTGCAGCCGAAAGTTGAACCGTGCATTCCGACTTCAACAAATTGTACGGCGTTCTTGGTGGCCAGGCAGCCGCCTACAGGAAATCCCCCACCGATGCCTTTTGCTACTGAGCATATATCTGGGTTCACGCCAAAATGTTCATGTGCGAAGAATTTACCAGTCCTTCCAGAGCCACACTGCACGCAGTCAAAGAATAGCAGTACGTCGTGCTCATCACATATGCTGCGCAGCCCCCTGAGGAACTCCCCGCCCAAAACGTGTATGCCACCTTCACCTTGTACTGGCTCCACCAAAACTACTCCTATGTTTCCCTTGCTGACTTCATCCCGCACTGAGTCTACATCAGGGTTAACGCTAACAAACCAGTCAACATATGGGTGGAGCAAGCGAGAAAACTTCCGCGGCTCATTTGCCGAGCAAGCAGCATAGGTTCTGCCATGAAAGGAACGCCGCATCGTCAGTATCTTGTATCGCTCTGGTCTCCTCTTGCCATTCTGGTACGACCTGGCAATTTTGAACCCGCACTCTACAGCTTCAGCTCCTGAGTTGCAAAAGAATACCGCATCTGCAAAGCTAAAACTCGCCAATTTTTCGGCTAGGCGCTCTGCCTCCGGGATACGATACACGTTTGATACATGCCACAAGGTCCTCCCCTGGGTCTCCAGTGCATTGACCAAGGTGGGGTGGCAGTGTCCCAAGGAAACAGCGGCAATCCCGGACACGAAATCTATGTACCGCCTTCCTTTTGTATCATATAGGTGGACCCCTTCACCGCGTGCAAAACTCACGTCAAACTGTGCGTAAAAAGGGACAATGAAGCTGGCACTCACCGGGATTACCTACCAAACTCTGAGAACGGTCTCAGGGTAGCCCATATGATATGACAGGTCAAGCTAACTGCGCTTGCCGGGGTTTGTCTAAAGTTTATTTATGAAGGCTTGCAATCTGGGAAAAATACGCAATTAAGTATTGATGTGGCGGTGTTATACCATTAACCTCACCTGTAGCTGGTGGCCGGGTGTGTATGTATGTTCCTCAGGCGCTTGAAATTAAGATATATATCCCTAGCTGCGCTCATCGTACTGTTTGTAGGCGCGGCCTGGTATGTGCACGTAAGAGTGCTGAAAAGCACATTGGGCGCGGCTTCGGCGGAGAGTATTGCAGATGTGGGCCACGTGTTGTCACGCGCGGTGCTTAGCAAATATAGCGGCCTCCTGCGCACTATTCCTGCGCACGTTGGTACCGACCCTTACCATGTTAACTTGATGATAAAGCTGCGCGCTGAGTTTGTTCAGGCACTTGAGGGCTTTGACGGTATCACTGCGGTGTTGTACGGCCCCGGTGGGTCTGTGATATTCACTGTAGGAGCAGGCTTTGGCGAAGATCGTGTGGGTGGCGAGGAACTGTCAGAAGATCAACTTACAACTCTCAGACGGGGCGATGTCCTGCGCAGTGAAGTTGCAGATGGAAAAATGTCCGCCATATTTCCTATCACGTCGCAGGATGGTAAGCCCACTGCGTTTTTACTTGTAGTAAAGGATTACAGGAACCTTGCCCAGGTCCTTAAGGGTGCACACAACATGTTTGTCATACTAGTCGGTGCGGCGTTGTTGACGTGTTTTTGTCTCGTTGTGTTGTTCTATAAAAGGAGTACAAAGCTTCTCAGTAGCCAGTATGACGCAAATTTGGAGCTTCAGGGGCAGAAGGAGGCTGCCGAGAGGGAAAGTGTTAGCAAATCTCAGTTCTTGGCCAATGTTAGTCACGAGTTGCGCACCCCGCTTAACTCCATTATAGGGTTTTCTGAAATTATTCAATCGGAGTCGCTGGGTCCGATCGGCAATGATGAGTACAAGGAGTATATAAACGACATTCACCAGTCTGGTGTTCACCTTCTGAGTTTAATAAACGACATTCTGGATTTCTCAAAAGCGGAGGCAAACAAGCTTACCGTGGAGTTTGTCAAGTTTGATCTGGGCAAGATTGTGGACTCATCCTTTACCATGGTATCGCCCAGAGCGAAAGAGGCCGGGGTGGAATTGAAAAAGGAAATGCAAGAAGAGCCCATAGTTATGCTTGCGGATCCTAAGAGGATGAAGCAAGTTATCATAAATGTGCTGTCAAACTCTGTGAAATTCACTCCTGAAGGTGGCCTGGTGAAGCTGCTTGCTGAAGTTAGAGAGGGGCAGCTTGTTGTGGAGATCAGTGATACAGGTATCGGTATAGCTCAACAGGACCTGTACAAGGTAATGTCCGTGTTCGGGCAAGCCGACAGTAAACATTCCCGTAAATACGAAGGTACAGGGCTAGGGTTGCCACTGAGCAAGAAGCTTGTCGAGCTTATGAACGGGACTTTCAGCATAAAGAGTGAGCCAAACCTAGGGACCATAGTAACGCTAGTGTTCCCACATGAGCAAGGGCTGACAGCTAAGGAGGAGAAGGCAGCATTTTGAGAAACCCCCGACGGAGGTGATCTCAAAGCGCGGGCCTGGGGTTGAAGGTCAAAACCACCTCTTTCCACAGGTTATATTCATCCCTACTCAACCCCGTGATCGGGCTACACTTATACACTGCCCTGAGTGCGCTGTCTGCCACTGCACGGAAGAACGGATTGCTGTTGTATAAATGGGTATCGGATATGCCTGCTCTAACAACCTTTCCGCTGGGAGCCAGTACCAGGCTGACTCTAACCACCATGCTCTCCACGTCCTTGGCACCCGCGGGTACGGTCCAGCATCTCACGAACTTGTTCTTTATGGAATTTGCGATCTTGACCGCTAGCTCGTGCTTTTCATCGTAACCGACTTTACTGGGTTTAGATGACATCCCGCCATGGCCGAGCTTTTCCCCATCGGCCTGGACCGCCTGAAGTATGCTGGACAACTCTTCCTCTGCGGTCCCGGGAGCTCCTTGAACATCGACAACCGCCGGGAGAGCGGCTGCCGGAGCTGCTTCCCGGACACTCAACATTTCCTTCATCATTGCCTTGCTCCCAGGTGGTGGAGGTATGCGCCTGGCCTGCTCTGCTGGGATCCGTTTTGCGTTCCCCGCGGGCCGCTGGCCGGCCCCATCGGTATGGCCAATCTCTCTTTTTTGAAGTATTATGGGCTGTCTTCCTGTCCTCGCGCTGCTTTCCGCCACTATGGGGATTGAACCTAGCGCTACAACAGCCCCCCCCACGTTGTCCTGCACTCTATCGTGCTCCAGAGCCCACGTTCCTGCAAGATAAGCACCACCCACGACCACGTGTAACAACACCGACAAAGCTATGTGAATGTTGTTCAAAAGCACACTACGTGCCGTCTGCACTGCCCCCAACATCAGCAACCACGCTACTATCAGCAACTAGAGCTACTTTCCCGAGGCCGTAACTTAACAGCAAATTGACCACCCTAACAACCGCCTCATAGCTCACACCTTTGCCACCACGCAGGAACACCTGAATTTCCCTACCCTTGGTCGCGGATATTAGGTCAGTCTCTAGATTTGCCTCCTTGGAAAGCTTACCGTTCACATATATAGTACCTTTCCCGGTAACGGTCAAGATAACCGGTTGCTCTAAGCTTAGGTTAGGCTCCTCGCTTGTACTGAGTAGGTCTGCAAGAAGCGATGGTAGAGCCCTCTCCGTGTGCGAGACCATGAATATCACCAGCAGCATCAGCACTACATCCAAAAGCGGTGTGACGTTCACATCAGAACGAAATCCGCGAACTTCTCCGTACTGTCCTGATAGCCTGTGAAGCTGCCTACTCTTCATAATCTGCAAATGCCTCGAGCTCGTAAACCAGATTGCTGAGCCTATTAGATATCCGCGTGATCAGGGCAGTGAATCGGTTGTAGAATATGTTCGCTGGTATAGCAACCAGCAACCCCAGGGCGGTTGCAAACAAAGCCTCAGACACACCGGGACCTACGGATGCAATGCCCACGCTTGCTCCAACCGGGATTGCGCGCAGGCTACCTACAACTCCCCAAACAGTTCCCAGCAACCCTATAAAGGGGGATGAAGACCCTATAGTTGCCAAGAGCTCTATGCTGTCCTCCAGTTTGTCTAAGGTTCTACTGAGCTCCGCACTCACAAATCTGTGAAGCCCATCTCGCTTGTTCGCCACCAGCTGCGAATTTTTCATGCCATAGTTCAGTATGTGCGAGACTATGCCTGTGCTGTTACCCACTATCTCAGCTAGGTTGGTAAAAGTCCTCCTAGAGCTGAAACGCTCCTCAAGCTCCTTTATTTCCCTTACCTGTTTTCTCAGCATAAGGTGCTTTTTCAAGATTACTGACCACGAAACTATAGAGAACGCAACCAATACCAACACAACGGCCTTTACTACAATGTCAGCATTGGAGAATGCGCTAAGTATAGACAGACCACCTTGCATACCAATTGACGATTCAACTACACCCTTCATAAACAAAAGCCACCGAACCACTGCCAATCTCTATACTTTTAATCAACTGTGGTCAATGATAAAAAAGATAACGTGATGAAAAGCACTACCGTGCTACAGTTGTTTGTGCTCCGAAGACGGTGACCGTGAGCTCTCACTGGATATGGCTCTTGTGTGTCAACACGTGTGCCACAACAGGATGTGTAGTTTTCTTTGTTGTGCTATATAATGCCCCAGTGTGTTACTGGTTTTGCGGTAGTGTTGTGCCCATAGTGGTTCTGGATCCCAAGACAGTCAATAAAATCGCTGCAGGAGAGGTGATAGATTGTCCTGCAAGTGTGGTGAAGGAGCTTGTCGAGAACTCAATAGATGCCGGTGCCACGGCCATAGGTGTGCAGATAGATAAAGGTGGGCGCAACCTGATTTCCGTAATCGATGATGGGTGCGGTATTCCAAAGGATGAAATGGAGAAGGCATTTGTTTGTCATGCTACGTCAAAGCTATTAAATGATGACCTGGATAACATTAGATACATGGGGTTCCGCGGTGAAGGGCTGACCTCTATCGCTGCTGTTGCGAGAATAAAGATGATCTCGAGATACAAGAACTGCTCCAGGGCTTGGTCTATCGTATTTGAAGGAGGGGAAAAAATAGGGGATTTATCTCCTGAAGCGTTACCCTGTGGGACTTCTGTAGAAGTACGGGATTTGTTTTTTGCAACCCCTACAAGATTGAAGTTTCTGCGTACAGAAAAAGCGGAGACTCAGAGCATCGTCGATTTGATGTACAAACTTGCAATAGCTAATTTTGACGTTGCATTCTCCTTAACCATAGCTGACAAGCAAGTTTTTAGATACCCAGTAAGAGAAAGTCTTATGTGCCGCCTGCGAGAAATGCGGCCCTTTGGTGGGGCATTTCAGGAGCAATCTCTCGAGGTATGCTTTAGTTCTGATTCAGTGGACATTGCCGGGTGCATCGGTGTTCCCACATTTAACCGGTCAAGGCCAGACATGATATACACGTTTGTGAATGGTAGGCCCATACATAGCCCAATGTTAATGGGCGCTATAAAGTATGCATATAGTGAACTCATTCCCAAGAACAGGTATCCGGTAATTGTGCTGTTTTTGGATACCTTGCCGGAAGATGTTGATGTCAATGTTCATCCAAGTAAGCTGGAGGTGCGGTTTCGGAACAGAAAGCAGGTGTATAATGCGACTGTTGAAGCGTTGTCTGCTGCTCTATCCAGCAATGTATACAGGAAATTGTCCCCTTGTATTTCAGTTGAGAGTGGGCTAGACCATTTTGCCATAGATAGTTTATTAACTTCTAGTGCTTCTTCTTACAGCGCAGCACGTGATGAAGCGCAAGAAATGGATGTTAAGGAGGTGGGGGGGGGGGAGAACTTACGTTATATGAAGCGGAAACTTCCGCCAGTATGGATAAGTTCCCCATCTTTCAAGGAGGTAGTGGCAGTCGGTACATAGCGCGTCCTGCCTTAGGCCCTGATCTGGAAACTCGCGGTGATGGAATGTTGGTGGAGGAGCTTCCCCTGGGAAATGCGGTGTGTCAGCTCTTTAATCGGTACATAGTATCGAGAGCTGGGGATTACGCGATCATAGTGGATCAGCACGCCGCGCATGAGCGACTTACCTATGAGTATATGAAAAGAGTGTCAAACGATGAGGGAATGAAGCGGCAGGTGCTGCTGATGCCCGAACTAGTTGAGCTGAGTAATGAGTATGAGTTGGAACTATTGGATGGGTGCAGGGAAAAGCTGCTAAAGTTTGGGTTGGTGCTCGAACCTATAGGAAGCCTAACTGTGGCTGTGAGAGAGGTGCCAGCCATTCTTGGAGTGTTCGATGTGAAATCTATGGTTGCAAAAATAGTAGAGAGCATCGTTGAGGTGGGTGATGAGCTGTTTGTGAAAGAAAAGATCAAACACGTATGTGGAACAATTGCCTGTTATAGCTCAATAAGGAGTGGTAGGGTTCTGAAGTTGGAGGAAATGAACAGTCTACTCAGACAGATGGAGAGCACACCTCATTCTGGACAGTGCAACCACGGCAGGCCCACATATGTCAAGCTCAGTCTATCGGAGATAGATAAACTGTTTGAGCGCAGGTAGCCACTCCGTCTAGTTTTCCAGAGCCAAAGCGAACTTGTTGCCGGGAAATCTGTGTACCTTTCCCAACAGTTCTAGCCCGATGAGCTCGGCCAGTAGCGCGCTTATACTTATCTTTGTGCAGGCTGCAAGATCTTCTATGTCTGTGGGGGAGATGCTGAGATGGCCAAGAATCACGCTCCGGGTTGTCGTTGTATTTGTGCTTTCCGTAGTGCAGTTTTTTTGGGAATTTCGTTGCGGATTTTTTGTACTTATAGGGCAAGCACCCAGGCTTAGCACTTGCGTCACATCTTCTGCAGACTCAACTAGTGTAGCGCCTTGCTTGATAAGGAAATTACTACCGGAATATCTGGGATCTAGAGCCGAGCCGGGTACTGAGAAAACCTCGCGTCCCTGAGACAGAGCGAATTTTGCAGTGATCAAAGACCCAGATCTACGGGATGCTTCTATTACAACCGTGCCCCAAGCCATGCCCGATATTATACGATTTCGTTGAGGGAAAAAACTGGCTTTAGGTAGGGAGGAAAATGGCAACTCTGTCACAACTGCGCCACCATTGCGTGCTATGGCTTGGTACAAATACAGATTATCTTTGGGGTATACGATATCCACCCCGCTTGCTATAACAGCGACGGTTGGTATGCCATCAAGCGCCACGCTGTGTACGGCGCTGTCAATTCCTCTGGCCAAGCCTGATACCGTAACTAGCCCCGCTCCAGATAAGTCACGTGCCATTCTGTGTGCAATACGTTTTCCGTTTGCTGATGCGTCACGGCTCCCCACTACTGCGATTTTGTTACTTGCGCTTAGTAATTTCATGTTGCCCAGCACGGTTATGACTGGAGGAGGGTCATATATGTTGAGCAACATCTGGGGATATTCTTGCTCAAACATACTTACCATTCTGGCCCCTAGCCTACAGCAAAGGTCAATCTCCCTTTGGGCCTCGCTTTCTGAGTATACGTATCCCGAATGGCCAAATTCCCCACATCTGAGCGCATCTAATGCAAGCTTTGGGGTTTTGTACAACTTAACAAGTCTTTGAAAGGCTATGGGGCCAATTTTTGGTGTGCGTATTAGGCGAATACAATCTATAAGGCAGTTGTGGGCGGCCACTGGGCAGTTTCCGTATGTACTGGCGTTCAAGGGAGCCTGCAAAAAGTTACTTTCCTAACCAATACAATACTGTCAAAAAATAATAAGGCAATAGCCGAAACAACTTGTACACAATTCTGTGGTGTATTTCAGGGTTTAGCAGGCACACTCGGCGCCCATTCTGCTAAATTTAGTAGTAAAGGCCGCAGGTTGGTACGTACCACAACTCATATGCTTTCGCAATGCAACTTGTTATATATCCATCCTCCTCCTAGGAGCCTTTCTTCGTCATAAAATACGCATGCCTGTCCCGGTGATACAACGCAGTCTTCTTCAAGCACTACAGTTCCGTAGTTGTTGCCATTGTTTGTTACAGTGGCCCGGACAGTAGCCCCTGATGACCGCAACCGGGCACCGACCGCCAGTCCATGTTCGGGAACACCGCATTTAGGAAGCCAGTTTAGGTTTTTGACGAATAGCTTCCTCTGCCTGAGTGCGGACTGTGGCCCAACTACTACGGTGTTTTGTGCTGCATCTAGTCGCACAACGTACAGTGGATACGGTGCTGAGATATTCAGGCCCCTTCGCTGACCAACGGTAAAGTTCGATATGCCGTCATGTTCACCAAGCAAGCGCCCATCCACATGCACAATTTTTCCCCTTTTTGCCAATGCTGGATCCAAATTTTTGAGCATTTCTCTGTAATTGCCCTTGGGTACAAAGCATATGTCTTGGCTATCTGGCTTGTCGGCAACTTCCAAGTTGAAATGCTGTGCCAACCGTCTCACATCGCTCTTTACCAGATTGCCCAATGGGAATCTCAAGAACTCCAGCTGTTCCGGGGTAATGGGGAACAAAAAATAACTCTGGTCCTTCTGCGTGTCCCTTCCTACCAATATTTGTTGTTCGCCTGCAACCTCAACTCTTCTAACGTAATGCCCAGTTGCTACAACATCTCCACCCACAGTTCTGGCCGCTTTGAGCATGTCTCTGAATTTTACTGTTTGGTTGCACTTTACGCACGGTATAGGAGTTTCGCCGTGCTTATAGGAATTAACGAAGTCTTCTATTACCTCCTTCTCAAACACAGCTTTGTAGTCCAGGACATAATGTGGAAACCCAAGCATGTGAGCAACACGCTTTGCATCGTATATATCTGCGCTTCCACAACAAGATTTTCCTCCAGGTTCGGTGGAGCCATACAGCTGCATTGTTGCACCTATCACCTTGTATCCGCGCTTGTGAAGCAGTGCTGCAACTACAGAGCTGTCGACGCCGCCAGACATGGCGACGACTACCGTTGTCTCTTTGGGGAGCTTACCAGGAACCAGGGGATCCAGGTCAAAGCTACTATCTAGCGCCATCATAGAGGAAAAGACACAAATGTACGGATTCTACGTGAGATTGTACTATCTCTCAAGCTGAAAAGTGCAGGCACCAGAATTCCTGCCTGTACGCAAGCGATGGAGATTCATGCCGAAGCCACTGACTAGAATTCACCGTTCACTTCATTTGTGTACTGTGCGCCGGTGCCACCAGCGATGTGCGCAAGAATGGGCTGAGCATCAGAGTATGTCAGTTTATTTTCATCAATTAACTTATTGATCTGTTCTACCATGCCAGAATCCTCTACCAACGCAGTGTTTCCGCTGTTTATCACTTCTCTAACTTTGTCCTCAAACTTGATAAAATCGTAGATATAAATGCAAGGACCCTTTGTGAGAAGTGCCTGCATAACCGTTCCCAGTACATGTGAGGATAAGAAGTTAATACCAGATGTCCTGTCCGGGAAGAGGGCAATAACTCTTTCTAGCATACACGGGGTTGATACGGAATCTATAGCTGCTATTGTTAGTATGCCTGTAGCGGCGCAATCGCGTGCTATACGTGCTAGATTGTGATCAAGTTCTGGGAACGCTAATATGTCGGCTGCCTGGTTCTTAATGAAGCTAAAGTTGGCCTGAGACAGGCTGTAAGAACTGATGATTGAGTTACTGGACCCCGCAGGAGCTATTGCTCCGAAACCAAAGGTCAATATATGCTTTCTCTGGGTGCTAGCAATTTTGTGAAGTAAGAATCTGACTGTAGCATCTTTGTTGTGGTGAGCTGCTCCTCCCAACAGGATTACCCCTCTTGAGGCAGACATCACTGTGCATATGAGCTCTTGCGGTACATCACCCTCCGAGGGTAGCACTAGCTCTTTGATGCAGATCGTAATTTTTGTCTCAGATTCTGGTCTACTTATGTCTCTTGCTGCGTGAATACTTAAGGAATGTGTTTCATCGAATGCTGTACTGGTGCTAGCTTCTCCGGTGCTATGCAGCGCGGCTTGTGCTTCTGTCGGCAACACTCCGGATATAATGTTCTCTATATCCTCCTTTTCGATTTTCCTTGCCTGCAGAAATTCTATGTGACCCAGCCTCTTGATTGCGGGAGGTTGTCCAACGACGCAATAAAGGTGTGACGCATTGTGCTGTACAGAAGATGCAACTAGCTGCTTTAGGTACCCCATTGCTGCGTTCAAATTTGGTAACACACTGCGATGCTAGGATATTTTTATTGCGCAACTATTAAGTGTGGATCCTATTGTTCGCGTGTGTCTTCCTGTGCGCGCTGCGGGCTATGGCAACGCTGTTCGCCCACATGGCCAGTGAAATTCAAAGTGGTTTTTACAACATAGGGATAGGTGAATGCGCATCCTTACGGGGAGTAGGGGAATCACCGGCTCGCAGGGGTAGGGAGGTGCCGCCCTTGGCCGGGTTGGGGTTCACCTACACAGCTCTGAATATGAGCGACGCATTAACTCCTCCGAATCCGAAGGAGTTAGACATAGCGCTCACGATCTTGCTGTGCTCCTGCGCAATTAGCGGGACCAGATTCAAGTTGCTATCTTCCGAAGAGTTTTGCAGATTTAGTGTCGGAGGGACGACTCCACGACAAATGGACAGTATGGTAAAAATGGCCTCCACTCCTCCAGCTGCCCCCAGTAGGTGTCCCACGGAAGACTTTGTTGAAGATATGGGCATCCTGTAGGCGTGATCACCAAATACCATCTTTATTGCTGAGATTTCAACGCTGTCTCCTGTAGGCGTTGAGGTTCCATGTGCGTTTATGCACCCAATGCTATCTGGGGCGGCTCCCGCCATTTCCAGTGCGCGCCTCATAGCGTCGGCTCCACCCCTACCCTCAGGGTGTGGCGCGGTCACATGATAGGCGTCCGATGTTATTCCGTAGCCGGTGATTTCCGCGTAGATTCTGGCATTTCTCTTTTTTGCGCGCTCATAACTTTCCAGTACCAGAACACCAGCGCCCTCTCCCATCACGAATCCGTCCCTATCTCTATCCCAGGGGCGAGAGGCCAAATTTGGTGTGTCATTAAATTTTGTGGAGAGAGCCCTAATAACGCAGAACCCGGCCAATGCTGTCCTGCACAATGCGCCCTCGGCTCCGCCTGCTAGCATTATGTCTGCCTCCCCGGATGCTATGACTCGCGCTGCGTCGGCTATGGCGACAGCGCCAGTTGCACAGGCGCCTACAGGGGCGTTACAATGCCCTCTGAACCCGTATCTCATGGAAATATGACCCGCGGCCAGGTTAACCAGGCTTCCAGGTATAAAGAACGGGCTTACCCTCCTAGGTCCGCGCTCGTGTAGGGCTATGATGTTCTTTTCCATGTATGGAAGGCCACCTATGCCGGATCCTACAGATACCCCTGCTCTGTCTGGATCGAATTCTGTACCTAGCAGACCAGAGTCGGACAGCGCCATGTCCGCTGCAGCTATTCCAAAAATGATAAATTTGTCGACCTTTTTTACTTCTTTCTCTTCAATCCACTGGGTTGGATCAAGCTTATAGTCCTCTGACTGGCCCTTTATGGGCACTTGGCCTCCAACTCTGCATTCAAGGTCGTGCGCGTCAAACTCGTCTATGGCGCTTATTCCTGATTCCCCACCAACGAGGCGATCCCACACATGCGGGATCTGAGACCCCAATGGCGTCACCAGACCCATTCCGGTTACCACAACCCTCGTCCTATCAGCCATACAAACACCACATAAAACCACTGATGTACCGGAAGACGGAGCCAAGCAGACCAAAAAACAGATGACCCGGCACTGCTGGGGCTTCTGAGTAGCAACCGCACCCAATCACGCACGAACACTCCGCCACCGCATGTACTCCAAAACACAGCACAGAAGAACGCGTGTGCACCACCTAGGAGTTGGACTTACCATGTATATACTTGCATATGTCGTCCACAGTCTCCAATCCCTGCGCGTCCTCATCAGAAATCTCTATGGAAAACTTTTCTTCTAGAGACATGATCAGGTCAACAAGGTCTAAGCTATCCAGGTTGAAATCCTTGGCTAAGTTGGTGGTTCCAGAAAGAACTTGCTTCTGCTCGTCCTTCAACTTTAGACAGCCAATCACGGCCTCCATGACCTGAGATCTGATGTCTTCAAGAACATCACCACCAGACTTCAAGCCTTCTACCTCACCACCTTCCATGAACGCACCCACTAAACTAGAAACAGAAAACCACAGGCCGTGCCAGAAAACCGCGCGGCGCTAGCAATATACCTCTAAAAATCAAGAAATCAAATAGAATTGCCTAGTTGTGGGGTGAACAAGGGGAAAATCTTTACAACACCTGATCTGTATCACAATCTGGCCGTGTTTCAGTGGATACGGGTGGGATTTTCTGCTTGATGCCTAAGCGACCTGTGGCTTGGGATTGCACGGGCCCGCTGTGACGATGCACCCCACTATGCACGACAGGACCACGCACCTGTGCCGCGGATTACACAGGGGAAAAGCGGCCTTAGCCCCGACTCACGCGCATCCCCGTGGGCAAAGGCGTACCAGAGCAACTGAACACCGGGGAGCAGCACCCGTGTTTACAAAACACCTGCAAACTCACAGACCCCAGGAGATCGCCCCCAAACCCGGTGCGGCTGCGCTCTTCACAAGAGGAACCCCGCCCGCAAAAAGTCGCAGTGCGTACCCCAGCAAAACGCGGAGCTCGCGCCACCGCACACTGAGCCCCTATCTGAGCTTCTCCTCTTTGAACAGAGCGTGTTTTCTGGCGACTGGGTCATACTTACGGAAGGAGAGCTTCTGGACCAACTTTTTTGGGTCACGCTTCTTGACGTAGAAATAGCCCGTACCCTCGCTGCTTACCAGCTTAACCAACATACCAGCACCTTTCTTGGCCACGGCAGACCCACAAACGCGAAACTCCGGAGATTCTACATGCCCGTGTGAAATAGGTCAAGCGTTTGGTAAAAACGGTTGACATACCTCGTGGAGTGGGTATTTAGTGGCTTATAGCCGGCGTTTTGTATTGGCCGTTCCCGCATTTAGTGTTTGTGGCTGTGATATGCTTAGATCTCTGTTCAAGGTTGTTGTGAGACTTATAGGCTTTTTGGTTCCCGTCAGGGTAGTGAGCACCTTCTTTGGTATAGGGCACCTCCCAGCTTGGCAGGAACATTGGGCGGCACTCTCTGCGCTATTGATTTCCCACATATCCTGTTACATGGTGTACGGCTCCTTTCCCCTGCTATCCGATGCAGCATTTGCCACCGGTCTGAAATTGGCGCCGTTTTTCCTGCAAATGGCCGCTCTCTTGTTTTTTGTCGGTATGATGTCCATTTTTGTGTACCAGAACAGTGATGCGAGCTCTGGACTTGTCTCAAGTGACAATATAGTTATCCAGTCGGCATTTGGTCAGCTCTTTACTGCTGCTGCAACTATGCCGGCGTCAGTCACCCTGTACGGTGCCGCAGGGGGTGTTTATAACAAAATTTGCTCCGATATATTCACGTGTCCGCTGTGGGTAAACTATTTCATGCATCTACTCATATTCTTCATGGTGCCGTTCATATTCTACAATGCCATGATCGTGATAAGACCGTGGCCTGCATCCCTGCTGAAGCTGAGATACAGCAATTGGTTCTCCATCATGATGGAGGGTGTGGTGCTTTCGTTCTATGCCATGCTTGTCATGTACCTGGTTGCGTTCATCTGTGCGGGGCTTCAGGTATCTTACGCTCTTAAGTACGGTGCCGCCGTATTGCGCCTCGCGTTTGTTAGGTGGTGGATGGTGCCATGAGGGGATGCGGTGCTCTGCTTTTCATCAGCACCGTGCTTGCACTTGCGGTCGCTTACATCGGAGAGTTTGTGTACGGTTTGGTTCCGTGTAGGCTGTGCCTTTACGAGCGAGTTCCGTATTTTGTTGCGCTTCTGTTTTCTGCGATCTCCGTACTGAAGGGGGATAAGTATTCTTTCTTTTTTACCGTTGCGTGTTATGTGGGAGGTATAGCGCTTTCTGTGTATCATGTTGGTCTGGAGTACGGCTTGTTTACCGATTTTTTGCAGTGCGCCGATGGGCTGGGCCTAAGCTCTAACATTGACGAAATAAAGCGTGACTTGCTGAACAAAGACGTTGCTGTGTCCTGCAGAGTCCCTGGAGCTGTGTTTTTAGGATTGTCGATTTCCGGGTGGAACGTTGTATACGCGGTGTTGTGCGTATCATTGGCTTTCGCGGTGAAAAAGCATGGTTTTAAGGGGGTATACAGAATTGCCGTGAGGGTTGTGTCTCCCAACAGATAAAAGCTACAGGCTGATGATGCGTAAACCCACATCCGGATCAGCCGGGGGGCCCCCGTGTACATCGATTAAGTGTTATATCCGCTAGTGCCAGCCTGTTTCTAGAGCCAATTCTGTGGAAGAGCTACCACGCGTATTTTTAGGGGTTAAGTTGCAGATAGCTCATGCAGCCAGAGAACCTCTCGGTCACTACGTGTTCCACGCCAGGTGGTTGGTGTAGATACCCGGCCATATCTTAATGCTCTGTTAATTTTGTTAATGTGACGTTTTTGTCAACTTTAGGAGGTATTCATCCTTTTGGTTCATGTGAAGTACAAAAGCACACTTGGAGTTTTTGTCTGTGCGTAGGATTGCGGAAATTGGTGCGATACACGCACTATAGGTTCTAGCGTGGGGAGTCTGCGCAGCTATTCATCACTACCGGATATACGCAGCTCAAATGTGTGGTGTGTGGCGCGATGATTGGCTTTCAGGCACGTTTCAGATGCATATAGCGAAGGTTATCTCGGTGTCGAGTGAGTTGTATACGTAAATTTTATCCATTGACCATTTTTCTTTGAAAGTGTATCGTAACCGGGATTTGTGTGTGTGTGTACCGGCTTTCTCTCCGGAGTGGATACCGCAGATCGTACGTTTGTTGTGTCTGATGAAGGAGTCTGTTTTATGTTTGATGAGAAGCTCGCGGGTGGTGACAGTTCCCGGCGTGACCTCGCGAGGCTGGTGGGTGGTACCGCTGGTCTGAATGAAGGGGTCAGCCTGCTTCTGCGTTTGCCACTATCGCTTGCGCTGCTTGCTACTACTTTGCTGCTTACTACGGTCACATACGTGGCTGTCACCCTCTCTATGGTTATTACACTGCCTATTAGATTCCTTGGAGGATTCTTCTCCAAGCGGGGCTGGCAGATGTTCAGTGGTGACGCGGAGGGAGATAAGGAGCCTGTCAACGGGGTGCAGAATTTCTCCGTATCTCTGCTGAAGGTTATTCCTACTGTTGTTCTCTGGCCCATTTTGGCTATTTTCACTTCTATTCCTACGCTGCTTCTCTCCACTCTTGCGTACATCTGGTCGGTGTGCAAAAGTGTTGTGGGATTCCTGTACTGCGCGTTTACGTTCTCTGATCCTGTGCGTGCGCTACAGTCAGAGGGGCGCCCGGAATACTTTGATTACGCCGATACTTCTGGCCTCAGGGCTTCTGCCGACCTCGCTTCGGGCTTTTTTGATGAGAACGGCCCGCATGTTGGTGTGTCCCACCCTTGGAGCGAGGTGAAGTCTGCCTTTGTAGGTGATGATCTGGATATCCTGAAAAGCATGGTAGGCGGCGGTGCCATGGTTGGTATGTTCGGCGGCATGGCTTCGGCTGGAGGCATGGGTGGTGGGACTACAGGGAGAGGCGCTGGGTCCTCCGGTGGTCTTGCGGACATTGCCGCTCGACTGTTTGGTGTCCGCCCTGATGCTGGGGCTGGCCTTGTAGGCGCTGCTGCTCGGCTGTTCGGCAGTGATGGAGCCGGTCTTGCGGGTTTTGCTGCTAGCGCTGCTGCTAAGATGTTCAGCGGCCGCCGCGGGAGTGATGCGGGCAGTGGCGCTGACGGGGCGAGAGGTATTACTAAAGTTAAAGATGCGACGGCCTTTGTCATTGGGAAGGAAGGAATGGGGCCGCTGGGGTTGGGAACTACGCTGGATGACGCAGAGGTCCTCCTCATCGGGAAGGGGACACGTGTCACCCCTGCTGCTGCTGATGGAGGAGATGTACGGGATGCAACCTCGGGAGCGGCTAGTCCTGTAGCAGAGGAGGGCCACGGCGGGGGGAGCCGCCGCGGTAGTAGTAGCGGCGGGGCTGGGATCGGGATCTAAGGCTCCCCCCGTCTGGGTGGTGTGAGGTCCTGTCCCGCCTCCTCGTGATGAGTAGGGGGTCGAGGTCGGAAAGAGGGGGGATCGGGATGATGGGCCCTCTACCTTCCGGGTGGCGGTGTATATCCTGGGTTTTTGTGTGAGCCCGCTAGTATACTTGCGGCGCCGGGTGTGCGTGGGTCGTCGAGTATGGTGCCCGGGAGGTGTGCTGTAGCTGGTGGCATCGTGCTGCACCCTGGGGTGGTGCCCTCGCGCGGCGCCTGGGGGGTTGCGCTTGTGCCTGCGGTGTCTCTTGCGTCGCCTGGCTCCGCGTGGGTGCATCTTGTCGGTGGGGTTTGCCCTTGTGTGCTTGTTCCTTGTAGCTCTGGTCCAGCGTCCTGTGTGCGTACTGTGGTTTCGTGCTCTTCTCCTTGGGGGGGCGGCGGACCTGGCGGGTCGCTTCTCCTTCCTGTGAACATTCTCGCAGCGGTGTGCACCAGCCGGGTTATAAACGATGTTATTGCTCTGAGCATCCTCCGCAAAAGCTCCCATGGCCGCCTGTACCACGGTGTGCTCTCGCTGGAGTCCGTGCCTGTTGTACGAGCCTGAGAGGAGGGGTGGTTTCCCTCATGAGAGGGACCCATGTGTACTACGCTGCCTGGTAAGAGGACTGGTGCCGCGTCTGTATTCCACGGTGTGGTGCTGCACTCCTCTGTTCTCCTGCGCCACTCCTGCTCAAGTGCTTTCTCTCTCTCCGTAGGGTGGCTCATGCAGTCTCCGTGCATGTGCTCAAGTCTGTGTGAGATCAGTGTGCATGGCTTGCTGAGCTTCTCTAGCAGCCGTTCTACTCCCAGCTCCAGGTCTTCTAGATTACGCACGATCACAATACCGTCGCTGGGCAGGGTGCCCGGTATACTCGTAGTTTCTGGTTGCATATGTGAATCAATCAGCATCTGCATTGGAGGCAAAGTTACATCTTCTCCAGGTAATACCACGCACAGGCGCGCGTTTTTGTACAATATTGAGTTATTCTCAGGAGAGAAGTGCAGTTCATAACTTACGCTCGCCCTTGCTACTCCCCATATCCAGTGAATCATCGGGGCCAGCATGAGAACATCTACCCTGTTGCTGTTGGTGCAGTGAATATACGTGTCTGTTCTCCAATCTAAACCTTCTTTACGTGAGTTGTATAACAAGTGAGGTTCAAGAAGCCACATTGAAACGATGCTTAGGTCTATTATAGGCAAGCTGTACACCCCGCCCTGGTGCATGGAAGAGATCATTTCCTCTAAAAGCGCTGGGTGCGGCATGGCATACTTTGCGCCATCGGGGCCTTGTAGCGTGTGCTCAAACATGGTTTTGAGTACGGAAAATGCCCTGGTTCTTTCCTTTGTGTCGTGGGATGCAACGTATCCCTTTGTTTCCATCATACTGTATAGTGCCGACTGTGCCTCGTCCGCACTGCTATGATTTCTTTCGAGCGCGGCATTCAGCACTGCTCGTTTTTCTGTGTCGAAAAAATATGCGCCATTCAGTGTGATGCTGGATCTTGCTATATCTCTGAGGAACGATGAAGCGGATTCTGACGGAGCAGACTCAGATCCCCTTCTTATTGCAGAGCTCACGCTAAGTTCGGATAAGTGGAACAAAAGCATCTCAGCTGCCAACTTCCTTGCCTTTATTTTATCGTGTCTAGAAGGTGGATTAGTATTCCACGCTGCGTTACCGTAAAATACAAAAGGCCCCGTGTCTGAGCGTACTTGCTCATCGGATAAATCCATGTAGGTATGCCATCTAACGCCGTGCATATGGTACGGGCTGTAATGGGGCTGCTCTGAATCGTAGCTGCTGTGCCTGTGTGGCGCTCCTGCTACCGTAATCGCTGCTGCAGGGGGAGACTCATCGTCGGCCGTTGAGAAGGTGTCGCTACCATCTGTGGCATAATGTTCTGCACTTAACAAGCTATCGCTTTGATATTGCAGGCTGTCTGCACCAAACTGAAGGGCCGCAGTTTGCTCAGACTCATCACTACCCTGTCCGCTACTAGATGATATCGCATCTATATTATCTGGTGAGCCACTGGGTGCACGTACAGGGCTTTCTGCGACAATGGTATGAGGAGTAGCACCCTCTGCTTCCACGGACAATGTCGATCCCCGAGGTGTTGATGCTCCGTTATGTTGGCTACTACCACTTATTGTTATAGATTGCGCTTCAGCGGGGATTGATGGGCTTTTGCTAAACCAATTTATGATGGCCTCCTCCTCTTCTTGTGTCTTGCCCACATCTGGCGCGAATGCGTGACAAATAATACCATTGAGTACGTAACGTCCGTCATCCAACTTTTTCGGCGCGGAATTCTCCGTAACATCTTTGCTTGCTGTGACGCGCAGTGACTCAAATGCAAAGAGGGAGCCGGGCTTACTTGGGCTTATTGCTTTGCACACAATCCTTTCTGGTGCCTTGCGCTTCTGGTGCACTGAAGACTCTGGCGGGCGACTATTACCTGTTATTGCGGTTGCAAAGGCATTTCTTATGATATGCACACCGCGCATAATTTTCGTCATACTGCCTTCAGCTTGGTACGCGGCGCTGGTTTCTATGGCGAGGTTGCGACCTATTTCTCCTACATCTTCTTCTGTGACCAGGCTCCAGTCTTCGCTGCCTGCACTTCCTTTAGCCTCACCTGTAGTTTGGCTCTGGTCTCCTTTCCCTTTAGTTTCCCTATCAGCGGCATTTTGGCCCTTACTGTCTCGCTCATTATTTTGCTTTTCTCTAGAGAGCATAATGACTGCCTCTCTAATCCGACTGAATGGCACTTCGAAGCTGGGATACTGCAATACCATAACGTTCGTATATGTAGGCTCTCGCATGTTGTCCTGTGCTTGCGTTTCGGGCATTACTATGATCTCAGCACGTGCCACAGGGGAGTAGTGTACTGCGTCATTTTCTACAGAGATGGTAATCTCCGCTAGAATGTTTACTACGCCCAGTTCTGGTTGCTCTTCTTGCGGTTCTGGGCAGGATGTTATCAGTGGGTAAGAAGCGTTATACTCGAATAGTACTTTGTCGTACGCAAGCTTGTGCATTATGGTATGTCTAGATATCTTGGCGCTTGTAAATCCGAGGCCGAGACTCCGCGCGATATTAATTGCGGCGCAGTCATAGGCTCCGGTAAAGCACTCTGCGTTGCATGCTGTGACGATTTCAAATATCAGCGCAGGGTGTATTGATGGTTCGTGGATTTCTCTTAAATCCTCAGTAATTCTGCGCAGGATTTCCTCTTCTCCCGCTTCTGGATCTTGTGCCCGGAGAAACAGATGGTGCATTATGTGAAACCCGGCTGCTGAGTTTCGCATGTATCTGTTGTACAAATGGCTAGGCACGCCCAGCGCGTCTAGCTGAGCAACTTGTATCCCTTCTTTTGTGATTTTTGTTAGAATGCTTGCTACTTGATCTGCTGATATATCGGGAACCTTATACCCGGCTACTGTGTCAAACGACCTTCTGTTTATGCCAGTAATAAACTCCCTTCCAGAAAGGGCTGACCTATACTTGGGAGATATGGCAGATAAGTCTGATATAGAAGCTCTGGACAGATACGGATCTGCTGCGCGCCCAAACACTTCTGCGCATTCGGACCACGGCGCTAACCTTCTGGAGCGTGATTCTACAACTGGCATGTTCCCACCTTAGGTAAAAAGAACTAAGGTAACAACACACCCAGGCCGAAATGGTAGCACAGTTCCAGGAAAAAAGGAATACAAACACAATTGGGGGAGAGGCTATTTTCGTATAGCCGCGGGGTATTAATACCTTGTTAGTTTCCAAACTTCCAGATCCATGCGTATCGGGTGGCCCAATAAGCAGGAACAACGCTATTTGTGGGTGTGTTCCCACTTCGTATGTGTGTGAGCAACTGGCGTCTGGTTTTAAGTGGTTTTTTACGAGGGTGATGTGTTACAATACCTCGTTTTGATGGTAAGGTTCTGCAATGCGATGCAAGTCCGTTGAGAGCATGATACGGGTTGATCACGCAGGTGAGTACGCTGCGGTATGCATATACCACGGGCAGAGCCTGGTGTTTTCCGATTCTGAAGAGATTAAAGAGATGCAGGAGCATGAAAGGGTGCACTTCAGATACTTTGACGATCTTATGCGTCAGCGGAGAGTGCGCCCCACGCTGTTTTTGCCCATATGGCACGTAGCTGCTGTTGCTCTTGGTTATGCAACTGCTATGATGGGTAAGAAAGCAGCCATGGCCTGTACGGCTGCAGTTGAGGAAGTCATTTGCGACCATTACAATGATCAGGTAGAGCAGCTGGATGATAGCGAGCGCGATCTTAATGATAACATACTGCAGTTTTGTGCAGAGGAGCGCGAGCATATGGAAGCTGCCATAAACTATGGTGCGGAGGAGGCTCCAGGATACGGGCTGCTGTCTTCCGCAATAAAGGCGGCCTGTAGGACCGGGATTGCGATTTCTAAGGTTCTATAGTAGCTGTGTTCAGGTTACTTAATTTGCAGCAAGAGTTGGTATTCGTAGTGGTGCACGGGCTCCGTGTATGGAGACCGTGTGTTGCCGTTTTGATGGCAGCTCCAGTGTTCCGGATTGCACTCGGTGAAGTGACCCAGAAGTTTACCGATTGCGTGGCCCTTGTGCACTAGGGACTAACCACTTTCCGCTATTTGTTGGGTAATCGCGGCATAATATGTTTCTGCCGTGATCTCATCAATATTCTGTGCGGTTGCAGATGTCCTTCTTTTCGAGGAAATGCCCCAATAAGTTTGTGCGTCCCTATTGTTTTACGTGGGATTTAGTAGAGCATGTGTTTGCAGGAACTTTCGATGTGCTTTGGTGGCCATGGTTTGGTGCTAGCCTTCTCAGGGATTGGAATCATTATTGCAGTGGGGCCGGAATTTGCCGGTTTAGGTGAGGGTGCGGAGAACAACTCCCCGCGCCTCTGTTGATAGTTGCACGTTGCTACACTGGATACATTATGCTCTGGTTCAGGTACGACGACAATGCGCTGGCATTGGGATCGGTTAAGATAGTTGAAGGGCTGCCCCTGTCTGTGGAGAGTTGTTGATCTTCTTGCTCTGAATCGTCTTGTGAGAGAGTGGCGTCGCCTGTCGCGGTGTTTTCCTGCATTGTCTGGTCAGGACTCGCAGTATGCTGCTGTGTATCTTGTGAGACCAAGACGTCAGGTGATGCCTCAGTACTTTCTGTGCTTTGTGCCTGCTCCTGCGAACCTGACGTTGTAAGCGTCGCGCTAGGTTCTGTTTTTGTAAGATTTTCAGCACGTGTAGTAAGCCAAGCTTTGATCTTCTGGAAAAACCCCGGTTTAGTACCGGTGTTATCTTTCCCTTCTCCTCTTTGTTTTACCGATTTTTGCACAGAACCCTTGTGTTGTGCGTTGATTTCGTCGGTCTTACTTTCTGAATTATTTTCTGAAGTTTGGGTAGAGGGCTCAGTGCTGCATAAAGACAGTAGGCGCAATATTAATTCCAAAAAACGCTGGAATATCTTCAGTATTGTCAGCACGAAAGATTTTAGATACCAAACTATCGTTTTCTGCTGTGGCTGTTCCCGTTTTTTGTCCTGCGGTTCTGGTTTCCTATGATGTTGCCGGACTTCACGCAATCCGCTGCTACTTGCATCAGCGTTGGGTAATTTTCCAAATGTATTGCCCGGATACGGCACTTTGGGAACACCATATGCTGTAGTGGTCTTTTGTCGCTGCTTGTGTGATTTCACAAACTGTGTAATGTGAGATTCAAACGATTCCCCATTAGTCTGTGTGTCGCTCACTGCAGCGTGTTTCACTATGTTATTTGCCCAAGAACGCCGCTTTTCTGCTGACTTATCTTCCAATGCTGTCTCTCCATAGCGCTTGGCTTCCTGGTACTCCAACACATCATGTCCATCTGCTAGCACCTTGGGTTCGTGGTCCTCACTCGGTTTTTTATGGTGCGCACCGTCTTCAAACTTTGTGGTAGAACCCTCCTCTGGAGCCTGCTGCGTCTGTGCCGCGTATTTGTGCCTGGGTTCTCTATCCATCCGGGTAACGGCGCTCTCGGCCTGGCGCTCTGCAGCGCCCCTCGTGTATTGTTGCTTGGGTGCGCTGACCTTAGGATAGGGGCTGACTATTATGCGGTGATCCACTGCCTGCTGCCAGTAGTACGGCAGGGCATCTTTCATGTAAACGTGCTCAAGATTTGGTACGGCAAATGTGGTGAAGTCTGTTGTGCGATAATGCGCCCACGCGCAGTTGTGCAACTCGAACCCCATGCGTACATGCCTGATTCCCAGCTTTGCCCTGTCTATGCGTATACGACACTCTTTTTCCGCGCCCATTTCACTCTTCGTTACTGTGTAGGACAGCGATGCGTGAAAATCATGCGATGTTAAGGGCATATGTATCACGCAGTGCTCGATTACCCTATACTGCTCTGCATCGTCGGTTCTCGCGGGCACCTTAAGCGATATCTTTTGAAAGTGTGATACTGTAGTAATACCGCGATCCCCACTACCCAAGTCTGCAACTGCACGGACTAGCGAGTGCAGTACATTGCTGTCATCGCGTGCGTTTGCGAAAATCTGCTGACAGCTTGTCTGTGTACCACTTAGGCACTCCACATCTTTGAGCTTAATCCTCACGCGTTCGCCTTCCAGTGCTGTTAGTCTTGTTTCATTGGCCCTTTTGTGCACCTCCTGGTAGTCACTAAGTTGCTGTAGTTTTTGTTTGTACGTAAGGCCGACGGACAGTGCACTATCTAATGCCGGGTTCACATATTCTGTTACGCCATGTAGCCCGCTTACTGCTTTTGCTATCCCAGTCATGCTTGCATTTCCAATGAGTTCTAGCTCGCGTGATAAAAAAATGCGCTTGTATCCCGATTTTGCACTCCACGTGCAAACAGGTGCATCATTGCTTGATTTTGCAATTTTAAATTGCAGATTAAGGAGCTCTACGTGTGGTTCACTATAGATTTCGTTTTTCACCGAGCGGATGTCATAGTATACCGTCATCACCACATCCTGCGGGGTATGAACATTGCTGCCATCTTTCACTGAAAATTGTATGACTTCTTCACAGTGAATGCCGCATACCTCGGCCTCAGGTTCTGCAGGTTTACTTATAGTCCACCACCGCGACTTTTGTTGGTAACCAGGCGGTACTGTGGAAATTTGCGAGGTGGTAATATGGCTGCATGTAACTGATATTTGCGGGTCAGGTGGATATTCGATACATGCTTGCAGTATTTTGTGGAGAGTTATACGTTCCGCTGGGGGGGTGCAGCAGAACGAGACCCAGGCCGTAACAACGTTCTTAGGAACTTCGGCTAACTTACTTCCCGTCGTGTCGATGAAACGACGCACCAGGTTGTTAATGCCCAGTGCTTCCACGCCGCGTACTTCTGCAGTTCTGTATATGCCCATTCCTACAGCTGCTGTAACGGCGCCTTTTATTCCGGTTGGATGTTGTGTTGCAAAAAGCCTATCTTCCGCGCCGAACAGAAGCTTTTTCTCCACGCTGTTGCTCAACGTATCGCGCAAGGACAATGTGTTGGAGGGCACCACGTGCATTTATTTGTCTGGGCTAGAGCATGAAGTGGCACTCTAGCAGAGGGCACGTAGGTGGTAAAGAAAGGTTGTTTTTAACTGGATACCAAAAATAAGCGTGGCAATACAATCTTAATGTGTGGTTGTATGCTTTGTGTGGCCAGTGAAAGTTGTATCGCAGCCGCTGCTTGTGTGGGAGGAGAGTTGCGTTATGAGCATAAGTCCCGGGTTATTTATGTGCTGCGTGCAAGCGCAGCGATAACACGCGGTAGCCTCAGAGGTATAAAGGTATGCAGACCCCGTTATGCTCCCATATCTCTATCTGGTCCGCTAATTAATGAATTAGTAGTTGCGTCCTCTACTGTTGTGGCCGGATGTTTTTTACTGCCACCTGCATAGGTTAGTTTTGTCGGATCCTCACCTTTGGCAGGCGATGCTGCGCTAGCGGGGAAAGGTTTTGGATTGCTGGTGATGGCTGTGCCATTAACCCCTGGTCTCAATTCTCCATTCCCCTTGGTTGGGGTACTGCGTTCATGTATGGGTGGCCCACCACGCTCATATGGTGGTGCACTCCGTGAAGAATCGCACCTTTCCACGCCCTCTGATGGGATTTGCGATGGCTGACGACTAAATAATTTGCGTATGCATGCACAAATTCTTGCCATGCATGCACAAATCCACCTCCAGATTCGAATGAAGAATGAACTCTGAGAGCGCCCCTGTGAGCTGAGATCCTCTACCTGTATTGGTTCTTTCACTATGTCTTGATGTACTGCCTGGTCATAATCATGACCTTGTGCCTGACTATGCTCGGTTTTAGGTGACTGAGCAAAGGTTACCTCGCTGCGGGCCCATTCCGTGTCATGTTGTTGTGCCTCAGCTTTGCTAGAGGTTTCCGCTGTGCTTTGCGTTGATCCGGATGGCAAAACATCAGTATCTCTAACTGTTTCCTCTTGTCCAACTACTGGGGTGGTTCCAGCACTGTCATCCACTGTAGATGCACTCAAGTATGCTGCTATATCTGATGACAAATCACGCATCTGCGCTCCGCCCGCACACTCCTCCTGTTCCGCTGAGATATGCTCTTCATCAACGCTTTCTTCCGACTCGGAATCCTGTGCTGTTTTAGTCAATTCATCGCTGGGTGCAGGTATATCCTCATCAGCTTCTTCATGCTCGGACTCAAGGTCACTGTCGTCAAGGTCGCCGTCTTCTTCATGGCGCATACGCTCAGATCGCAGTATTGTTACCGGTGCGCCACTCGTACTGGGGCTTGCCGTGTGACCGCTAACACCACTTGCTTCTGATTTTCCATCCTGCTGGGTTGTTATATCTTGCAATTTTCGTACGAATTGTCCGCTATGGCCGACCTCTGGGGAAGATTGTTGGCCCACGCCCATGTTCGGCACCTCAACGATTGCTCTAAGCCGCGCAAACCCCTCACTCCGCACTTTTGTTTCTCCCAAGACAGCACCATCGGGCCCGCATACTTTTACGGCTACCGAAGGATTACACATGGAGAAAAAGCTCTTGGTGCCGCTGGTACCGCGGTGTCGCAAGTCGTATGATATGGTTGCTGTGAAATCAAGGGTCAGTGCATTTTCCACGCCACTTTCTGCACTGAATGATAATTCATGTGTTACGGCCATTCCTCTGCCGGGACGCTGGATTTCGCGTGCAAATACTGAGGTTTCTGGATTTTTTCCAGAACCTCTATCGTTTATCCTACGCACACCCAATGCTGAGCAGAAGAACTCGATAAACCCGTCATGATCGACACGTGACAATATGCCGGCAAGCTCGCTATACGCTGCTTTCCTTGTTTCCGGTGTTGTTAGGTTGCCGTCGGTGCGTCCTGGGATGCAATCTTCCGTAAGTGAGCTAAAATCTGCGGTGCGAGGGGAAATATACTCGCTCTTCACAAGATCGCCGACCCCATAAAGTCCAATGAACTCCATAACACAAGCTTGCATTTTTTCTGATACCGAAAGTGCGGAGTTCCGGGACGTTCCTCCCATGCCCTGTATGAGATATCTGTATCCATCGAAGTTGTGCTGGGTTGACTGCATAACTGCTAGCGCATCTACGGTTTTAGGCACAAGATTGCCTGGTATATCCACTATTGTGAAGTCGTTCTGCTCCAGCCCCTGGCGGGAGGCGTACTCCTCCGCGTTGTGCAACACTAGGTCATCACACAGTCGGGCTGCAGCGATTGGGTTTTCGACTTGCAGCCGTCTAATTCCATTGTCCTGCTGGGTCATGCACACATCGTAGCAGACCACCAAATGCACGTTTTCTGTGTCCCACCACGTCATTGGTGCCAACAGAGCGTGCTGTACAACACGCACTTTGTCCTGCGGTCTACCGTCTTCACCGGTGCACTGTTCGAAGTGCAAAAATACTTTTCTGTCTACAACTGCCACTGCATCCGGGGATTGTGTGCGATCCCGAAGATGTCCGTCGATCAAAGATTCTGCGAAGCTGTCATGTGGAAAATTACTGCACAAGTTTATTGTGGTCTCAAATAGTGCAGTATGTGCCTGGTAGCCAGTTTGCTCCACCCACGTCTCCAGCAGCTCTATGAGTGCAAGCCTTGTTCGCGCTGCTGCACACAGGGCACTTATGCGGCGAGGGGTGAATTTTACAGGGCCTCCCGCCTTTGCCCTGCTGCCAACGCGCCGTTTTTGGGTTTGGTGGGGTGGCACTGCAACGCATACCGCGTTGTTGTTGAGCAATGCTGATAGCGTGCTCACTGCGTTCTTAGCACGTTCTACCGTTTCGGGTATGGAATGGCCGATAATACTGAATTCTTGTTCTGTTTCTATGCTTGGTGTTTTGGAGAAATACTCTGTCAAGCGCCTGCCCAACCTCTCTTCCTGATCTACCTCTATCTCTTCTACGGATCCTGAATCGGCGTCACCCCCCCTATATTGCGAGGAAAACAAAGCACCATCCTTAGCGGTGTCTATCTTCTTAATTTCTTCCTTGAATTTGCTGCATACTATCTCAACGTCCTGACACTTAATGTCATACAATGCCCGGAAACTGCCGGAAGCAATGCTGCTGTTGCCTACCTTTAAACACTCGTTCAGATCAAACTGTGGGTTCACAAACCTCATACCCAGCTTTGCCGCTTGTCCAAGATGTGCAGTTTTTCCCAGTTCGGCTGACCAGTTATATCCATGCACGTGATACGATACAAAAGCATGTACCTTTAGGTTGTTTCCATTGCCTTTTGAATCTGCAGGACCGAGAATAAAATGTTCCTCAATTCGGTGCTGAGAGCCGTTATGCTCCTTCGCAATGCCCTGGCCGGATACAAGCCCCCTATGGGCGATGATATGTCTTTCCACTTTTAGGGGAGGTGTGGCAGTACTGCCGCCGGCTCCGCTATATACGGCCCGGTTTACTAGGTATTCTAGCATGTCACGCAGTACACCCTTGCTCGTTACAAGCTGCCTATTTTTTTTTCTGCGTTTATGCTGGGTGCGGTAACTCTCAATGTTATTCTTTAGCGTATCTTCTGAGACTGTGCACCACTGGTCTTGCTGGCTGGCACTGTACTGTACGGGTTTCTGTGCGGTTGTAGGCGTAGACTCATACCCATGGCGTCCCTTTTCTTCTATGGCATCGCGCCACACAATATCTGTATTTAGTTGCACATCTTTGCCGATGTTCAAGCTACTTCTCCACGTGTCTATTACACTATCACCGTGCAAAAACGCTGAGTTTTGTGCTTCCGGAGCAGTCCTAGTGTAGAGTTGTATGTCCTTTATTCTGGTACTGCTGCTGCCTTTCTGGGGCTGCGTATGCACAATGTTGTAGGTGAGCACAACGTGCATGTTGTCCTCTTTTCCTCTAGCTGCAGGTTTCTTCAGGACTGCACGCTTCTCCACGCTGAGATTCTGCTCTCTGCTTTTTCGAAAGCGGAGTGTACTCGTCTGGGTTGTGGAACTACGCTGGAGAAGAGTGTTGTGTGTTATAGTGATTTTGTCTGCGTCTTCAATTCCAAGAGCGGGGCAGACAAACATCTTGAATATGTTTGGGGTGTATTCTTCTGAATCTACGGTGCTATCGAAGACTTCAATGATAAACTTGTCGCTACTCAGGAGTCTGTCCGGAGCTTTCTTTACATCACATGGTACGCTCAATGGCTCACTGGAAAACGGCTCCAGGGAGATTGTTTGTTTGGAACTATTGTTATACTTGCAGCTGTGTCCTGCTTGGTTGTCCGTCAGCTTGTCGTTAGTTACCTTGATGTCTACTCCACGTATGTCCATTTGCACTGAATCGCCAATGGCGGGTTTTTGCTTGCTTTTACTTATGGTGCACTTGGTCTCTGCTGTGAATTGACCCAGGTTTTTACCTGTCGTTCTGCTGACAACTGAAAAGTTTATCGTTTCCGTGACATCGAAAACTGTTTTCTTTCTTACTTTACCATCCTCGCGCGCCGAAACCTTAAAAAGCGAGTTCGGTGAAATTTCAAGTACTGCGTCACTTCCCAGCGTACTGGGGTCAAAGCATTCGGATAGGAATTTGGTAAGCTCTTGGCGGCAATCCGGGGTTACCTCGGCGATCCTGACAAACACACGCCAGACTTCCATAGGAATACAGGAGTACTGCGGCCCCAATAACTTTGACAGTTCTACGAACTTGCTAGACAGCCATTCTTCGTTGACGTTTTCCAGATTATCGAAGTCTATAGGCTCGATATGCACGTCCGGGCTTGACCTTCGCGCACAGTCATACATGTGCTTCAGCACCCCTAAGGCCAGTGCGTGTTCTTTCCCTTTGCTATTCCCCCTATATAGACACTCAGGCGTCGCCAAGAGTGACTTACCCACCCCACTAGGGGATTTCGATAACGATGGTGGTACTGACATATCTAAGTTGCTGATTGCTAATTCATCGATCTGTCCCAGCGTTGTATCTGCTGTGAAAACGCTGAGCGCGTGAGAAAGCGGTCAGAGCCGTGTGTAACGCTGTACAAACGCAACCGCACGGCAAGCTGGTAGGTGCAAAACACCACGGTACTGGCCCATAGTGTACCATTTATTTGGCAAAAGTGCAATACTACGGATAACCTAGCGTGTGATCTGTCCTAGGGTTTTCGAGATTGTGACCATGGTGCGTGTGTTCTTAGTAAATTAGTAACAGCAACACGTTGTAGGCCCTGTACGTATTTAGGGGGCAGGAGGCGCCTAGTTGTGGAAACCTGCCCAGAGTCATCCGCCGAACGAGCGCGGAGTGCGCACAGGAAGACCCGGATATGGAAAACTCTGTAAGAACCCCAAGTGTCTGGGTTTTGTCCCACATATTGCGCCCATAAGCCTACGGGGTAAATTACAAACTCCACCCCGCTTGTAACAACGCGCCCCCAACACTGTGTAAACAGACCGCGCACTCTATGGAAGCACCAGTATTTTTCGATTATTACCCAACTTCTAAGCGCTAACCGCCACGGATTGTGCACCTTGAAATTGCACTTGCTGTGGCTCCACCGCTACACCGCTCTGTAGAGCCGTGGACGGGGACTGCCCGCTGCCGTCGCCCAAAACACCGGCGGACCAGCTGTCTGCGCCGTCCGCACCGCCTTCGGGCATACACAAACCTTCACCTTCACCGTTTTCGCAAGAGTCGCTAGGGCCCCTTCGCTCAGCGCGCCATGCACATCCGCGGTTCCATCTGCGCCGGAATGCGTGCTTGATCCGCGTACCTGTCCTTCAGATTTGCCGGCAGTACCGCGCGTGTCATCCACTTGTTTCCGCTTGAAGAGACTGCAAAGTGCATTCCATATCTTGAGCACGAATGCTGTGATCCAGGTAATGACTGCCACGAACAACGCCACAATTCCCCGCAACAGATTGTACAGGAGTACGAACGGCAGTAGTAACGGGTGTGTTTTTTTTTTGCGAATCACTACCCACAGGCTCTGCGGCCGGCGTTACTCCTCTGGTCTTGTCTTCCCCTCTGGCACTGGTTTTCCCGTACCCTTCCGCTGCGGTGTCCGCAACGATTTCATGTTGTCCCACTGGCATTGATGCGGCGCCGCCCTCTGCATAGAGGCTATCACGGCCACCTTCTTCAGCCTCACGGGCCCTGTCGGCTTCACTAGACCCAGCACTGGCTCCGCCATCATCTGCCCAACTACTAAGTCCTTCCAAAGTTTGGCTAGCTCCTTGTGTCGCGTCCATAACAAGCCCCCCGGGATAAATTACAACTTTACCCCGCTTGTAACATATTTTTTAGTTGTTGTCCAACTTCTAAGCGTGCATCATGGATCGCATATATTGACTCAATTGCATTCTCTGTAGTTCCGGAGTTGCTGTACTGTCCTGCAGAACCGTGGACGGACTTTGCTCGCTGTGATTGTGAGTGGAAGCACCATGCAACTTGCTGTCTGTGCTGCTGTCCACATTGTTTCCGGACAGATACGAACCCTCATCTTCACTGTTTTTGCGAGAGTGATGAGCCTTGTTGCTCAGTATATCGTACTCACTCGCGATTTCATATCCGCCGGAATGCGT
Source organism: Anaplasma capra (assembly GCF_025628805.1). Taxonomy (GTDB): domain Bacteria; phylum Pseudomonadota; class Alphaproteobacteria; order Rickettsiales; family Anaplasmataceae; genus Anaplasma; species Anaplasma capra. Next base: position 91,822 of record NZ_JAOTBG010000007.1, read on the forward strand.
GCTTGATCTACGCACCCGTTCCTCAGATTCGATGGCAGCACCGCGTGTGTCATCCACTTGTTTCCGCGTGCGGATACTGCAACATGCATCCCACGCCTTGAGCACGAATGCTGTGATCCAGGCAACGACTGCCATGAACCACGCCACAACTCTCCAAAATATACGAACAAGCCAGAGCTGTTGTTTTTCTGTGAGCTCATCACCATCAGGCTCTGCGGTCGGCGTTACTTCTCTGGTCTCGTCTTCCTCTCCTGCGCCAGTTTCTCCGTACCCTTTTGCTGTGGTATCCGCAACGCTTTCACGTCGTGCTACTGGTGTTAGTGTGGTGCTATCCTCTGTGTCATGATGTGTGACACCGACCCAGCCTTGTTTGGTAATATCCTGTTTGGTGCCGGTATCTGTGTATTTGGGGCCATCTTCTGTCGTGGGTTCCATAGCCTTAAATTCCTCAGTGGTTCCCGTAACAGTTACTGGCGCTGGATCGGCGCATGTATCCTCTGCATGGAGGCGTTCATAGCCACTTTCAGTTGCACGGGCCTTGCCTGCTGTGTCATGCTCCGTGCTGGCAGTTTCTATGGTCTTCTGTTGCTCCGCAGCCGGGCTTGCTGCCAGGTCTTCTTCGGCTTTGGATGCAGGGGTTGCATCTGCAGAAGCTGATTTTTCGGGTGTGCGTTCGGTAATGCTCATGACCACTGCTGGGTACTCCACCATCGTGTACTGTGAATCTTGCTCGATTTTACAGCCTGTCCTTAGGTTGCATATTATACGCTCATCACGATGAGTGAGTACATCGTATTCGGCACACAGGTGCAGTGGCAGTTTTGTACTTTTTGTTCCCTCTGTGATATTACAATCAAGATAGAGATATCTTTTGACTCTGTATCCTGCTGGTTGCCCGCGGATACGTAATACTGAGTGTGTATGGCTTTCCGAACTACTTGCTGTGGCGTTAAGGTGTTTGCACAGAAACAGTACGAGGTCATTTTCTTCACTAGGTCGTAAACAAGTTCCCCCGTTTTTAGTGAACTGCAGGCCTGCTTCGTATTTAAGGCCATATGGTAGGCGTGCAGCCCCAGTGCCTGACCCAATAACCCCCCCGTGCTCCAGTGTTGTAGTGTAGTTGTCATAGAATTCGCGAGCATCGTCCGATTCAAGAGCAAGCCGCATGTCCGAGTCTTTCACGAATAGTGCACGTATGCCACGCGCGTATACGTAGTGTGCGATTAGTGTTGCAAGGTAGACCTGTGTTATCTCGTTTATAGGTGGCCTACTGGGGGGAATGAAACTTTGTTCTTCTTTACCCCCATGAATTGCTATCCCCTTTGATAGAGAGCCGCGTGTCGGGGTCTGGTGTATCATTGTGTCTGTGCCTGGTTTGCTTGCATCTTCGACGTAAGCATCAAAGCCAGCTTGGCTAACTCGGAGGCACGCCTGTCCGTTTCCTTTTTGGTGAAACCCTACTGTGTAGCTTACGGAGATGTTTTGCAAACAAGTGTCTGTATCGGAAATTTTGTGCTCTAACACCAGATTTCTACAGACACCAATAACGGTGCTGATTGTTTTGTTGTACTGCCCATTGAATGTGATTCCCTTGAGCTGTAGCGTCTGTTCCTTGATACTTGACTGAATTCTGTGCGTAGCCCCATTACTGCAAATTACGGTAAATCCGGGTATTTTTTTATCAGCGCTACGCGCATTAATTTCAACTGTGGTGCCCAACAGTATGTCGTTTGTAATACTTGCATTCCAGCTTAGCAAGGAGCGAAGACTGCCAAGTGCGTCATCACTACTGATGTCGATATCTTTACTCGATATTTGCTGCCCATCTGCGTCTTGTACTTCAACCTTTATTACTTTGGATACTTTATTAGGCGTTGTTTCACTACCTGCATCGTCTAAGCCACTACCTTTGCCGTCCGAATCAGGGGCTGCTGGACGATGGCCTACGAAGTTCTGGAAAAATGTGTGCCAGGGGCCTGCCCCGTATGACACCTCTTCCACCACAAATTCGCCGACCTTTTCCCGCAACTGTTGCACGATCTCAGCGCTCAGTGGCTCAGCAGGACCAGCGCTATGGGGGGTGAGTGCACAGTGCAAATTACTCACAACTATGTACCAATCGCTGGGTGCAGCTGCGCTTTCACCTGCTACAGGGGTACCAGTTGAAGTTACATCACCTGCTACCGCACTTTCTTTTTGTTCGGTAGTAGCGGCAGTACTACCACCAGAATCTGGATCTGTGTGGGCTTGTGTGCCCGGCGTCTCCTCCTGAGGTTGGCCTGTTTCCGTGATTGGCTCTTTCTGCTCAGATGTACCAACCTTGGTTGCGCTTTCTTGAGGTGATTTGGCGCCTGCGGACCGGGCTTTTCTGCTGGCTGTGTTGGCATATACCTTGAATCGGTGTGACTGCGCACTTGTATCCCCATCAGATACGCATTTGGATAAAAAAGCGTCCAACCTGAAGTCCTTACGTACGAGACGCGTTCCTAGTGCGACTTCTGCAATCTTTGGCATGATAACATCACCAAAGTATGGGGGTTCGTTGCTCTGTATAAAGGCATGTACCATGGCGTGCGAAGCACCATGTATTGCGTACACTCGGTGTCCTTCCAGTGTTCCACTATCGCCGCTTGGAGTGCTATGGGCTCCGTCGAGACCATGCTGCATGACTGGGGTGTGCATGTGGCTTAGCTCCACTAGTTCTGTTAGCACGGGAGCCCTGTGCGTGTGTTTGTTGGACAGGGTATCGGCCGCGAAAAGCGTGATTTTTTCCAGCGGCCCAAAAGACATTTTTTCTGCATGCTCGTACTCCGTACTTTCGTACGTACGGGCATCTCTCAACAAACTCTTGTATGTGTTTTCGTCATCGATTCTTAGCGTCTCGGCTTTCCAAGGCGGTACCCTACTTGCTTCAGGTTGTTCTTCAGATTCTGCAAGTGCATTAAATCTGAGAATGTCATACGCACTTTCTCCTTGTGCTGTTCTACCACGCGCTGCGCTTGGTGGGTATGTACGACTAACGCCTTTTTTGGCGCACCTGACTTTTAGCTCTATGTCTCTAACATTGTACCCGGATTCTCCTCCTTGCGGTTCGTCCAGCGTATAGCAGAAGGTGGCGTAATAGGTACTATCAGCATAAGTGCTTTGTTGCGATGTGCCAACTTGCGCTATACAGTGCTTGTACACTTTTATGCTGTTCCCATAGCGCACAGAGTATCCTTCGTATGCCAGCGTATTCGGGGAGATGACGCTGACGTTCTTCTTGCCACGTACGCTACACAGTAGCTTATGCACCAGCCCTTCCCACTTGACCCTTCGATTGGTATTATCTACTTTGGCAAATATTTCTTGTACTGCACTTGACATATCGTCCTGCTGTTCAGCACTCACACCCGCGCTGTTACTGCTACCCGAGCGGCTGGTAGCTATATCACTACTCTCCTGTATTTCCTGTGTTGCTGTAGGCTCTAGCTGTTGTCCGGGTTGCTCTGCATCGCGTGTCTCTTCTTTTTTCTCATCATTGACAGTTGCAGAAGGTTGTGAGCTCGCTGCATTTTCGCAAGCGACTTGTGCTTGTGACATAATCTACCTTTCCCCCATTTTATAAGTTTCACTTTTTTAACTGTGCGGCCAGAGACGCATGCGTACCTCGAAAACACGGGACTTTGTGCTCTCAACTCCGACTTAATTCTTGTGCTGGACGGTCCATGCACCCTTCTAGCGAAACGGCACCAGCTTCGGGCCTGATGCTTTCGGATGCATGGACGCACGGTGTGTATCCGCAGGCACGCATGGTAGCACAGCGTATTTAGGACCTCAATTTTCGATTTTCTGCAGACTTTATTTTGTTGCAGTCGGTTTACCTTTTGCCCGATAGTTGCCGGCTATAATGGTATCAATATTGGGAGCTTGAACGTGCTTTTATCGGCCACTACTCGCTTTACACTTGTGAGAATCCACGTGTGTTACACTTGTGCTACCAACACCTGGGTGTTTGTGACCATGCTGATTTTTTTGGCTAACATCCGGAAAACGGCTCTTGCGCACTCACGTTAATGCTTGCGGATGAGTTGGGTATTGTGCGTATATGTGGATTAGCTTGAAGTTTAGATAATGTCTCTGGATGCTTCCCCGACGATGTTGCTTTGCAGAGAATCTTTCGTGTATTGGGTCGTAAACTCCCGCCCTTGGAAACGGGATACCTAGTGTTAAGTAGTAATTGCGGTTATCGGAAGGCTCACCTTCTCCTTCCAGGATGGTCCGGAGTACGTACCCCATCTATTGTACCATCACTAGCAATTTTAGAGGAAGGGCTGCCATGCGGATCTGTGCGGTGTTTTCTGTGTTTGTTGCTCTCATCTTCGATTTCTTCACTTGCTGGACTGTTGTGTGTCACAGCAGTTTTAGTCTTACCTGTGCCCTGTGTACGCTTCTCCGCTACTGAGGGCAATAATTCATCGTCGGGAAATTTGCTATCCTCCCGTGTTTCCTCTGCGGAATCACGAACATGGGTAGCAGCTGAAAGATCTTCTCCGAAGAGATGCTTGACAACTGTGCGGAAAACCCACGTGAAGAAGCCGAGAATCGCCCTAAATAGGCGTACGATCAAGGACCTTATACTTTCCGAGCCCTGCTTCTCGTAACTTGGCGTCATACGGAGCGCATCCTCTTTTTCTTTTGGTGCTTGTCCTTCGTGCTCCTCCTGACTCTTGTGGGTGCGACCCTCTTGCTTTTTCACAGCGTGATTTGCTGCAGCGGTTTCGGGATCCCTACCGTGCAGTTGTCTCGCAAAGCTTGCCTCTGCGATTCTATACTCTGCTTCTGCTGCTTGCCATGGTGTTTGGTCTTCAGAGACAACGTTATCGATCGGGAGTAAAGTGTATCCGGCTTGCGCATCTGGTGCTATGCGGAGCAAGGCTGATGTGATTGAATAGTTAGTTTGGTATACAGAGGCCTCCTTAGTAACACAGTAGCGAACTGAGACATAAAATTGCCCGCAAGCTTCTGCGCTTACCATAGCGCTTTTTGACACCACATACTTCTGGTTTTTTTGCTGGCCTACAAGAGAATCTACGCTACTTTCTATGTCACCTAAGATTGCAAAGTCTATTTCCTTGGTTGTATTGAGATGGGCTGTGCAGGCTTTTGCCATGTGTATAATGAGGTTTTCTGAGAAATTTGCGTCGCTGCCGCACCCATAGAAGGCTTTGTAGAGCAGATCATTATTCTTTAAGGCACCAAGGCGAACTTCCTTGACGAAGTTGAACATTCCATCTTGGGCAAACAATTGCG
>NZ_JAOTBG010000007.1:97213-100463 GCF_025628805.1 Anaplasma capra
CCAAGGCGAACTTCCTTGACGAAGTTGAACATTCCATCTTGGGCAAACAATTGCGTGCTGGTATCCCCTGAGGGCCCTACCTGCGGCTGTTGATCCATGTTTGGAGTTTCTGGCTTACCACTAGTGGGTTGGTCTTTCTCTGCAGTTTGTGGTTGCTTTTCGTCTTGGGCATGTGGCTTATCCGGCTGTGCGGAAGCAACCTTACTACTAGCTTCACTACCTCCATCTTGAGCAAACAATTGCGGGCTAGCATCCCCTGAGGGCCCTACCTGCGGCTGTTGATCCATGTTTGGAGTTTCTGGCTTACCACTAGTGGGTTGGTCTTTCTCTGCAGTTTGTGGTTGCTTTTCGTCTTGGGCATGTGGCTTATCCGGCTGTGCGGAAGCAACCTCACTACTAGCTTCACTGCCTCCATGGCCTGTCTCAGGCACGTGTTGGCTGCGGTGGTACTCGGTTCCTATGGCATCCCACACTTCGGGCTCCCTCTGCTCCTCAGATTCCACTCTTGCCTTAAGCAACGATTTCAGGTTTTGCATTCGCGCTGGTACATGATCATGCTCGGGATCCGATGCAGCTTCTTCCAGTTGTAATTGTTCTGTTTCTGTGTCCAGATGCGACACATGCGCTCCCTTTTGGGAACCAGATCTCTGTATCCACTTCACGCTGGCATTTAGGGTACTAACTTCCGTGTCCGCGTGGGACTGTTCCTCATCTTCGGCTTCCTCTACAAGTGCGTCATCGTTGCCGCCCTGTTTTGCGGTCTCAGTATCCTGTGTGGGTTGGCCAGCTTGCAGCACATCGGATGCGCTCTTGCCCGGTTGCGCCTCCGCTTGCAGTGTTGCTGATTGCTCTTTGCGCTCTTCTGTTGTGTCACTCCCTCTAGTGTTAGTGCTTGCACTCTTTATTCCGCCAGCGCTCGCTATTCGTCCTAACCTTGATACAATTTCACGCTCTTGGATTTTAAGGGCAATACCCAGTTGTCTAATTGCAATCTCCATGTCGGATAGCAGGTATTCCCCCTTAACTTCGCTAGGGGAAATTTTGTAGGTTATGACTACCTCCAGTGCTGCATTGTTGGAAGCCGTTACACTGTGTACTTCCGTCACTTTTACTAGGGTAATAGCGCCGGTTTCGGCATCCCTTGTGACATCTAAATCGAACGTCGGGCCACTTGCAGCAGATATTTCAGGCAAAGTGCCATCTTCGCCCTGCATACACGACTTCGCAAGGCTGAGCAGCCCATCACGTGTTTCTGTTGGTTGTATCAGATACTCTTTGACAAAACGTTCTGCATCATCAGTGCTAGTGTCACCCAGGGTACTGCTACGTGCCGCGTGTCCCGTTTTAGAATATAAAAAGTCCCAAGGAACAGCTTGTGGTTGAGCGTGTGCCACATATATCATTGGGTTCACGCGGCGTGTAGAGAAGGTTCCCATGCCCCTAGTGGCGCTACCGGGCCGTGTTTCGGTATTTGGGGCCGCTGTGGATTGGTCGCCAGTTTGGGCCGGTGGACTCTTTGCGGAGTGATCGTCAGTCTTGCCTTCTTTCGTGGGGGGCTTCTCGCGTGATTGTTGCTCCGTGACACTTGCCTCTTTAATCTTATTTCGTAGGTCATCGAGCGTTGAACTCACTACCTTGAGTTTCTCTTCAAGTTCTGCTAGTCCCAGTGCTGCACTACTGGTACCAGCATCACTACTTTCTGTGCTGGCTTGTGCAGAAGCGGTATCTTGCTTCTGTGGCTGTGTTGCTGTACTCGTGTGCATTGGTCCTGACTGCAGCGTTGCTGCTGGCATCTTGCTTTTCTGATCGCTAAGACCACTAGTCATGGTGCTCACGGCGTCTGCAAGCTTCTGTCCGGCACTACTGAGGAATCGCTGGGTCTCAACCTGTGTTTCCGCGCCTTGGAAGGTTGGTTGCTGCTTGCTACCGTCAACCGCGTCACGCTTCTGTCCTGCAACGTCATCAGTACCCGTTGCAACCTCTTTCTTCTCCGCTCTTCCAGTGACGGTACTAGTACTAGCTGTGGCCCCTCCCCTCTTTGCTCTTTCAGCTGTGACGCTGGCAGACACTCTGGCCCATCTTTCCTCTGCTGCTCGTTTAGTGTCGATACCAGTGCTCGCACCCATTGTGCTCCACCTACTCGCTCTTTCAGTGGCGGTACCAGTACCCATTGTGCTCCACCTACTCGCTCTTTCAGTGGCGGTACCAGTACCCGTTGTGCCCCACCTCCTCGCTCTTTCAGTGGAGGTACTAGTACTAGCCGCGGTCTCTTTCTTCTCCACTTTTTCAGTGGTGGTACTACCTGTTTCTGTAGCGCTGTCAGGTGGCACACCAGTTCTGCTTTTCGCTTTTATGGGGGATTCCCCTCGTGGTTGTTGCGCTTTGTCGCCGGATGCATCAGGCGTCTCTGTTTCCGGATCCGAGCGTGCGTTTAGTATTGTTTCTAGATCCTGATATTCTTTCCTTAGCGCTTTAAAATCCTCCTCAAGAAGTTTGCCCTCATCATCCGGAGTGCCGTCAGCTTGTGATGCGTCATCGGAGCTCCTAGATGGCGTCGGTGCCGCATCTGGCACACTCTGGTCTTCTGCACTCTTTGGCCTAACTCCCGCACTCTTTGGCCTAACTCCCTCACTCTTGGGTGCACCAGATGGTGTGGCACCACGTGACTTCTGCGCTCGTTCGGCATTCCTATCTGAACATCCAGCTCTTGATACGACATCGCTCCCGCTGATACTAATGTGTGGCCCTTGAATGAATCTCCTGCCAGCACCACCCAGTATCCTAACCCTGGCCTTCATGTTAGATATCAGATACTCCCCTGCAGTTTCTCTGGGGGTGATGTTATAGGTTATTGATATCGTTAGTACAATGTTGGAAACTGTTACTTGATGTGCTTCTGTCACTTGTGCCAGGGTAACTTTGCCGCTTTGTTCGTCCTCTGTGATGTCTAAGTTGATTACGGGGCCACTTTCGGCAAATGCCACGAGTTCGGTGCCATCTGTGCTCTCCGCACACGCTTTTGCAAACTCTAGCAGCCCTACGCGTTTTTCCGTCGGTTTAAGTAGATATTGCTTCGCGAATTGGGCCGCATTATCATCCTCGGGGGTTTCACCGCCCGTTGTGTGTTCTGTGCCAGCGCATATCAGGCTCCAAGGTGTTGATGCCGCATCTAGCACACTCTGGTCTGCTTCACTCTTTAGCCTAACTCCCGCACTCTTGGGTGCACCAGATGGTGTGGCACCACGTGACT
>NZ_JAOTBG010000013.1 GCF_025628805.1 Anaplasma capra
CCTCTTGCGAATCTTTGTTTCGACATTGCCTGATAGACAATGCATGCTTCGTGTTAATACCCAAGGTTGTGTAGATATGTCACAATGCGCGGTTTTTGAAGATTTGCCTTGATTTACTCAGGGGTTCCCATATGATAGACCCGACGCGCGGGTGATGGTTGAGGTGTATGAGGGTTGTAGGGGTTTTGCTGTGTGCCCTGGCGATAGGTCTGGGTATAGGCTTCCTGTACGATAGGTACCAATCCGGCCAGGGTGAAGTGGTGAATGTGTACTCTTCCCGCAAAGAGGAGTTGCTGCGCGACCTCTTCAGAAGGTTTACTGCGGGTACCGGGATTAGGGTTAGGTACATAAATGACGAAGCAGCTCAGCTGATTGCCAGGATGGAAAGTGAGGGCAAATACAGCAAGGCGGATGTTTTTCTCACAGCTGATGCGGTGAACCTTATACTTGCGAAAAAGCGCGGGCTTTTGCAGGCAGTGAAGTCTGATATGCTAGAGCAGGCGATTCCCTTGAGATATAGGGACGCTGAGGGGTATTGGTTTGGGCTCACTAAGCGCGCCCGGGTAGTTGTTTATAACAAGTCACTAGTCAGTGTTGGTGATCTCAGCACATATGAGGACCTGGCGCACCCTCGGTGGAAGGGCAAGATTTTAGTCAGATCTTCAAATAGCCCGTATAATCAGTCACTGATAGCGTTTATGGTGGCCAATAACGGGTTAACAGCGACGCGAAAATGGATTCGTGGTCTGGTTGCCAATTTTGCGCGCAAACCAAGCGGGGGGGACACAGACCAAATTTATGCAGCGGCTGCTGGTGAAGGTGGGATTGCGATAGTGAATAGCTACTACTGGGGCAGGGTTAGCTCCTCTGACAGCAAGGCGGACAGGGAGGCCTCGTCCAAATTGGCCATATTTTTCCCTAACCAGAAGGTGGGCATGGGAACCATGGTCAACATTAGCGGGGGGGCTGTGGCAAAGCACGCGAAGAACCTGGATAATGCGGTGAAATTGTTGGAATTTTTGTCGGGCCCGGAGGCGCAGAAGGTATATGCGGATGTCAATCAGGAGTATCCGATAGTTAAGGGGGTCGAGTACTCTGACGTTTTACGGTCCTGGGGCGAGTTTAGGGAGAGTGAGCTGCCTCTACAAGACCTCGAGGCACATCTTGCAGAGGCCGTTTTAATTGCTGATGAAGAGGGGTGGAAATAGTTGTTGAGCGAGAGATTGCTGGAAGTGTTGGTGTGCCCACTGACTGGTGGTGAGTTGTATTATGACTCAGACAGTTGCGAGTTGGTAAGTAAAAATGCGGGCCTTGCGTTCCCCGTACGGGACGGAATTCCCATTATGCTCATTGACGAGGCGCGTAAACTGGAGCCTGAAACCTAGGCTAGCAGCGCCGCCGTTACTCAAGTAGAACCTTCCCAGCCACGTCTAGGGGGTGCTGTGCACCGGTAGCCCAACAAAACTTGGGTGGGAGTACTTATCTTGCTGTTGTGCAAGCAGTAAGACGGTGGACGGCACCCACCAGCCGCGAGACCGCAGTGCGTGGCTTGCCAAGCGGCGGCTTGCCGCCCCAGAGCTCATAGAGTGCTCCGGGGCACAAGCTCTGGGCGGCTTTGCAGGTTTACAGAGGTAGGAAGCCGTAGTACCCTCCTTCCACATGGCACAAACCCGTATCGCAACGGGTTTCCCACGCTACGCTGTCAATGAGTGCGTCATCTGTGTAGTGGTGCTGGCAATGATTTGTTCCCCCACCAGCAGCGGACGGCTCCGCACATGGCTTGTGCGCAGAACCGTGCGCTTCCAACACCTCATAGTAGCCATATTCGGTGCCGTGCGTCGCATTCTCCTCCCTGTGCGCGCTCCCCCCCGATGAGGAGCTGTGCCTCGCCCTAAGGAAGTTGTCCAGTGCATCGTCGTGAGCGCTGTTGTGCACATATGTTTCCTCATTGTGCGGCGGTACAGGCACACCCTCTGTTACAGGCTCGGCTTCGGCTGATTGCGCATCGGGCGCAGTTTCCTCTCTGATACCAAAAGAAATTCTGTCTCCCAGAAGATTAGGATATTTAGACAACACCCCGATCTCGTTCCCGTGCTCATCGAAAAGGTGCACGGTTTTGGATCGCCCATCTTCTACCGCGCCGATGCCAGAGTAAGATATATTTCCACCGGTCCGGAGTTCTAGCAGGGTGCCATCCTCGTACTTTTCTAAGTCGACTAGGGATATATTGGCTACAGGAATCCTTTGCGTATGGTCGATTGCCACATTCTCATGCGCGAGTGCGGCATTTATATACCTATGCTCACCAAGATCTTGGGGCATGTCATCTGGGTCTTCTACCCCGCTTTCTGTGGACGGAACCAGGTGCTTTTGTCCGTTGTGGGTTACCACTTTCAAGTGTGTGATGGCTTTCGGCAACTGGAAATAGTGCTGTCCGCTGTTGTTGTTGATGAACAGGTCATGCTGGTGCACCACCTGCCCATCTACTATCTCCTCACTGGCAATCCAGTATACAACTGTGTTCTCAAGCTGTTGCAAGTCGTGCTCGCTTACACTAACTTTGCGCACTTGTGTACCAGCCTCACCCGACTGCATATCCACAACTCCCGCACGCCTGTGTATCTCGTCCGCCAACTCCTTGCTATCTTGCTCTTGTCGGTGAAATAGGGAATAGTAGTCACTGTACCCGTGGTCTGTACCCAGGTCGTTCTTACCTGTCAAGGAAACACGCTGTGTGCCATCCCCCCCGTTTTGCAGCTCAACTTCTTGTTCGTGCAAAGAAGAAACAAAATCGCTATTGTCATAGTTGCGATCAAACGAGAGGAATATGCAATCCTGAAATAGGCTAGGAGAGCTGGAAAGCTCACCAATCTTTGTGTTCTCCGGCTCATAAATGAGCTCCGCTCTGGTAAAGTATGACAGATCGTCTGCCCATATTATCTCGCCGTTCTTATCCCTTGGTAGTCGGGGATCGTCTCGGTTCCACTGCAACTTGAATAGCGTACCGTCATCGTACCTTGTAAAGTCTACTAGATCTAATTTCGCATGCTTGGAAATCCAGTCCGCCTTGATTCTCGTGTACGCGAAAATTGGATCAATGTATGTATAGCCCTTCGTGTTGTATGGCATATCTGGTAGGCTCACGTTCCCGTCTTTGGTGCACGGCACAAGCCTTACCGAGCCGTTGTCTGTCCTTATAAGCTTTAAATGTGTTATACTGTCGGGAAATTGGAGCGTTTTGCCTGCAGCGACATCTCTAATGAAAAATGCCGGGTTTTGCACGACGTCGTTACTTGCGTCTTCTCTTGCCGCAGACATGTAAAACTCAAGGCTAGACAGTTTCTGTATAGCAACCTTGTTGTTTGAGTAAACAGCGGCATCGTATGTGTCATCGCTCGTTCTTTCGGTTCCCTTATCGTCTGCCATGACGCTTTTTCTTGCCGTTACGTCATGATGTTCTTCCGGAGTTTTTTCAAGAGATCGCACTTTGAGCCCATGCGATACCGAAAGCTGGTCGTCTCCACTGAGCTTTAAAACTTTAGGATCCAGGAATACGTCCACATCAACTACTATGTCTGATTCTTCCTCAGATGCCTTTGTGCCGCGGACAAAGTAGGCAGCCTTGTTGCCTTGTTCATCGAGCTGCACAACTACAACAGGAGTTGTGGAATAGACGGTGTGTGTGGCTTTCAGGCTGTCAGCAGCAATGAAGTTCATTTTTAGCCCTTCATGCTCATGTGTGTACTGAGTAAAGGCTTCTGAGTCGCTCGGCAGTTCGGCAACTTTTTCCCCGTCTGGCAGGTACACAGAAACACCGCTCATATCTCCCTTACCCATAGCCTTTAGGGACAAAATGACATCGTGCTGCTGGCTAAGTGTTTGCGCTCCACTGACTGCCCTCATTCTCATTGGGTCGATGTACATCATGTGATGCAAGATCCTCTGAAGCACAACTGACGCTTCTGAGTCTTCAAGACCCAGCATAAGCGACTGTACGTGCTTGGTGATGTATTCCGTGTATGCTGCGCCCAGCATAGTAGTTCGCAGGCGTGGGTCAAAATGCTGGTTCTCGAGCTCCGTACCAGCAATTGCTGCAAAATCCATATGATCTGTGGCAATTTTATCCAACCCTTGGGTCAGCAGAACTGATGCATAGTCTACTGCCTCGTGCACAGCACGCTCTGACTGTTCATCTTGCTTTTCCAGATAGGTATCATATGCTGCCTGCGCCCTGAGTACGGCTTCGTGTACCATAGCAACGTCGCTATCGTACTTAGTCACGATTTTTGTCAGGCTGGACACAACTTCTGGACGCCTGCTCATCAGGTATTCCTGGCCCTTGTCGTCGCAGTACGTATACTTCAAAACGCCGTGTGTTACTACGGGTTTGAGAAAGTGATACCTATGATGTAGGTCAAATTTATCTCCGGAGTGCATATTGGCAACTCTTATCACGCTGTGAAATCCGAAATGTGAGACTGGCGAAAGCGCACTCACAACATTTCCTGCGCTGTCTTCAAGGACTGCGTCAAAAACCTTGATCTGCTTAATTTCACCGTCGACAAGTTTATCAGTGAGTCCTACTAGCTCGTTCGGGCGTACAAACAGCGCATCGTGCGCAGCAACAAATTGCTCTGTGGAGTTTTCACTGAGCCAAGCGCTGAATCCCTCTGGTATGCTCATCAAGGTACTGAACGGGTCTGCAACGAGCTTTGCGTCTGATAGCAGCGTATTATGTCCAAAACTTGTGGCCGCAGAATTCCTAAAGGCCTCTTTTATCAGAGAAGGATTACTGCGTTGCAGGTAATTTACCAGCGTAATACCCAGATCGTACTTTAACATCACGTATCTGTAATCCTGCGGGCTACGCTCCCGAATGATTGACATAATATCGTTCAGGTTAGTTGCCTGAGCGATCTCCGCATCATCACGGAACATGCTTAACACTCTATCTGCGCGCCTCATGATGTCCAGGTCAATCTCATAGCCGCGCTCCACTATATGCTGTATATGCTCACCCACACCTTCGTTTAGGATATCCACGCCCGCGTGCCATCCATACTTTCCAGAAACTGCATAATCGAACAGGCAGTGGCTAAGTTCGTGGGGTAGGTTAGCGACCTTATTGCTTCCCTCCTTATACACATAAATCTTACCCAGTGAGGGCCAGGCTATGCCGCCTACATTGCCATCGACGCACATACGCTCTAGGGAATCCTTTAGGTTCCTGCTGTGCTCGAAAACATACACGTCGAGTTGCCTGGGTGTGTTGTGGGGCCCCAACGCGAAACTTGCATCGAACGCGCCTATTGTACTTCTGATCTCACGATCTATGTACTCCTTCGTTCTGTCTGCAAGTGGTTCAGTGCTGTGTATGGCAAGTTTTATCTGTAGCTGATCCAGAGCGTTGTCCTGCACGTAAAAAACGTGCCCAAAATCTCGTTCAATATCCCCAAACGATGCTGCTCTGTCTTCGGCACAGGGTGTCGTCGCTGAAAGGCTCTTACCGGATGTGCCACCCGCTTGTGTGGCGCTAGGAGAGACTTCCGTAGAGAGTTGCTTCAGTGTTTCCATAAAAGCCCTGCTTACAAAAAGGAGAGGAGTACAGCATGATTCTCCCAGGGAGTCAAGTGAAATAGTGTTTTTGTGCATTCAAGCCGGTATTGTGCGGGACTTCCGCGTTGTAGCCCGAAGTTTTCATGCTATTTACTGCCGGAGACCGGTGGCGAAGTTTGTACGTATAGAAGACACGTCGAAGCGGTATACAACCGGCCAGGGCACTAAATTCTACCTACCAAATTTTTAGGGTCAGATTGCTCACAATATGAATCACAGATGTGCTTCATCCATTATTAATGCAGATTTCCTATCTATCTCCGGCTTTGGTTCGCACCCTAAATGAGGCTAGTATGACAATCATCAAGCAACAAGACGTAGATCAGGCAATTAGCATGATGCCTGGGGAACTAATGTTTTCTCCCAACAGCAGCGGGTCCGAGTTGCACTCTGTGGCCGTTATGTATGACGGAAACTCGGTATCTTTTCCAACATCCAGGTACTACTACCTAGGGGGGCGCAACATAATACATGAAAGACGCGGATATGTGCTGTCCATTCCACCTGAATATCAGTTTTTAAAAGTTGTCCAGAACGAAGGAAAGCATGTCCTGCGCTTTTGTAACAGTGAGGGGAAGCTGCTTGCTGTTGGGGATTTTAGCCCCTTAGACTCGAGGAGTCTACAAGATCCGTCAAGCATTTTGGGTGCGTTGGAACATGCGGATATTCCCACAGTAAGTAGTGTAGCAAGACTTGCAGCTGATAAAGATGCTCTAGAGAGCGTCGAATATGTTGCATCTGAACCGGGGAGGAAAAGTTTAATAGATCCAGCCGGAGAGCTGCCAATTTTTGCACTGGGTACCCTGGAGGGTGCTGCACCTGCGGTTCACGTGTTTCCCCTTTCGGATATAGAAACATCGCAGGAGACGACCGCGGACGCCTCAATAGGTACATTAAATAGTGAGTGCGCACTGTTAATGTTGGATCGCGAAAGTGATTCCATAACCTTCTCGTACTTTTCGCCGTTACTTCAGCATCCAGAGCATCTTAGGGTGGAGCTTGCAAAGTATCCCCAGGAGACCATAAATGCGGTGAAATCCGCGTTGTTGCAGCACCCATTATACCTGATAGTGGAAGGCGAGAAATTTAGTATATCGGAGAACCCAGAAGGCGCCACCAAGGTCGATGATGCACAACAGGCCAGAAGCCTCCTGCGGCAGACGCACCTTCTTCCAGGCGGGGGGCCTGTGTTTGATTTACTGGAAGGAAAGTACGCGCTTCAAATAACTGTGGGTAGTACACTACTATCTCCGGAAGACACGCCGTATAAGCTTGTGGAGCAGCCCGGAGTAATTAGCAATGCTGCAGTGTTAGTGTCTGGCAACGAAATACCCATTGCGCGAACGCACGATGGAAACTTGCTACTATTCCGTAATTTCGCGTTTGAGCATGTTACTGAAAACATGAGTGCTGGTAGTGCACCGAAATTTAAGAAAGACATGTCCAGCTATGCGTTTGAGGAATTCATTAAGCACAACTTTGTCCTGCATGTTCCTGCAGCGGACAGCGGGGAGCTTCCCTACATTAATGCCAACGGTAAACTCATTGCAGGGGGAACGAATCCACTCAATGCCCTAATGCGTGGTACAGAGTATCCTATCGATAATGGCAGCCCGGATGTGAATTCTACGGGAGAAAATTCAGCGGGGCAAGAGCGGCAACCCCAACTCAAGTCCGGGGTACCTGAGATTCATGGAGGGCGTGTACAAGATGATGCAGATAATGTGCCTGCAAGAGGAAATAAAACTGAGCGTAGTAACGTGAAAGTGAATATGGACACCAGCCCTGATTCAGGGTTTGTAAGCGACGCCCAGCAGCCGCATTCGTTACACGAACATGAGGAAACTGTGGGGCAAGAAGGCAGCGTGGTTGGCTCTATGCTCCCAGGGGGTGCATTGTTCAATGCACAAACTGGTGACCGAAGGCATTCGGCTGTGCTCAAACTCCATGACGGCGGCACGCAAGAATTGCCCACATGCAAATATCGTTTCGCATCGGACGGGGAGTTAGTCGCCGATAACATGTGGGGACACAGTGTAGTGATCCCGAAAGAGTACCACTTTTTGAAAGTTGTGTCTGGAGGGGTTGAAGGGCAACCTCGCTATGAACTAGCATTCTGCAACAGATCGGGGGAAGTATTAGAGCCCCATCATATAGTGCGCTATTATCGGGACAATAGCCACGTATCTAGTAATTATGGGGCGCTGCCAGATGAGAGCGCAATTTCGGATGCTGTGAACCCACAATTTGTTGCCGTGCGTGACACGTTGGGAGCGTCACTCAAAGATCTGTACGAGGGACAGGGGCAGGGCCCCGCAATCACGCTTAGTGCGCCCACGGGTGCAGGCCCAGCTTTTGGTACCAGCCTTGTGGGTGGTGGCGGGGATATAATGGGTAAGCTTGCCTCGAACTCGGCGTACTTTGAGTTTGAAGCCTATCCCTACTACGCCCACACGCTCCACTATGGCAAAGACTCGGCGGAAATCCAGCTTGCAAATCCCGAATCCATTCACAGCACCGCAACCAGAGCTGCAAGGCAAATGCTGCTAGTTCTTACGCGAGAAGGTTTTGTCTACAGCACCTATGAGGACGTAAGAGATTTGGGCGATGTACAATTTGTGCGCTCTTTGAGTGAATATAAAAACTTTGTAGCCCAAGCAGAGCGGATTCTTGGCGGCGGGACAGTAGAATTGGACCAGCCACTTGCTGCGCGGTTTAGGCTGGAAAAGTCAGTGGTGAACCAGCCCAGCATCCCAGGTCCCCTATATGAAGTTTCGATTGTAGTAGATGAGCATACACATCCGCTAAAGCTCAGCGATGTTGGTATTTACTTTGCGTACAATGCACTGGATCTTGTGCATATTCCAAGCGCAGGCCACCCCGTACAGTTGTGCGCTTATGCTGCTCTTGGTGAACAGGTCTTGCGAGAGATGCTGCAAGACTTCCCGATAACGGTAAGGGAGGTTGACCATGATGCGCACTTGAAAACTTCCATAGTGTCTCAAGGGAAAGTGTTGATTCCAGGTGCTGTGGATTTATCGCTTAGAGCGCTGCCTCAAAGTGCGGAGGAGCCTCCACACCGTGGGGCTTACCCCACCGATGGCTCGCCTGACACCGAACGTGGAGCCGGTAATTCTCCATTTCCATTGCATCCAGTGAAGCATGGTACTGATGAGCGCGAGCAATCACCTGAAGCAATTTTTCCACACGGCAAGGGTGATACAGCGCAGAGCAGTGGGAACGGGGTGCAACCCCCCTCTGGTGGGTTGCCCACAGATAAGGCCACTTCATCTAAAATTAATCACTTAGGGTTCGAACATTCACCCGGAAAGATTGTGCTGCCTCTGATTCTAGGGGAAAAAATTGAAAGCGATGAAAGTACAGGAGGCAACACTGAGAGGTTTCAGGTTCTACTGCAAGTGCAGGATGCCTCCGGTGCCAGCAACCCGGCTTTCCCTCTGTGGGGATACGTATCCAAAAATGATAGAATAATATATGTTGACAAGGGGAAAGATTACGTTTTGTCCCTGGCGCCTGAGCATAGATTCTTAAAAGTGGTGCAAAACACAGAGGGCGGGTATCAGTTGGCTCTTTGTGATGCTGCTGGAAGGGCGCTGACAAAAAGCGATTTTGCGGATGGCAACGCAGTTCATTACCCGAAAGGTGCCTCTGGTGTTCTGAAGGGATATCAAAACTTTCTGCGAGATGACCACGCTCTGGAGAACACAGGACGGATAGTCTCAGTTGATGAGAGTGGTAACAGAGTGGTAGTAGATCTGAGTGAAGCTTACAGCGCTCAGCAGGGTGCCTTGCCATACTTCAGGCTTGATGCTTCGGAACCCGGTGCACATGTTTCGGTAAAGTATAACACGGGCAATGCTTCCCCATCTGGCGATCCAATGTTTCTGCATGGGAAGTATGCGCTGTTTGAGCTAAATTTGGAGTCCAATGCGTGTAAACTGTTACTTAGCGGTGATGCAATAGCTGCGCCTAACAGGCATGGTGTCGAGAGGTTTGTGGTTTTGGATAAAATGTTTCAGTTTGCACCCACTGACCGCGAATACATATATGGGATGGCACCGGCACGTATCAAGGCCTTGGAGGGAACCCCTCTATATGCGGAGATTAACGGTGCGCGCCTGGAATTTACTACAACACCTGGCAGCGCTACATTGAAAGCCGAAGATCCTGAGACTGCATATAGTTTTATGAGATTCCTCGCGAATCCAGGTGCAGAGTACAGAGAGCCCTATTGCGTGAGAATCGTTGCCGTGGATAAACAAGAAATGGGACTACAGGGTGTGGGCGTTAAAGTAGGGTCGAATGTGATAGAGATGCCCATAAGCAGTCCAGGTAGCGGCGGGATAGGTTTTGCAAGTGATGCGCCTCTTCGGATAGTGTGGACGAACGGTTATGGGCGCAAACTCGCGAGGGATATACAAGGGGATCCGCTACGTAAAGTTTTGAGCGAGTTTTTGTCGCAGCATGTCGTGATGGAAATTCGTGAGCCTAGTGGGCAAGATCACGCATTGCAGGACATAGTGCACGCTGGTAGAGAGCGCGATGTTTTTGAGGATTCATTTATACCCTCACTGATTGCACATAATGGAGATAAAACCGTTGGCAGAAGCACAGATGAGCTTTTGATAAAGATTAGAAAGGCGCGCCACATTGGTGTTGATGGGGAGCACAACATGGATACTGATGAACCCTTGGAGCATGCTTCCTATATACCGGATAGCGCCAAGCGCGGATCTGGCTCCCCTACTGATCACCCAGTCGAGCCACAGGAATCGGGAGGTGGCAGCGCAACAGATACTGGTACCTCGCGGCTGTACGTTGATCTGAATATGTCAAATCTTGGTCCCTTGTTTGGGGTGCGCACTTACCACGACAAAAAGCTGCTGACTGCGCCAAGCGTGTCATACCATATTACGGGAGAGGGGAAGCTACTGGTCAATAAGAGCTCGCATGATTCCCAACTACTTGATGCGTGGTATGCAAAGGTTGTGCAGCTGCATGACGGTAGTTACGCGCTAAGACTCTGCGATGCCGAGGGTGGAGATCTGGACTTAACGTATAGGGACGTAGACGAACCTGGTGTGATACCACATATTCCTGATTGGGCGTTGGACAGGATATATGAAAGCACTACGGGTGTGCCAGCTTTTAAGCTGCAAAAAGCCGGTACAGGGGCCCATGGAAACTCTGCAGTGGTTCTGGTGCCCTTGCCTAACAACTACTTGCACGCAGCACATGGAGATTCTGGTGTTGCACATCTCAACACTGACCACATGGGATTCATGCTGGGTAAGGATTATTTGGCGCTATTTCATTGTTCAACTGCCAATGATTTTCGGTGTGGATCGCTAGTTTGGCGATTTGCGGAGGACAGAGACAATAAGATGCACGATGTGGTGTTATCTGATGCATCAAATGCACAGCCCCTATATATGGTGGTGCGAGGAACACAGATTGCGTGGGCTATGGATGCAGATGCCAACGATTTAGAGTTTATTGATAACCCGTACATCAAAGAATGGTTGCAAGGCACTTGGTCGGGAGATTCGGATCAGCAGGTTGTGCTCAAGTTGACCATTGGGAGCGAAAGTGACGGCTCTGGCCTCTTAAGAATGCACATACTCAATCCTGATGGCGTGCTGCAAATTCCGGAACGACCTGGAGGTGATGGGCTCTATTTTGACAAGGATGCATACAGCATATGTGTGCGAAAGGGGCAAGCTACCTATGATGATAGCTTGCTTGCTGACTCTACAGCGAGTGCTTGGCGGCTAAAGATGCTGGCTTCCGTAGTGCCCTATGTGTTCTCACTAGAGGCGCGGAATGACGGTGTGGCCGGGGAAACCTCATACCACGTGGTAAAAGACTCAACCGTCAGTGACGCCGTTGACATCGCACCGGGTCTGTATCCTGTAGGTTGGCGCGAGTACCAACCTTTGGTGCAGCAACGGGAGCGCACACACACACTGGAGCCGGGGCATCATCCCGTAAAACAAGCAGGCGCCGAAGGTGATGGGTCTTCCGTGCCAAGGGGTGAGCGGGGGACTGACAGTATGGTGCTTGAGAACGAAGAGGTAGATGCACAAACGGCTGGGAGTGGCGGCTACAGGTTTGATGCCCAGCAGTGGAGTGTAGACTCCCAGAATTCGGTCTTCATAACGGAGCCTCACTCGTCACAGAGTGGTAGCTATGAGCTGTGGATCAACGCGGGATACGAGAACATGGCACGTTTTCACGAAAACGTGAACGAAAAATACCGCACCGGTGAATACTGGTATGCAGAGGCGATTGAGTTGTACAACTCAATAACTACGGAGTCCTGTAGGCACCAACAAGATCAGGCGTTCCCGGTAGTGGGTGGGCACGTTGACATGGACGGACAGGTAACCGTGCGTACACACTACTTTGGTAGCATTGAAGCCCTGAACAGGATGTTTGAGCTATAACGACTGCAACACGGACGACCCCGGTGGAGGCAAGCGGGGTCGAACCGCTGACCTTCTGTGTGCAAAACAGATGCTCTACCAACTGAGCTATGCCCCCAAAACCAGCGCGAGGCTAACACAAGAGCACTTCCAGTTCAAGAGAATTCTCCGATAACTCACTTCTGGCTATACAACTTCCTGCACGCGCTCTACTATTCCGCTAAAGTCATTTACATCACTGAAATTCATGTACACGGAAGCAAACCTGATGTACGAAATTTTATCAAGCGCGAACAGGGTCTCCATCACCATTTCACCTATCATCCTACTGGAAACAACGCTGCCCCTCACTGCTTCTAGCTTATAGAACATATTGCTGACCACCGTGTTGATCTGGTCGCGAGTAACAGGACGTTTCTTCGTTGCCAAAGCGATGGACGTCAGCAGCTTTTGCCTATCAAAGGCCTCCACCCTACCATCCTTTTTCAACACCTTGACAGGTTTTAGTAGAAGTTCCTCTACAGTGGCGAATCTAGACCCGCAAGTGTCGCAAGACCGGCGCCGGCGCACAGACATTCTGCAGTCTGAGGGCCTGGAGTTCTTCACGCTGGTATCGACACCGTTACAAAACGGACACCTCATAAAGACTCAATTTCTCCTTAAAACTCTTTGCTAACTGCCAAAACTCCAAGTTAGCGATTGTCTTTCATACCATAGACCTTATAATTAGGCAACGTGGAGGGGAGCGAGTTTTGTGGCTAAAGGTGCGTTGTGCTCTTTGGGACTGGAGTTTTTGACCAAGCTACGCAGGCGGTGTGTGCATGTTGACGAGTTTGGAAATCGCTATTATTCGGCTGTTGTAAGAGGAAGCGAGCGCAGATGGGTTGTCTATGGGGGAAGGGCAGATCCCTCTACCGTGACGGCGCGCTGCCATTTGTGGTTACATTATACGAGTGATGACCTTCCGCCTGCAAAGGGCAGTGGAAAGCACGTTCCTAATTTAACGGGGACTGCGCACGCCTACCACCCACATTGTGGGCCACACAGGCAGGATTCTGGGGATGCGCGCTCGTAGCTTGAGATGGCGCTCAGGGTTGTGCTGTGCTTCCTCATGTTTTCGTTGTGCGGCGCGCCTCGTGACAGCGGTTGTTTGTTGGTGTACAAGTTTTCTGAATTTGAGTGGTCTTGTGGTGAGTGTTACATGTCGCAGTACAGTATTACAGAGGTTTTAGTTGGGGTTCTTGTTTCGGCTGCGGTAGTGGCGATGGGTGTATACATGGCCAACAGGCTACCGCGTGAGCTGAGGTTTTATAAGGGCTGTTACACGGTCCATGCGCATTTTGCTGATGTCGACGGGTTAAAAGTGGGAAGCGAGGTGAGAATATCCGGAGTGAACGTTGGATCTGTGACTTCGATGTATCTTGATCAGGACAACATGCCAGTTGTCAAAATGTGCATACAAAAAGGGCTGCGCCTTCCGGTTGATAGCTCAGCAACTGTTACCTATGCGGATTTGTTGGGCAGGAAATATGTGGATATCATGCCGGGGTCTGACGAGGTCATTATCACCGAAGGTGGCCCCTTGCGGCATACGAGCACTGCAGCGACTTTACGCATGATATTGGAGGGAGTGATGAGCTCGGTGTTAGGAAAGTAGGGTGGTAGCCGTTTGTGGGGCATGTGGGCACACTGTGCAGTGGCTTGCCCTGAGGGTTGCATTCCAGTTTTCGTCTGGGGATTGCCCGTAATCTATTTTGGGGTGTTGTTATATAGTTGGAAAGTGCAACCGCTGTTAAGAGCTTCTTAACTGTTGTGTAGCACTGTCGTGCAGAGCGGGGAGATGATTTCAAACTGCTGGCGTTGGTGTCATCGGATGTGTCATGAAGCCTGTAGTGTATGTGGCTGCTGTGTTGTCCACGTTGAGCTGCTTTGTCCCAATTAACTCCCATGGGTCGCATGGCCGCAGGGACTTTTATTTCAGCCTTGGGTATGGGCCGACTATAGGAACCGTAAGTAGATTTAGGTTAGATGTCTCGGGAGAGACCAAGGCCGTGCTTCCCTACATTGGGAGGGTGGGCTCGGCAGAGCTTTCCTCTGCAAACTACGATTGGAGAGGGAAGAAGTCAGAAGAAGGAGCTGTGGCTCTGAGATTTGAGAATAGTAGCCTGTTTGGCCTCAAGGGGGGTGTAGGTTGCGTTGTAAGAGGAATGCGGCTGGACATCGAGTTTGGTCAGGAGCGATACAAGCTTCAGCGGCAAAAGTACGCCCTGCTCAGCGGGGGAGGTACGTCCTTTGCCTTAGTGAAGAAGGCAGCTGCCGGCGCATTATACGACACTGAGCAGCTTGTGGAGTTCTTGCGAGGTGGGGCGCCAAATGGGGCCCTGAAACACGTAAGTACGCGCCTGGAGGACATTCAAAAGCATGATCTTGTGCGGGGGGATAGAGTCCTTGCCGCAAGCGCCAAGAAAAAGCTCGATGCACTACTTGGTGCATTGAAAAAGCAGTCTGAGGACGCCGCCGCAGCCCTTCCTGCCGCTGCTCCCGCCACTGCTCAGCCTGCCGCAACTGTTGCTACCCTTTCTGAAGGTGAAAAAGTGATAATTGGTCGGGCAATTGCGACCGGTGCGGAGGGGATGGAAATTGTTGAGGTGCATTCCGTAAGGGCAACTTCGGCCGTGATGAATGCGTGTTATGACTTTCCGCAAATTGAACTTATAGGCTGGGGTGCATATCCGTACACTTGTGCCGGGATCGGGGTGAACTTTGTGGGATTGACCGACCGGCAATTTCAGCCAAAGTTTACCTATAGGCTCAGGGCTGGTTTGAACTATAGCATCGCACCTGACCTGACCGCGTTCATTGGAGGCACTTTCAGTAAGATCGTGGGTGCCGACACAGACACCCCAGTCCATCGGGCGGCTGATGACTCGAGCCCCATAGGAAGAACCAGGCAGAAGGTCACAGCATCGTTCGGGCTTCAGTACATAGGTGTGGAACTGGGAGCTAGGATAGGGTTCTAGGTTGCTCACAGGGCCGGTTTGGTGTGCTAGGATATTTTACTCTTCGATGCCCGGTTTGTCTCTCTGTCTGGGTTTTTGTCATCGGAGTGCTGGCACCTTTCCGGGGCTGGAATTTGTTGCTTCACCTCCTCACAATGGGGTTTGCTAAAACAGCTGGAGCCCAGGATGCAGGCGAGAGCGCCACTGGCCTGCTTGGAATATTGCCATTCCTCCAATGTTTTCTAGGTTTTGCGTCTTTTTCGTGTCTCTGGCCCAGTGCGAGGTTGTTGTATCTCTCGTGCGCCCCCTGCACTGCCACACGCAGTATCGGGCAAGACCATTTGCACGCAATCCGAAACTTATAACTTAGCTGCGCATTCCTTGAAGCTGCAGGGGCACCTCCTCTCCGCTGGCTTGCGCGTGCCTTCAGGAGCAATCTTCCCGCTGTAGCGTCGCAACAGTACCATTTGCTGGTTTCTAGGAATTACCATACTGCCACTTCCACTACGGAGAAGGAGGTGGCTACATCGTGGACTGGCTACCTATGTCCTAGCGCGTGACCTCTGCTGGTCCTGGCTGTAGCCGCACTGCTTCTAGCCAGGATCTGATGTACGCATGCCTATGGTAAGTCCCCCTTGGATTCTTTTAGTGTGCAGCAACACAGGTTTCGGGGTTCCACCAATGCTGCTAATGCGCCTATATAACTGCCTATGCCTATTTTCGGGTGTCAGGTTTACACTCTTTCTCACCCAACCAGAATCCTTTACATTTGCGGGTGCGCTGTTGCGCTTGTGTTGATAGTAGTACGTATGCGTCCTCTGGAGCAGCAGCACTGTAATTTTTGTGAACATTACTATCCGTGTCTAGGTGCTTCGGCTTACTTGCCGTACCTACCGAGCAAAGAATTTTCTTCTTCAGATACTTACCGCTAAACTTTGCGTTCTTCGGTTTGGGCTGACTCGGAAGAAATTGGTGGCTGTGCAGCTTTGCTTGCGAGGCTATTGTAGTTTGTGGATGAAAGCATGCGGTGCTATCTGCATGTAATATCTGGCTGGTAGGTTCTGCCACATGCAGGTTGTTGTACGGCGGTGTTGCATGCTGTGGGTGTGTGTGCATGCCTCTGTGGCCTGCTAAATACTTAGATACGTGAGTATCCGCTTTGGGGTGGCGTACACCGTGTGTAAATGTCCTAGATTCTGTTGCGGTCAGATTCTCCGTACTTCCTGCATAATGTAAGGCTAATGTCGAAATACCGTGCAGTAGTTCCCGTTTTTTCCTACTGAGTAGCAGTTCTAGCTGGCGCTTCAACGACGAACCGTGAGGGCGCGTATTATCATTATTTGGACGGAAACGCGAGACCACCGTAATGTGTTTTTGTTTTTCCGATATCTGTGGCCGTTCGTGGATTCTATTAAACTGGTCATGGGCACTTGCAGTCGTCAAAGCTGCCGCAATACACTGTTGCCCAATGCTTTGTTTGGGCAGTAATCCACTTGCGGTGGCTCTTGGTAGAGACTTAAGCAACCTACTGCGCACGACGCTTGCCTGTTTGCATACCTTATGGCTTGCGCGTCGCAACACTCCACCCGCCACGGGAGCCGAGAACGAGAGGTGCTGTAGCAGTGCAGGCCTATGTTTCGATGCACAACTCCTTACTGCAGCCACATATTCCGCATGGCAACCTACTTTGTATGAGCTTTGTGCTGCATTCAAGGCTGCAAACAGCCCCCTATGTTCCCTATGGAAGTCTTTATCTAGAAGTGCGGTCCTCTGCAGCTTTTCAAAAAATTTTGAACAATCTCCATATGTGATGCTGTCCTTGTAAGCTGCATCAAGCCTCTTCAAAGTGTCATAATCCGCACACAGTTTTGGTATTATGAACACCGTATAGAAGAACTGCACGAGCTTATGGTGTAACATATACCACGCATATTGCCTGTGCGTAATAACCTTGGCGTATTCCAATTTTCTTTTCTGTTGCCCTAAGTATGATGCAACTGCTCCCCAAATTTGCTGTCTGCACTCTAGCTCTTGTACGCTAAGATTTCGGGTGGGGGTATACACGACTTTTTCTCCATGCAGTATGCGTCTGACCAATGTGACTGAAGAGCAGGAAGACGGTAATGCGTCGCAACTCGCACCATAAAAGCTAAGTAGGAGACAAAACCTTTCGCGCATTTCCAACGCGCAGTAGCTTGATAGATCATCCAATGCTTTTAGGCTATTTGTCATTATGACGCCCATTCCGAGGCCTTCGCTAACACCCATTCTTTGCAAGTATGCAGACAATTCTTGTATACAGATGATGGACTTCTGGCTGGATATGTTATACGCGAGTTCCTTGCCATGCAGTTTGTTTATCTTGGCTGCGCAGCGGTCTGCCAGGTGTTTTAGCGGGGTGGCCCCCATGCCGTATTTCTGTGTGACTTGAACTAGTGATCGATACAGTATTTCTGTTATCCATATACTCCTATAGTGCCCGTGTTGTGAGTTGGTGAGCTTTGCCAGGTCTTTTGGGTGCAGCTTCAGGTTGTGTTGCAGTATGTTCGTGTACGGGTGCTCCTCCATTTTTTCGTTTGTCCCAACAGCACCTGCTAGAAACCCGGACAACATAGATAAAGAGTTCTTATCTACTAAAAGCTTTGCCAAGCCACGCAATTCCGCGGTGAAGAATAGGGGGGTATTATCATTTGTGATAGCTGGTACAGAGTAGCTTGCTTGTTTAGGAGATAACATACGTACACAGTGGCTAATGTTATGCTAATATTAACATAACATTACAGGCTCCACAAGGTAGCTTGCCCGCCCAGGTGCTGCATGTACAGCCGCCCCATAAATGGGGAGGGTTGCGCTCGATACATATGGCTGGTACTGCAAGGAGATTGATGTATATACTACAGACATTGTGCTCTTGGCGTACGGGTGTTTATATGGGGGGTGTTATAGATATCCAAATTAACGGGGAGAAGAGAAGTATACCGGAAGGTAGTATGCTACAGCACATCGTGGAAGAGATTCGCACACCCTTTGCTGTGGCGGTCAACAAAGTGCTTGTGACCAAGGCACAGTATGGTGAGTACGAACTCAGAAGCGGAGACGTTGTTGACGTAGTGTACCCAATGCAAGGCGGCTAATGGTGCGCGTTCTTGCGTGGTGCGGATGCCGGTCTTGTCTTTGCAGTTGAGGGCAATGTGTGGAGCATATGTGGTGTTGAGCTAAAAAGCAGATTGTTCCTCGGATCGGCGCTGTATCCGTCTCCAGAGGTTCTAAAACAGGCTGTAGCGAGCTCCGGTGCAGAGGTGGTCACTGTGTCCTTGTCCAGACAGATGCCGTCCACCAGAGCGGGGGGTGATTTCTGGCGCATTATTCAGGATAGTGGGTGCAGAGTTCTGCCAAATACTGCCGGTTGTTGCACAGTGAGCGATGCCGTGAGGATGGCACAGATGGCGAGGGAAATCTTCTCCACTTCCTGGATAAAGCTTGAAATCATTGGGGATGACTACACCCTGCACCCGGATCTTGTATTGCTGTGTGAGGCTGCAAAGGAGCTTGCAAGCCAAGGTTTCAAGGTTTTTCCGTACTGTACCGATGATCTTGTTGTGTGCCAGAGGCTGATAGACTGTGGATGTAGTATGTTGATGCCCGGGGCATCACCCATAGGTTCCGGTATGGGAGTGTTGAACGTACATAACCTCAGGCTGTTGAGAAACAGGTTTAAGGATGTAGCTATCATTGTAGATGCTGGTATAGGCAGGCCTTCTGATGCTGCTATGGTTATGGAGCTTGGCATCGATGCAGTGCTGATAAACAGTGCCATAGCGCGATCACTTGACCCTCCTAACATGGCGCGTGCCTTTAAGTATGCTGTGGAATCCGGGCGCATCGGACATGAGTCAGGAATTATAGGCAAGAGAGAATTCGCAATAGCCAGCACTCCACTGGTGGACACGCCCTTTTGGCGCGGAGATCACGGTAACTAGCTGTCTGACGCCTTACCTTCCTGTTCCATAAACCGCAACCGAGCGTGCAGAGTGTTGTGTGCCAGCACAGTGGCGGAAATAGCGTGTTTGGTGTGCCGCAGCTTCATGCGCAACCAATCCGGATAAGAAAGACCGGCGTATAGCTTTATGACGAGCTCTAGCAACGCGTAACAGGGCAGGTCAATGAAATGCTCGTGATATGCAGTGTAGGACACGCAAGATGCTACCAGTAGGATGAACGTGAGGGCCCATAGCCTTTTGAAGGCAGTGAAAAAAAACACGAAAACGAACGCCAGGATAGAAAAGCCGTCACGCACGAACCTGACACGCCCAGACTCTTTGTGCTTGTATACACAGAAAAAACGCACGCCCACTATCAAAACGACCAGGGTCACCATTCTAAGATGAAAACTCTTCCCGGTAAACAAAAATTCAGGTTGCTTATGCGTTATTCCCTTGGTAAAGGAGTCCTATGCCTTTGTCCGTGGGATGAGGGAGCTAGCATGAGAATGCGTGGCCTACACGCTGTTGCCATGCGTGCTTCGAAAGAGAGGTTTTGTTTGTATGATTACCCGTTTTGCTCCCAGCCCTACTGGGTACATGCACATAGGGAATGCTAGGACGGCATTGATATGCTGGTTATACGCCAGGAATCAGTCAGGCAAGCTTTTGCTCAGGATTGACGATACAGACGTCGAGAGATCTGAGGATAAGTACACTAAGGGGATAAAAAACGACCTTGAGTGGCTAGCCATAGATTGGGATTTTTGTTTCAACCAACGCTCCAGGATTGATAGGTACAACGAGGTTTTTGGCTCCTTAGTGGACAAGGGGGCGGTGTATCCATGTTACGAAACCCAGGAGGAGCTGGAGCTCAAGAGGAAGATGATGCTGAAAATGGGGTTGCCGCCAATCTATGACAGAAGTGCACTAAACGTGACTGAGCAGGATCGCAGAACTTACGATGGCAGGCGGCCGTACTTCAGGCTCAAGCTAGATAGAGATAAGGTAATCTCCTGGGAAGATGAGATACGAGGCAAGGTAGAATTTCAGGCCAAGAATATTAGCGATCCGATCATCAGAAGGACTGACGGCAGCTACACATATATGTTTCCTTCTGTGGTTGACGATATTGACTTCAAAGTAACACACATTGTTCGTGGAGAAGACCACGTAAGCAATACGGCAGTGCAAATCTGCATCATGCATTTTCTTGAGGCTGAGATTCCCGTGTTTGCCCATTTGCCTCTGCTTCGTGTTGGGGATTCTAAAATTTCTAAACGAGCGGGTGGGACCGAAATATGTAAGATTCGAGAAATGAACGTCGAGCCCATGGCGATAAACAGCTACCTTGCCAGAATAGGCACATCTATTCCGATGGAGCCACACACGAATACACAAACCCTGGTCGATTCGTTCGATATCAAATCGTTCAACCGTGCACCCATAAAATTTGCGTTAGAAGACATACTAAAGTTAAATGTGCGGCTACTGCAGCAGCTGTCATTTGAAGAGGTGAAGGACAAGCTAGATGCATATGGGGCAAAATGTTCTGAAAGCTTTTGGTACGCGGTGCGTGACAACATAAGCGTTATGTCCGATGTAAGAGAGTGGATGAACATCTGCAGTCCCGGAGTGGTGACGCCCGCAGTGAACGATTCGGAAAAGTGGCTACTGCAGTTGGCTAGTGACCTGCTGCCTGAGGGGGAACCGGATGGTGGCACTTGGAAGATATGGCTGCAAAGAATCAAAGAACAGGCGAATTCCAGCACGCACGACATCCTGCCGCCACTTAGACGTGCGCTTACTGGGATGTCACGAGGCCCGGAATTTGCAAAGTTACTGCCGTTGATTGGTAGGACAGAAATACTGCGAAGGCTGCGCGGCACGTGATTGTCAGGGGTGTAACAAAAACCCCTATATGTGGGCATGTACTTAGGGCGGTGCACCGCTGGGTTGAGCCTCCGTTTTTCGGTTATATGGTGCTTGACTCTCGCAAGTTAGATATGATAGTTGATTGTGCTGTGGCGGACGTAGCTCAATTGGTAGAGCATCAGTTTGTGGCACTGAAGGTCGCCAGTTCAATCCTGGTCGTTCGCCCGGTTATTCGTTCTCCTCCGGCCCGCTGTGGGCGCGCGTAATGGCGTCATACTGCCTTACTAGTATGCGTGGGGCATGTTGGTGGCACCACAAGGCATCCACCGAACCTAGACGCAAGGGTTTTCAGGAACAGCTACTGCACCACTCATTCGGCGACTTGGCTTACGTTTACTGCAGAAGTGGGTTGGCGGCAGAAGTTTTTGCTCCCTTCACATTCCGAAAACAACAGTGACGCATCTATCCCTGCTTCTGAGTTAGTTATGGCCATCTTGACGCCCACCGGGGGTGGTTGCCCACAACGTGCTTTGCTGCTCTAGTAGGCGCGTATCCCCGGGTTGCTGCGCAGTGTTGTGTGGCCAAATAGAGCTTTGACTTGTAATGGTTTTATTATTAAAATTTTGCTCTATCGTTTGTTGTAGTTCGTGGGTATGTTGCGCTATTTAGCATGCTTTAGTTTCTTGTGGTTTGGTCTTGCTTTTGTGTCGTGTGACGCGAGCCCCACCTCTTCTGTCCGCATCAAAGCTGTGGTTGATGGTAAAGCCATAACCAGCCTAGATGTTTCTAAGCGCGTTAGGGCAAATATGTTTTTTTACAAAACCGTTCACGCTGGGGGCGGTCAAAGCGAGGTTCTGCAGTCTCTAGTTGATGAGTCTATGTTAGAGCTTGAAGCCAAAGAGCTGGGTATATCCGTGGAAAGTCACGAGTTTGATGCTGAGGCGGGCAGGATGTTTGCGGTCTTGGGTGTGTGTGATGGGCTAAATGTTGTGGAGTGCACAACGAGAAACGGGTTAGATTACCAATCCGTGGAAGGGCATGTGAAGTCCAGGGTTATATGGAACAAGATGTTGGCGTCTATGGTGGCGCCTTTCCTCGCGGTTTCTGATGGCGATGTAGAGAACTATGTTGCCGAGGCAAGGTCCTCATGCTTAGAGACCGTGCTGGATATGGAGCAAGTTTTCGTCCCGTTCAGGGCCGGGAACGTCTTGGACTCCGTTCTTAGCGAGCTGAACAAGGGTGTCGCCCTCGACAAAATAGCTACTCGCTACAGGGAGCATGCAGTGTATGTGGATCATGCCGTCGGGGTGACCGCCAGTGCCTTTCTTCCTGATGTAAGAGTATCACTTATGAAAGCCAAGATCGGCCAGGTGATAGGGCCTATCAGGGTGGATCGCGGCTACTTAGTCTTCAAGTTGTTAAGCAAAGTCAGGGTAGGTAAGGGGTTCTTGAATAGCTCTGCGAATATCAAGCGCGCTTCTATTGCTGCTGGCGATCAGGAGAATATCATGAAAGTCATGAAAGCGCGTGATGCTAACTGTGGTAACTTCGACGGCATTGCCAAGGATATGGGGTTGGACGTGACCAGCCTTGATGTGCGTGTTGGAGACCTTGCGTCCAAACTTCAGTCCATGTTGAGCAGTGCCAGACTTGAAGAAATTCTAAGCTCTGCTGCCGGGGAAAACGGCGAAAAAGTAGATTTAATCATGCTGTGCGGTGTTTCACAGGGTGGGGAGCTCACGGCTGAGGAAGTCCACAAAATTAGGCAAATGGTCTACACCGAGAAGTTGGTTTCCGCCAGTGATAGGTTGATGGAGCGTATGAGAGGCAGGCATTTTACTGAAAGGTTTTGAGTGAGTTTATTGACAGGCTGCGGGTGTGATAAGAGTTACGGCGGGTGTGTACCGCGGCAGGAGGGTGTTTACTGGCAATGCCCTTAAGGCGAGGCCGGTCATCTCCGTACTACGGGAGTCAGTATTCAATATTCTGCGTTCGCGCATGCTTATGGAGGGAATAAGCGTATGCGATCTGTTCTGCGGTAGCGGGGCTTTTGCCTTTGAAGCCCTCTCTAGGGGCGCGGAGCACGCTTGCCTTGTTGATATACACCTGCCTAACTTACAATTAGTCAGAAGAACAGCGGCCAGTCTAGGTGTTGAGCACAAACTAAACATCTTGTGTTGCGACATACACAAGCTTCCATGCGCTGATCGGAGGTACGATCTTGCTTTCGTTGATCCTCCATACGGCGAAACATCACTGGTAGGTGTGTCTCTGGGTGCGATGCTCGATATGCGATGGTGTCAAGCTGGTAGTGTAGTGGTGTTGTGCATAAAGCGCGGGGCCGCAGTTTCAATACCCGAGCGCTACGAAATACTTAGCCGGAGGTCCTATTGCGGCTCGGAGGCGTTATTTATGTGCGTACTTCCTGAGTAGCTACTAAAGTGTGTAGGCGGGGAAGCCCGCGCTTGTACCCCCTATAGATTTATGGGGTGCGCAACACAGCAGACCTACCAACCCTGCGCATTGGTGCTTGAGGAATCTGAGAGAGAGCGTGGTGCCTCAGTACCAAATGCTGCGCTTTGGCCATGGTGGCCCCGTTCTTACTACAGGTGGTGCCACTGGTACCGTTAGTGCCTTTCCACATACCTTACCACTGACTGGATTGTTGGCATCGGTACCATCACTTCCAGCGACACTCTCAATGCTAGTGCCCCACTTTTTGGCTAAGCTCTAGCCTGGGACGGGATGGATGGCGAGTGAGCTACTTCTGTGACAGATGTGTTCTGTGCAACACGCTGATTATCGGGCAAGTGCCCGCAGGGCGCATGCTCTGCGTTGTTCAGCAAACGGATTTCGTGGCAGTTACCTGAAAAAATAAGCCAGCATCCCAAGGTGAATATTGATGCTGCAACACAAACTTCGGCAAGAATTACAATGATACGCCTCGTTTTTTCCTGTAGAAAGTATTCATGTGATAGAGGTATCAACAATAGCAACACAAATAGATTGATGAAGAGGAATGCGCATAGTGCGTTGAAAGACTTTGATTTTACTACGGTGTATGGCTGCACCACTTCACTATCGGGCTGCCCAGCATGCACAAGCTGATGACCTTCAGGCGCTGTTGTCGCTGCTGCCTGCATATTCTGCTTGCGAGACAATAGCTTTGGTTGGTCTGTACCTGTGCTGCATGAACCAATGGTGGACTGACTATGAAACCCGCGTATCACCACAGAGCCACGAAGATAGGAGCGTAAATAGGCCCTACTGCCAGCACCTTCTAGCATTTCTGTCATTTCGTGGTCGTATACGTGTTCGAGATTATGTGCAAGCAGCAGCTCCTTAACCGCAGAGACTATGACATCTTTAAAATTTTGTACATATGACCGCATGTCCTGATGCGGTGTTGTCTTGCCGAAGAGGATTCCAGCCCCTTGGGGTACATGTTGCGAAAACAGAATTTCTAATAGTCCATCAGCATCATTAAGATATGCATCCCTTCGCTCCGATACACTGCTCATATGCGGCAGTCGTGCCCTAGCAGCTTTTACGTGATTTATAAACATGTCAACTTCGTATGCCAGATCTTGTTTCGCTTCAAAATCTGATCTGGCGCTGAAAAGCTCGGACACTGCCTTTTTACCCTTAGCCCACTGTGTCTGCAACTCCCGAACCACTGCACCGGATGTTTCTGCAACCGAACCCTCCGCAAATTTATAGGACTCGGTGTCTGTATCGCTGCCATGCTGCAGCCGTTCTGCTAACTTGATGGGTGCGTGAATCAAAACCTCGATATCACGAAAGGTCTGCATAGATTCCACAAGTTTTTCTGCAATTTCCGCAGCATTCTCATATTTTGTTTGCAACACAGAGGTTACAAATCTAACTAGTGGCTCCCTGTACGCTCTGCCAGAAACTGACCGGAAGAAATCTTGTGCAGCCACATCACCCGAAGTTTCACTAACGGCAGAAAACACTCTAAGTAGCTGCGCTTTTTCTGCTCCCTGCACACACACCTCTTATGGTTGTCCTACAACCATTAGGAAGCCTACACAGGCCACTACAAGCCAAGAACCCCCTGGCCCGCAGCACATTACACACACTAACGGTATATAAAACCGAACGCTTTTGGTACTACCCGGGTGTATGTATATGAATTTCTGTGGTCGAGGTCCAGCAAATAATGTGCTACGGACAGGAATCGCCCAATTAGTGGGGAGGAGAAGTTCCCGTAGTTGTTAATGCTTTTAGCGAGTGTCTGGTTGCGGGGGTGCGCCCCTGAGGTAGTAAGTTTTCACTGATTCCCCCTTGTCTTTATGGTCACATGGTTTGTGCCCGGATGGCTGATTTACGTACAAACACATCAAAATCCTTGCTGGAAACTTTTGTGTACTTACTGAGGCTTTCAGAAGTCCGCGAGGATTGACACTCTAAAGCATCAGAGAAGGTTTGTTGTTTGACAAAGCTGTGCCAGACCCCAATTGCCTCTGTTACTTCACTCTTATCCGTGTGGATTACGACCTCCGCGTGGTCCAGCATCTCTAACCCGCAGTCTTTGCGGGCTTGCTGTATGAGCCGCACAATGTCACGTGCAATGCCCTCAAGTAGCAGCTCTTTGGTAAGCTCATGGTCTACAGACAGCACGCCCACCGGAGCACCTACAGAGACCACCTGGCATGAATAATCGTCGTTTACCTTTAGGTTTAAGGAGAACTCATCTCGTTTTATTGTGCATTGTTCACAGTTTGGAGCACCCAGCAGCAGGCTACCATCGCTTTGTATTTCCCATACGCCGTCTTTCATCAGTGCAATGATCTGTTTTACTTTTTCTGGTACTCTTTGGCCAAGTAGGGGAAAGTTTAGTTTTAGCTCAAAGGATGCAACGTCTTCTATATTGCTTTTTATCTGCATGTCCTTGATATTCACTTCATTGAGAATGATATCCTTGTATTCTCTGGGCAGGTCCAGCAAGTCTTTGCAGTTGTACGGGTATATGGTCATGCTGCGTAGGGGCTGCCTTACACGTATGTTGTGTGCGCTTCTCAGAGAAAGTGCATAGCTGCAGATGTCCATGACCAGCCGCATATATTCCGCGTTTTTTCTGTATTGCTCTGAAATACTCAGAATGCTTCTCTGCGGGAAATCTGCTAAATGGACTGATTTTTCGCGTTGGAAACTAAGCCCCAACCATATGGATTCAGCGATGAGCGGAAGAAATGGCGCGATAACTCTAACCAGGTAGTACAATGCAGTATAAAGCGTATTGTAGGCCTCGAACTTGTCACTAGTCTTATCTCGTGACCAGAACCTTTCCCTACATCTACGTATGTACCAGTTGTTCAGCTTGTCAGAAAACCGTGCTATGGCTGCACATGCGCGCTTCATGTTATATGGGTCTTTCTCCCCATCTGGGCCAGCCTCCATGGCATCTAACACCTCTACTACCATGCATGCGCACTCATACAGTATGTACTGATCCATGATGTTCGTAATTCCCTCTAGATCGTCTAGGATCTGCCCCCTGATCCGATCTGAGTTCGCGTACACAGTGAAAAAGCTATAGCTATTCCATATGGGCTTTACTACGCCCTTTAGCGTGTCTCGGATTACGTCACCATCCTGGTCGAGTAGCAAATCTCCACCTACCGAAACTGCATGCGATAGCATGGTAAACCGCATTGAGTCCGCGCCATACTTTTCAAACATCTCCATGGGGTCTGGGTAGTTGTTGAGTCGTTTCGACAACTTTTGGCCTTTGAGATCTAGAACCACTCCGTGGCATATGCAGTTTTTGAAGGGGCGCGCATCGAAGATTCCTGTAGACAGGACAAAGAGGGTATAAAACCAGCCCCGGGTTTGTGCGATGTACTCAGTGATGAAATCCGCGGTGATATTGGCGTCAAGGCGCTCTTTGTTCTCAAACGGATAGTGCATCTGCGCATATGGCATGGAACCAGATTCAAACCAGCAGTCAAGAACGTCTGGCACCCTCCGCATCATGGACTTCCCTGTTGGGTCGTCGGGATTGGGGCGAGTTAGGCTATCTATGTATGGGCGATGTAGATCATCCACGGGGCCAAAATCTTCTTCCAAGGCCTTTACGTCTGGGAACACCTTTTTGATTGAACCGTAGACATCTGTTCTGGGATACTTAGGGTCATCGGACTGCCATACGGGCACAGGAGCTCCCCAGAATCTGTGCCTAGATATTGACCAGTCCTTCACCCCTTCTAGCCACTTACCGAACTGGCCGCTCTGTATGTGTTCTGGCACCCAATTAACTTCCTTATTAAGTTCAATCATACGCGCCTTGAGCTTGGTAACCTCCACATACCATGACGACATTGCTCTGTATATCAGAGGGGTGTCCGTACGCCAACAATGTGGGTAGCTGTGCGTATATTGATTGGTCTCGAACCACAGGCCCTTTTCCTTTAGTGCTTTAATGATAGCGTCATTTGCCTCAAACACATGCTGTCCGGCGAATTCACCCACAGATGAAGTGAAGTTCCCGGCATCGTCTATTGGGCATATTGAGGAAAGCATGCTGAAAGGCTGCTCGCCAAAGTCAGGAACTCCATGTTTTTGGCACAGCAGAAAGTCATCCTCTCCAAAACCTGGGGCTATGTGCACTATTCCAGTGCCTGATCCTTCAGCAACAAATTCTGCGTCTAGTACCAGAAATGCGTTTTTGGCACCTTCAAAGTATGGGAACGGCGGACGATATTTTATTGCCAGAAGTTCTGTGGCAGGTATCTGCACAGCATGCGAGAAATGAAGATTGTGCCTTTCGCAGTATTGCCTAAAACTGTTGAGATACCCCGCGGAGAATATCAGCATTTCCTTGCCGACCACCGCTCCAACGTAAGCCATGTTAGTATTTATGGCCAGGGCGAAATTTGATACCAAGGTCCAGGGAGTTGTAGTCCACGCAAGAATGCTACAGGACTCGACGTTTTGTGGGACAAAACCCACCCGATCTGCGAGCTTGAACCTTACGGTAACTGACTTGCTGACTTTCTCTCTGTAGGCATTATCCATTTTTGTTTCAAAATTTGACAGAGGCGTTTGGCACGCCCAACTATACGGAACCACTTTTACTGATTCATACACCAGCCCCTTACGCCAAAGCTCATGAAATGCCCACATGACGGACTCCATGAAATTCTTATCCATGGTCCTGTAGCAATTCTCAAAATCCACCCACCTTGCCTGCCTCTCTACGTACTCCTTCCACTGTTTGGTGAATCTCATGATGGAGCTGCGACAATGGTCATTGAATTTATCAATGCCGAAATTCTCTATGTTAGCTTTACCCGAGACGCCCAGCTCTTTCTCCGCAAGCATTTCTGCTGGTAGCCCATGGCAATCCCACCCGAATCTCCTCTCCACTCTGAATCCGCGCATGGTCTTATATCTCGCGATGGCATCCTTGATAAATCCAGTCAACAGATGTCCGTAGTGGGGTAAGCCATTTGCAAAAGGAGGGCCATCATAAAACACGAAACTCTTGCTTTCGCTGCGGCTATTGACGGATTCCTCGAAGATCTTTTCGCTATTCCAATATTGGAGTACCTCTTTTTCGATCGCGGGAAACTCGGGATTTCCTTTCACTTCTGGATAGTAGCTCACGTTGCTCCAACCGTTGGGTAATGAGGACAATATACATATTCTCTCGTATATTGGAAAGCTTATAGGGTGGGGTTCTGGCCACAGCGGTCCAGGGCCGGTCTGCGCTGATTACCCTAAATTTTGAGTTTTATTGCGGCTCGGAGGCGTTATTCACGTGCGTACTTCCTGAGTAGCTAAAGTGTGTGGC
>NZ_JAOTBG010000014.1 GCF_025628805.1 Anaplasma capra
TGCCTTAGCCTCTTTCTCAATCTTCTGATCAAGTGCAGCACCCTGAGCAGCTCGTACCTTGGTTTCCTGAGCGAGCTCCCTACCAGGTGTGATCGTCGTAGCAGCAATCTGCGTACCAAGCTCAGAACTCTTATCAGTAATCTGCTGAGTCAGCTCAGTCTTCTGAGCAGCTAGAGCTTCAGTTTGTTTCTTGCTCTCTTCAGTAATCTTCTCATAGAGCATCATTGTCAGCTCAGCATTTTGTTTCCGGAGCTCCTCAACTTGAGTAACAAGATCCTTCAGAGTTTTGGTAACTGTATCATCAGTCCCTTCCCTAGCTATGACACGACCAATTTTGCTTGAGAGTTCTTGTACGCTATGTGTTGCTAACTGGAATACGTCACCATCACCATCTAACTCTGACACAGCTTCAAGAGCTGGATCCTCAGATGTGACACTTGAACTTTCAGTACCCTGAGCCTGCACAGAACCCTGCGTAGCTAGTGGCAAAAGCTTCTAAAACCCGTGAAGTACATTGCTATACCACTGCTGTTCGCAGCATCTATCACTTCTTTATCCCGCACAGAGCCTCCAGGCTGTACTATAGCTGATATGCCCGCGGCAACCGCGTGCTGTACGCTGTCTGCAAATGGGAAAAATGCGTCAGACGCCATGACGGTGTCCGTGCAATCTTGTGCTTTCTTCACTGCAATCTCAACACTGTCTACCCTGCTCATTTGTCCTGCGCCCACTCCGATGGCGCGCCCATCGCGCGCTATTACGATTGCATTGGACTTCACATGTTTGCACACTTTCCACGCGAATAGAAGATCATGCAGTGCTTCCGGAGGCGCTTCTTTTGTTGTGACTTTCAGAAAATCGCTGATGCCGACCATGCTGTTGTCACGCTCTTGGAGTAGAAAACCACTTCCCAGAGTGCTCTTGAGAACCAATCCACTGGTCGGATATGGCCTGCATTTTATTACTCGTAGACTCTTTTTCTTGCACAGTATTTCTAGTGCCTCCTCAGCAAAACTCGGGGCAACCACCGCCTCTATAAACACTTCTGAGACTTTTTTTGCAATGTCTGCTGTAACTTCCCTGTTAAACGCTATTACTCCTCCAAAACTACTCTTGGGATCGCAGGTGATGGCCTTTTCGTATGCATCATCAATCTCGACGCTGGAAACTGCTGCTCCGCAGGGATTGCCGTGCTTTATTACTGAGACTGCTGGGATGTCAAATTCGGCAACTATCCTTACGGCAGATTCAACGTCGACGACGTTGTTGAAGCTCAACTCTTTGCCGTGCATCTGCTCTATCGGCAGCGCCATTGGTAGGCCACCCTCGTATACACTATACACAGCAGCCTTTTGGTGCGGATTTTCCCCAATGCGTAAATCCTGAACTTTCTTGCCGTGTATTATTATTTCTTGCGGCATTTTTGGCTCTCCTGTGTTACCCACCAACCATGAATGTATACACGCATCGTAGGAAGCTACGCGGGCAAAAGCCCTAGCGGCCATGGCCCTCCTGTATTCAAGTGTTGTAGCTCCCTCGTGGTTAGACATTTCCTGCATCAACCCTTCGTAATCGTGTACGTCCGACACAACAGTAACATGCTGGAAGTTCTTTGCCCCTGCGCGCAGGAGCGAGACTCCTCCTATATCGATCTGCTCGATCATCTTGTTGTCTGGTAGTATTTTCGTGCTTGCAAGGCGCTGAAATGGGTACAAATTGACAACTAACAGATCTATATTCGCAATCGCAAACTTTTCCAATTCTGAGTTATGATTATCTCTGTTGCACAAGATACCAGCGAAAATCTTCGGATGTAACGTCTTCACTCTGCCGTCCATCATTTCTGGATAGCCGGTATACTCAGAAACTTCTACTGCGTCTATGCCGGCCTGCTTTAGGGTACTGTACGTGTTCTGCGTTGCTAATATGCGGAGGCCTTTTTCTGTTATAAATCGTGCAAGCTCCTCTATGCGCGTCTTGTCAGACACAGATATCAGGGCCATTCTACCCGTCGATGAATCATTCATGATGTATTTTCACCTGATCATTGCCAAAATTTGTGCTTCAGACGCCAGCTCATTTTCAACATAAGCATAGCACTGAAACCTGCATCCGGTGCCGCGCCTGTGGATTACTGCTGATTTTATTGTTAGCGTATCTCCAGGTGCGACAACCCTGCGAAACTTTGCTGAGTCTATTGACATAAAGTACACCTGCCTGCCGGCCTCCGGGGTGACTTCAGTTTCTTCCGGGTCCTGCGTTGTGTGCACTGAGGACTGTATACACAGCATGGAAGACTGGGCCATAGACTCAATAATCAGCACGCCAGGCATGACCGGGTTATCGCGGAAGTGCCCCACAAAAAACGGCTCATTTAAAGTTACATTTTTCAACGCGACTATGGACTCACCTGGTATGCACTCCACAACTCTATCCACCAGTAGGAACGGATACGAGTGTGGCAGCATTTGCATAATCTGCTTGTGATCCAGCGTTATAGACATTTGGGGCCTAGTCTCCCATGCTTACTCTTGACAGGTCCTTATTCAAGGTCTCCAGCACCTTATCAGAAATATCGGACCCAGCCTCCACATATACAGCCTTACTTCTGGGCATGAAGAGCACAATTGTGGCACCAAGCTCGCCAGCTAAATTCTTGGAGATTTGCTGAATTTTATTATAAACCTGCTCCATGGCACCGCTATAAATGCTTTCGAGCTCGGACATCTTGGTTGCAGCATCTCTGTTCAGAGAGTCAACTTCCTTGCGAAATTCCGCAACTTTGGCGTCAAATGCTTCAGAGCTCAAAATGCTCTTCTGTTTCATGAGCTCGTCTTCCCCCTTACGCAACTCCTCACCCTTACGAGAGAAAGTGCCCTGCAGCTCCTTGCGCCTCCTGTCGAGCTGCGCCCTAATGTCTTTTGTCACTAGTGCTTCGTTCATCACCTTATCGGAATCTATGAACAGCACAAACTTGCCGGCCACCGCGGTGGTGTCCGCAACTGCACCTGATGAGCAAAGAAACCCAATCAACGAGAGAAATACTGTAAGAAATCTAAACATACCTAAACACCC
This sequence comes from Anaplasma capra, assembly GCF_025628805.1. GTDB lineage: Bacteria > Pseudomonadota > Alphaproteobacteria > Rickettsiales > Anaplasmataceae > Anaplasma > Anaplasma capra. The sequence continues at coordinate 3,076 of NZ_JAOTBG010000014.1, forward strand.
GCATCTGTGGAAATCCTGATTTTGTCTCTGATGTCAAACTTTTCCTTTACTAATGGGAATCCAAAATCTATTCTCACTGGCCCAAAGGGGGATTTCCAAGAAAATCCAAACCCCACTGACAGCCTAGGTAAGTCGCTCGTGTCATACCCGACGACCACCGAATCTAGCCTAGATAGACTTGCTACGTCGGCAAATACAGAGCCTTTAATCCCCAAGTGCTCCGGCAGACCTATAGGGAAGTCCAGTTGGGTAACTACCCCGTAAAACAACTTGCCGCCCAAAGACTCTTTAGTTGTACGGTCCCTGGGACCAATGCCAGAGGAAGCAAAGCCTCTAATTTCGCTACTTCCTGCGAAGAACCTTTGTCCTATCTTGACCGTCTCGCCGGAATACGCAAACACATATCCGAAGGATGGCTTTATTTTCAGTATTATGTCCTCGTTTATTTTTCTAAATACCTGGAAGAAATGAGCGCTGGAAGCCTCTGTCTTAACGTAGTGCAAGTTCCCACCAACACCAGAAAACGACTGACTCACTTTCGCAAACACCCCGCTGCTTGGCTTATACGCGCTATCCAAGCTGCTGTACACCAGCGAGTAGCCCACGGCGGAGTCCAGATGCCTGCCCTCCTGCTCTTTTATGTAGATAGAAGCCGACTCTCCGATGTTGTGTATTCTGTGGTATTTGTAGTAGTACTGCAAAGATCCAGCGACACTATCAGTGAAATTGCAGGATAACCGCGTGGAAAGCCCTGCATTTGTATTGCTAAACGAGCCTCCTTCAGAGGGAGGGAGCAGCCTAAGAGTTTTCTTCTTATCGGGGAATGACGCATTTCCCTGCTGTGAGTAGAAAACCCCTACTCCAAAAGCAACCTCGCTGTCAAATATGTTGGGAGTCACCAGGTCAAGTGTTCCCGATAGGCTCGTCATGGATCTGGAGACATCTAATGCGACTACCTTACCGGTTCCTAGCACATTCCGCTCTCCAATGCTTATCTTGCCGACTAGGCCGCTTTCTGAAGAAAAACCCGCACCTATATCAAACGAGCCAGTACTGCGCTCTTTTACCTTGAAATTCAAGTCTACCAGGCTCTCGGAAACTCTCTGAGTTTCTACATCTACAGATTCGAAGAAGTCTACGCCCATCAACCTTCTGCGGGACTGTCTGATGGCTAATGTACTGTATACATCCCCCTCAGAGACTCCAAGCTTACTTCGTATCACGTGATCTAGCGTTCTGTCATTACCTACTATGTTTATCCTGTGTATGTAAACGCTGCTGCCCAGAGACACGCTGTATTTCACGTTTACTGCATTGCCTTGTACGTTGTAATCGCTGTTGACGGACGCAAACAGATTACCTCGATCATTCAGATACGCGGTAATGCGCGCAACCGACCCGTTGACCATAGTTACGTCAAATACCTCACCTTTTTTTGATAGCACCAGCTTCAGTAGATCTTTTTCTATTCCCTCGTAACTGTGTGCTATATCGCTCACGTCAATTGTGCTTTCACCAAATTGGTACTTTTTTCCCTCCTCCACAGAAAACACTATGGTTGCGCGCATTAGGTTCTTGCTAACCTCAGGCACCACAGACTTAACCCTGAAATCAAGGAAACCCCGGCTCGCATAAAACTCACGTAGTAGAGACTGATCAACCACTAATCGCTCCGTGAAAAACTTTGTGCTGCTGCTAAAGAGGCCGAAAGCCTGCTTCAGTGTGTGCTCCTTTGAGGATATAGCCGCCTTGAGCTCTTCAGACGAAAACTCCTTGTTGCCCACGAACCTAATCTCACTGATGCGCGTAGACTTTCCCTCCACGATATTGAGCGTTATATCCACTGCGTTGTGAGGAGCTCTTTTGACTGAATAAGATACCTTAGCACCCAACATACCTCTGCTCTGATAGAGTGCGTGCAAGGTTGACAGATCTCTATTGAGTTTGGCTTCAGTGAAGATGCTCATTCTTTTCATCTTGAGCACCTCATTCTCGAGGTTTTTGTCGGAAAATAACCTGTTTCCTACTATCTTGATACTCCGCACTACCGGATTTTCCTTTACCTTTATGACCAGCTCGTTCCCCACTACGTTGATGCTAACTCCGGAGAACAGGGAGGTTGAGTACAGATTTTTTATCGCAGTGTCTATTTCGGACTGGGTGATATCCCCGATAAGGGGGACTTTGGCGTAAAACTGCACTGTGCCAGAATCAAGCCGCTCGTTGCCTACTACCTTCACTCTCGTGACACCAGCTACTGCGCTCGTGGGTGCAACCAGCTCTACAACAGGGGCGCACGTAACTACGCACAGAGCGAAAACAAGAAGATATCTCATAAAACTCACTTCAAAATGCTCCTGACGTCATTGAAGGTGACGAAAACCATCATGGATACCAGGAGCACGAAGCCTATAGCCATCATGACATTCTGATATTTGGGATCTATGGTTCTGCGACGCAAAATCCCCTGCAAGGCATACTGCAGCATGTACCCTCCGTCCAGCATGGGTATTGGAAGAAGATTCACAACCCCTAGGTTTGCGGAAATCAGGCCAACGAACCACAGTCCTTCCTTATTCCTGATTGATTCACCGGAGTGCTTAGCTATCCTTACAGGTCCTCCAAGCTCGTCCACACCACGTGCGCCTGTGACAAGCTGAATTATGGCTAACAGCGTGATCTTGACGATCCTAAAAATACACCGAAAAGACTCAGCTGCGGAGTGCAAGACCGGAAGACGCCTTGCCCTCGTGGTCTCCGGTGACACGCTGGCGGCGATTCCTAACTTTCTAGCATCATCAGACCACACATCGGGAGAAAGCTTGACAGAATGCACCTCACCGTCGCGCAGAAAAACTATTGTGAGCTCTTTGCTGGAGCTCCCGGCTATGTAGTGCCGTATCTCCTCAAACCACGAAACCTCGTGGCCATCGACCTCGATAATTCTATCGCCCACCATTAGCCCAATCCTTTCCGCAGCGCCTCCTGGAAGAACGCTACCCACTATTGGCATAGGGCTCATAATCCCTCTGGTGCTGAACAATATGAAGAACACCAGGACAGAGAACAGCAAATTCGCTGCCGGGCCCGCGCCCGCAATGGCAAACCGCTGCCACAGGGGCTTTTCGTTGAATGCGAAGGATCTCTCGCCTTCAGAGAGCTTGTCCTCCTGTGCGTCACCCAGCATCTTCACGTACCCGCCCACGGGTACCAAACTAAACTTCCACCTGGTGCCGGATCCGTCTGTAACACCGAACAACTCAGGTCCGAACCCAAGGGAAAAAGTTTTGACTCTAACTCCGCACATCTTCGCAACCGAGTAGTGCCCATACTCATGCACGAACACAACCACGGAAAGTACAAGAAGGAAAGAAGCAATGTAGAAAGAACCCTCCTGAAAAGCGCCAAACACCCGCGCTAAGGAAACCATAGGGATACTCGACAAGCTCGAAACCAGGAGCATGTTATATCATATTTATATCCTTGACAACAGTATTGTGCGGTATAAAGTTCCTGCGTGGTGGCTGCAGTGGCGTGGTGTTTGCTGAGTGAATGACCTTAGTCTTGAAGAGAGGAAAAGGAAGCTGTTTTACAGGAGTACGCACAGGGGTTGCAAGGAAACAGACATACTTCTAGGTGGCTTCGCAGGGCGATATCTTCCCCTGTTGAGTGCTGAAAAACTTGAGCAGTATGAAAGGATAGTGGAGCTTGATGACGATCTGTTGTACTCCTACATAGTTGGCAGCCGGTTAGTGCCTAGCTCCATAGACAAAGAATTGGTGGCGCTTATTGCGGCTTTTGCAGTTGATAATAAGTAGCCTGGGGGAGTCTGTGCGCATCCGGAAAACTCTGTGGAGGTAAGCGATTATGGAGTATACATCTTTCGGTGTGTTTGGGCTTGCGTTTGTTGGGGGATTGCTGCTTAACCTGATGCCTTGCGTGTTTCCCATACTGTCTTTGAAGGTGCTGTCCATAATGCGACAGGGCTCGGAGAGTAGGTGGGGCGCTGCGATGGACGGGATATCGTACACGGCTGGAGTCGCGTTTAGCATGTTGTTTTTGTCTGTAGCGTTGATAATGCTACGTTCCGCTGGCCATTTCTTAAGTTGGGGATTTCAAATGCAATCTCCGGCTGTGGTGATTGCATTGCTGCACATAACTTTTCTCTTGGGCTTGTCTTTCTCTGGACTTCTCGACGTGCCTTTCAGTGTGCCATTTGTGAGTAAAACGATTGGGGCACGTAATGTGGGAAGCTTTTTCGCTGGGGTGCTGTCGGCTCTTGTCGGTACGCCATGCTCAGCTCCGTTTATGGTGTCTGCCGTGAGCTTTGCACTGGTGCAACCCGGCCTGCGTTCCATCGCCATATTCCAAGTTATGGGTTTGGGTATGGCATTTCCTTATCTGATCTTGTCATGCTCACCCGGTTTATCTCGTCTTCTTCCAAAACCCGGGCAGTGGATGGAGTACCTTAAACAGTTTCTAGCATTTCCGATGTATGCTACTGCCGCGTGGCTGCTGCACGTTCTAGTGAGCCAGAAAGGTGTGCACGTACTATTGCCGACCGTGTTGTCCGTCATCGTAATATCGCTGGGGGTGTGGTTCTGGGGCATAGTGTCAAGTATGAGGATATCCCTTTCCAAGGCTGTGGCTGTTTTCCTACCGCTTTTTGTTGTGGGTTCCTCAATGTATATAACCCGCTTCTATGGGCATGACCACGTATATAGCAAACTAGAAAAAGTTAAATTTTCTGAGGCGCAGTTGGCTATGTTGTTAGAGCAGGGTAAGACTGTGTTCTTGGCCATAGGGGCTGAGTGGTGTCTTACTTGTAAAGTGAACGAGAAAATTATCGAATCTGCTAGTGTGCGAAATTTCATGCATGCGCACGACATCGTGTATATGAAAGCAGATTTTACCAGCGCAGACAGTTCCATTGCGGAGTATTTAGGAGCGCGTGGTGATGGCGGCATACCGTTTTATGAGCTGTACGTCAAGGGACGGTCTGTTGGGCCAATGCCGCAAATTTTCAGCGAGAAAACACTAATTGAAATTCTAGGCAAGAATCTGAATCCTGAATAATGATTAGTGGAAGATTATGTCGTACAATGACCTGAAAAACGAGCGCACCGGCCCTAGGGCCTTGACATCCTTGGCGGAATAAACAGGGAATACACGCTCGGCCATGCCGGGCACTTGTATTGATAACGTTCCCACTTCCTGGTCCTTTTTTACCGGCGCAGCTACCTTACTTTTGTGGGAGACGAACGCTTTTACGTTTTTAGACAGGTCCCTCGGATAACTAATCACTATATCGTCTCGTACGTACATAGGGATCACTCTACTTTTGCCGTTCAACACCTTCACCTCACCTATTGTGCTTCCGGCTGGGAATATTACCCTTGTCTCAAAGCGGTTAAAAGCGTAAAGGAATAACCTCTTGGTTTCATACGCCCTTTCCGTTTCAGTTCTTAGCCCATTCACCACCACGAAGATTCTGCGGTTATCCCTCGCTGCTGATGCAGCTATCCCGTAGCCTGCCTTCTCTGTATGGCCGGTCTTTATCCCATCCACTCCCATGTTATAATTCAGCAGAGTATTGTAGTTTTTTTGTGTAACACCATTGTATGTAAACTGCTTTTCCCCAAACACGTGATAGTATTCTGGGAAATCCTCGAATATTCTGACTGACACGGTCAGTATGTCCCGTACTGACATCACATGTTCATCGTCAGGCCACCCGGTTACGTTTGTAAAATTGCTACTTCCCATGTTGAGCTCTCTTGCCAGAGCGTTCATGTCCTCCACGAACTGCTCCTGGGAACCGCTGACCCCTTCGGAAAGTACAATACATGCATCATTGCCAGATGAAACAGCCACGCCTCTGATGAGGTCGCTCACCGTGACCGCCTGCCCAACCTTGAGAAAAGCAGAAGAACCCCCGCGCTTCCATGCGCTCTCGCTCACGGAGAACGTATCGTCCATTTTTATGACGCCAGCGTTTAGGTGCTGAAACACCAGGTATAGGGTCATAAGCTTGCTCATGGAAGAGGGGTGAACTGCAGTGTCAGCATCGTGCTCAAAGAGCACCGTGTCAGAACCCAGCTCGTACACTATTGCATGGGGAGCTTTGGTGTGCATCTTGAGTGCATGAGAGGGATTTGCAGGCGTGAGCACCAGAGCTGAGAAGCAAGCAGTAAACACAGCGAGCAAACTAAGTGAAAAACGCCTTTCCACGACAAGATACCCGATAGGACACGGGAAGTTATACTTTAGCGCATGCTCCATATCAATAACAATTTGCTACATTGCTGTGGACAGTGCTGGACTCCTTGCCTACAATGTTGCTGTGTTCGGTACTCCGTGAGCTTCAAAGTTGAGGATTGTCAAGGATGCAAAGTCCATTGGGGGGGTTGTAAGCTCTTTTTCTGGGTGCAAAATAGGCCTCGTTCCAACTATGGGGGCTCTACACTCTGGTCATCTGTCGCTGGTTCATGAGATGAAGAAGCATGCGGACAAGGTTATTTTGAGCATATTTGTTAATCCCATGCAATTCTCTCCGGGAGAGGATTATGAAAAGTACCCAAGGTGCGAAGAAGAAGACTGCGCAAAATGTGCTGAGGTTGGTGTAGACGTTGTGTACATTCCTAGCGTTAAGGATATGTACCCCGATGGTTTTTCCACCAGCGTAGACATAGGTCCCATGGCACGTGAGCTGTGCGGTGCATCCAGGAGGAACTTCATGAACGGTATTATGATCGTGCTCATTAAACTGGTGATGCAGACCAAGGTGCACTGCCTGATTCTTGGAGAGAAAGACTACCAAATGCTGTGCCTGACGCGTAAACTGTTTCGCGATCTGAATATAGACGTGCAAGTACTGCAAGGGAACACTGTGCGCAGTACTGAGGGACTGGCCCTATCATCTAGGCATAAATACCTCAGTGATGAGGAGATTGCCAAGGCAAATTTTCTGTACGGGTTCCTACTTGAAGTGGGCAACAATCTATCGGACGATCCGCAAAGTCAGCCAGAGATAATTAAACGTGGCAAGCTGCACCTAGAACAAGCTGGATTTAAGGTTGACTATCTTGAGGTGCGGGACAATAACACGCTTGAGCGCATGCCAGTTTTCAGAAAACCCGCTAGGGTGTTTTTGGCTGTGTACTTGGGGTGTTGTCGACTTATAGATAATATTCTTGTTGCTTGATTGTCGTTCTGGGGTAGATTCATGGCTGACGTACAGCTTGTGCGCTGGGTGTCTAGAGCTAGCATGGGTTTAGCGGCGCTCGTTTAATTCAGTTGTGCATGTTGGTGGTAGATAGAGTGGGTAATAACGCGTCTTTAATCGGCCACATGGGTGTGTTTCCGTCCGTAGATTCGACCGCATTTGTTGCGGAAAACGCGCGCCTCATTGGCCAAGTCACCGTGGGAAGGAATGCGAGTATTTGGTTTTGCTCAACGCTTAGGGGTGATGTGGGGAAGATAATAGTCGGAGAGGGCGCAAATATTCAGGACAACACTGTTGTGCATGTTGATCGGGAATACGGCGATACCACAATTGGGAAGTTTGTTACCATAGGGCACGGCTGCATATTGCATGCGTGTTCTCTGATGGATATGGCGTTTGTGGGTATGGGCTCCGTGGTTATGGATCGTGCGCTCATGGAGGAGCGTAGCATGTTGGCTGCTGGGTCTTTGCTAACTAGGGGCAAAGTGGTAAAATCCGGAGAGTTGTGGGGTGGGAGACCTGCAAAGTATGTGAGGATGCTGTCTGATGAAGAGATGCAATATCTGCAAACATCAGCTGATGGCTACATTACGTTGTCCAGATCATATCTATAAGCTGCTGTTGACCCACGGTTGACATTTTGCGGCTTGGTGCCTAGACTGGGTCCATCTGTCTACGCATAGCTCGTTCGTTGAGTAATAAGCTGCCTGTATGAGTGATACTGTAGAGATCAAAGCAAATAACCTCGGTGGGGAGTCCATACTGGAAGCTCCAGTGAGGGTAATGAAGAAAGTTGGGGATTTAGTCTCCGCAGAGGAGGTTGTGTTCGTTGTTGAAACGGATAAAACCTCTCTTGAGATATCAACCCCGGTTTCTGGCGTGATTACTGAGCTGCGCGTGTCTGATGAAGAAGTGATAACCAAAGGGCAGGTTTTGGCGGTCATTACCAAGCAGGAAGTCGGGTCTGATAGTTCAAAGTCCGAGTCTAAACAACCGGAGATGGTAGCGCCTCCAAGTGCTGGACCGGTGCAAGTGCAAACAGATAGTAAGCTTGAGGGTCAAAGCACTACTGCGGAGAAACAAACCAGTCCCGGTCCCGGAATTTGTGTTCCGGGAATTGATGAGTTTATTTCTGGGGGGCTAGTCTCTCCCGCAGGCAGGGCATCTGGTAGTGTTGCTGTGCGTCAAGATGCCCAAAGTAGCGGCTCTGCTCTGCAGCAGCGTGTTTACAGTGAGGTTGACGGTATTGTGAGCGCGCCGGGAGAGAGGCGCGTCAAAATGAGTAAGATTCGCCAGGTCATAGCGTCGCGACTCAAGGAATCGCAGAATACTGCGGCCACGCTCAGCACTTTCAATGAAGTGGATATGAGTGCGGTTATGGCGCTTAGGAGTAAATACAGGGAGGGTTTTGAGAAGAAGTATGAAGTGAAGCTGGGGTTCATGTCGTTCTTCATCAAAGCTGTGGTACTGGCGCTCAAGGAAATACCGGTGATTAATGCGGAAATTTCCGGGGATGAGATAATCTATAGGGACTACTGCAATATTGGGGTTGCAGTGGGCACTGACAAGGGGCTGGTGGTTCCCGTAATACGAAGGGCAGAGACTATGTCTTTTGCGGAGTTAGAGCAGGAGTTGGTAATGCTGAGCAAGAAGGCAAGGGGAGGCACTCTGACTGTTGCAGACATGTCTGGTGCTACGTTTACTATTACCAACGGGGGTGTGTACGGATCTCTGCTCTCCACGCCGATTATTAATCCTCCTCAGTCAGGTATTTTAGGTATGCACGCGATACAGGAGCGCCCAGTGGTGGTTGGCGGCAGCATTGAGATTAGGCCAATGATGTATCTGGCGCTTTCTTACGACCATAGAATAGTCGATGGGCAAGGTGCGGTGACGTTTCTTGTACGCGTTAAGCAGTACATAGAGGATCCAAGTAGGCTGTCTCTGGAAATTTAGGCTAACGGGGCGCTGTGACTGATATTATAACCATTCACTCCAAAGAGGATTTTGAGGGTATGCGCAGAGCTGGCAGGCTTGCGGCTGAGGTGCTGGATTTCATAACTCCTCATGTCAAACCTGGTATCTCGACAAATGCTTTGAACGATCTCTGTCATGATTTTATCACATCTGCTGGTGCTGTACCTGCGCCACTGGGGTATCGTGGGTATCCAAAGTCTATTTGTACTTCGAAAAATTGTGTGGTGTGTCACGGAATTCCAGACGATGTCGCACTGAAGGACGGGGATATACTAAATATAGATGTCACGGTAATCCTGGATGGTTGGCACGGGGATACCAGTAGAATGTACTGGGTTGGAGACAATACTACAGTTAAGGCTAAGCGCCTCTGCGAAGCAGCGTATAGGGCAATGTGGGCTGCCATCAAACAGATAAAGCCCGGACAAAAGCTCAATAGGCTCGGCATGGCCATCGAGGAGGAAATAGACAAGTACGGCTACTCGATTGTCCGTGATTACTGTGGTCACGGAGTGGGTAGAGTGTTTCACGCTCCCCCCAACGTTGTGCACTATTATGACGAAGAAGACGACACCGTGATTCAAGAGGGTATGTTTTTCACGGTTGAACCCATGATAAATGCTGGCAAGCACCACACGCTTACTAGTAGGAGAGATGGGTGGACTGTAATGACCAGGGATTTTTCCCTTTCCGCGCAGTTCGAGCACTCTTTAGGAGTGACCAAAGACGGGGTTGAAGTGTTTACTATGTCGCCAAAAAAAATGGAATTTCCCCCATACCAATAGATCTAAACCAGGAAAAGCGCTTCGGCGTGATCTTTGGTGTGTCTAGTGGTTTGGGGTCGGCTGCGTGTAAGTTTCCCGCCGTGCGGTATTCAGTAGCGGTGACCCCGCGCATACGTTGAGCGAAAGCGTTGCGCGAAGGCAGCCTTTTTGTGCGAGAGGACATTCGGGTTTGTTGTATGCAGATGAAGAAGCTATCAACTCTGTTGAACGAAGCCACGTTGATTCTGGGAAACAGTGGAGTGGAAACGCCAAGACTGGATGCTGAGCTCATTGTGCAACGAGCCCTGGGTATAAGCGCCATTGAGATGATACTAGGCGCTGATATGCCAGTAAAGCAAGAATGTGCCGAGAGGTTGTCCGTGCTGCTCGACCAACGCTCAGCTGGAGTTCCAATGTCACACATTCTTGGTAAGCGTGAGTTTTGGAGCATGGACTTTACCGTTGATTCAAACGTTCTTGACCCAAGGGCAGACACAGAGACCGTGGTGTCTTCTGCCATAAGGGTTTGTGGCAACCAAAATAGAAGGATTACAATAGCTGATCTTGGTACCGGTACTGGATGCATCTTAATCGCGCTGCTGGCGCACTACAGGTATGCAACAGGCGTTGCGTTCGAGAAAAGCGTCAAGGCCTACCGTGTTGCGTATAAGAACTTTATGCAACACTCCATGCTTGCGAGAGTAAAATTGCGCTGTGCAAGCTGGGAGAGGTGTGAAGGAAAATTTGACTTGATAGTGAGCAATCCTCCATACATCAAAAGGTGCAAGATACCTGGTTTACAACGTGAGGTGCGATGCCACGAACCGCTGCAAGCTCTTGATGGCGGTGCCAGGGGAATGGAAAATTACTTGCAGATCTTCAAAGTGCTCAGAAGGTGCCTGCACCCGCATGGTAGAGCAATTCTAGAGATAGGTGAAGATCAAAGCACAATACGCAACGAGGCCCTGTACGCAGGCATGGGTTTTTGTGGATACGGCCTCGACCTATCAGGTAGAAAAAGGTGCATAATTCTGAAGCGTCTACCAAGGACATGAGCCGTAGGTCCAGGCTTATGGTTACAGGGCGCCATGTGGGTGGGTATGCTGGGCGAACCAACCGCCCCTAGAGCTCTAACTTCCCTGATTCGTACAGAGCATAAAGGTCGTCGCAACCCCCAATGCTTTCTCCGTCAATGAAAATTTGTGGCACAGTCCGCCTGCCGGAGCGCTCAACCATCTCACTCATGGCTGCAGGATCGTCAGTGATGTCAATCTCCTTGAACGGCACATTTTTTTTGTTGAACAAGGCCTTTGCCTTAGTACAATAGGGGCAGGGTACCTTCGTGTATATCAGAACCTCCCGCATGCTGCCATCCCTCCCGTGACGTGAGCGTTCTAGCTAGCATAGCTGCGTGTGTATGTAAAGTTTTTTGTATGGAAGTGTTATATGGGTGCGAGAGTAAGAGGGCAGCTGTACTGACGTTTGGTAATTTTGATGGCGTGCACCTCGGGCATGCGCGTATTTTTTCTGAGCTTACCAGACTTGCTAGGGATCTGTCGTTACCCTCTGCTGTTCTGACTTTTTCTCCGCACACCGCGGTTTTCTTTAGGCAATGTGAGAATTTCTTACTTACTGACTTCGAGCAGAAAGTAGAGCTCATTGCAGCCTGTGGAGTGGATTACCTGTATGTAGTGGAGTTCGGAGAGGAGTTTGCGCAGCTATCGCCAGATGCGTTCATTAACGATGTGCTTGTGGGAAGTTGCAGAGCTGAGCACGTAGTTGTGGGAGAAAGTTGCGTTTTTGGACACAAGTGCGTTGGCAATCTGGAGCTACTTAAGCTGCGCGCAGTAACATGCGGTTATGAGGTCACGGGAGTACCCCAGTATGTCGTAGATGGGCGCGCTTGCTCATCTTCTCGTGTAAGGGAGTGCCTACAGCTTGGTGATCTAGAGACAGCGAATTTGCTTCTGGGTAGACGACATGTTGTAAGTGGGAAAGTGCTTAGAGGTAAGGGTAGGGGAAGATCCATAGGGTTTCCAACGTTGAACTTGAGCATGGATCACACTGTGTTGCCCAAGAACGGCGTGTATGGTGCTAGAGTCAATTTTGGTACTGATGGTTGGCTGCCCGGTATTGCAAATATTGGGGTGAGGCCGACATTCTCTGAAGTAGAGCTCCCGTTGTTGGAGATGCACATCTTTGATTTTGACAAGGACATGTATGGAGCGCAGGCCAATGTGGAGCTTGTCAACTTCATAAGACCTGAGCGTAGATTCAGTGACGTAAACCAACTCATTCAACAAATAGAACAGGACATCTCTCGCGCTAAGCAGGGACACTAGAGCGCATTTCTGTACCTATGTACAGCTCTGACTTTTGTGCTAAACTGCGGTTGTGCCGTTTAGGGGTTATGTGGTGAGAGAAAAGATCATTGGAATAACAGCAATAGCATGTGTTTTTGTACTAGATCAGGTGAGCAAGGCGTACGCCATGGGTTTGTACTCAGAGTTTGGTGTCGTGGAGATTTCCAGATTTTGTAGCTTGATACAAGTTTTTAACAGAGGGATCAGCTTTGGCATGTTTGATGCGCTGAAAGGTGGGAACCTGGTGTTTATGTGCGTCTCTTTGGTGATTATAGCTGTACTTTTGGCTATGTTCGCGAGATCCAAGTGTCGCAAGAGCGCATTCTGCATGGGTGTGGTGATAGGGGGAGCCCTAGGTAACCTTTTAGACAGATTCAGACTTGGTGCCGTGTACGACTTTATCAGCCTGCACTTGGGTGAATTTCACTGGCCTGCTTTTAACCTTGCTGACGCCTGTGTGACGTGTGGTGCCCTAGGCTTTCTGTGTCTCGAGCTGATAAACCACGCAAAGATGTGTGAAGAGAAGGACAGTGGTGCAGCACCGCTTTCTGTTAAGAAATATTAATGATCTCACTATATTGCTTGGGCTTGGACTTTAGTTTTTTCATTTTGGACTCTAGGGATGATGAAGAAATTTTTTGCAGCGAGTTTTCTTTTGTCTGTGCTTTTCCACAATTCTGCACTGTGTGCAGGACTGCAAAGTATGAGGGTTGCAGAGCTTGATAATGGGATGAAAGTTTATGTAATACCAGACAACCGCTTCCCGATAGTGCTGCACATGCTAGTATACAAGGTGGGAGGCATGGACGATCCACCCGGTCTTTCAGGTATTGCTCACTTTCTTGAGCACATGATGTTTACTGGCACGAAAAATGTCAAAAACTTCTCTGAGATAATCGGGCGGCTGGGCGGTAAGTTTAATGCACTTACCTCTAATGCATATACTGCCTACTACGAGTTGGTGGGAAAACAGCATCTGCCGCTGATGATGGAGATGGAAGCCGATAGGATGCGTAACTTAGATCTCACAACGGAGTACATGGAGCGTGAACGTAATGTTGTGCTAGAGGAGAGAAAAATGCGTACTGAGGCAACTCCTCGTGGGTTGCTGGATGAAGAAGCTGTAAACGCCTTCTATCGCAATGGTTATGGTAGACCAGTTATCGGCTGGGAGCACGAAATAGCAAACTATGACATGAGTAGTGTTGAGGCCTTCTATCGCAAATATTACAATCCAAGCAATGCAATACTGCTGGTTGCTGGGGATGTAGATTTCGATGAGGTTATGGAATTATCGAAGGCTTACTACGGCGGTATAAAAAACAATGACCAAGCCGCTGAGCGCAAAACTGATGTAAAGCTAGAGCCTCCGCACAGGGCGGGTATGGTCCTGAAGATGGAGAGTGCTTTTGTAGCAGATCCGGAGATGTTTATGCTATATAGAACCCCCAGTGTTACTCAAGATGCGAGTTTGCGTGGCTACTACGCCGCCTCTCTGGCTGCAGATGTTCTTGCTGGGGACGAGTTTGGTGTGCTGTACGATGAGTTGGTTCGTAAACAACGTGTGGCAACAAGCGTGTCAGTATCGTATGGTGCTAAGGAGCTCAGTAGCGGCGCGGTTTCCATAGACATACGTTTGAGCCCTGGTATTTCCCCCGAAGTTGCGAGAAGGGAAGTTGGGCATGTTGTGGAGCAGTTGATCGCTTCAGGGGTGTCAGAACAATCTGTGGAGAACGCAAAGTACAGAAGCATGGCACGCGTTGTATACGACCTTGATGGCATTGAGGATAGAGCATGGTTCTATGCGGGGCTCTTAGCCATTGAATCACCTACGATTGCCATGGAGAACGTAGTGGACGTGATAAAAGGCATCAAAGCCGAAGAGGTGAATGCCGCGCTCAAAGGAATTTTTGCCAACCCCGCAGTGGAAGGACACTTGTTACCTAAGTAGTAGGAGGATCGTATGAGCACTAACCCTTTATTGTTGCGTATCTTGTTCTTAGTATGCGTGGTGCTGTTCGGAGCGGACTGTACCGCTGGTGATTTAAACGTAGACGTGCGTAGTGCAAGTACCCCAGGCGGAATAAGCTACTGGTACGTTAATGAGCAAAGCCTGCCTATAGTGTCCATATCTATCGCATTCAAAAAAGCCGGGTCATCTTACGATCCTGAGGGACAGCGGGGCCTCGCGCACTTGGTCTCCCTGGTTATGCCGCACGCTGAGATTGAGGGAGAGGAAAGCGTCCTGCGCAAGTTTTCAGAAAAGGGGATAGATCTGTCGGCTTCTGTTGACCATGAGAACATGTATATATCTCTGAAGACCCTGTCAGATAATCTTGAACTTGCGCTGAATATGCTGGGGAAGTGCCTTCTCGATGCCCACATAAGTGACGAGGTCTTTTCTCAAGAGAAAGAACGTCAGAAGTCAGAGGTGCGCCACAGCATGACTCACCCTGGGGAATTAGCGCTGTACGGGATGGGGCGTATGTTGTTTGGAGAACATCCCCACGGTTCGCTACCGATGGGTAACATCGAAGACATAGATAGCATAACTTTGGATGATGTATCTCGCTACAAACGCGACAGCTTCGACCTCAACCAGATGATCGTAGGGGTGGTTGGAGATGTCAACGAGGACACCCTGCAGGGCATGCTTGATGCCAGCTTTGCTGGGCTAAATAGGGGGCAGAATCTTAAAACTGTTGCCCACGTTGATGCGGATATAGGGGGCAGGGGATATATAAAATACGATTCTCCCCAAAGCGTTGTGATGTTTGTGGGGAGGGGTGTAGCGTTTGATGATCCTAAGTATCACGCAATGAAACTTCTGGTACACGCGTTGGGTGGCACCTCCCTGAGCTCCGTGCTGATGAAAGAACTGCGTGAGAAGCTCGGGATTACGTATCATGTCAGCAGCTCCTTGTACAATGACGGAGATATCAATGCTCTGGTGGGAGTCCTGTACACGGACAATTCCACAGCTAAGCGCGGTGTTGATGGGATTTTTGATGTCATAAAAGAAGTTAAAAAGCATGGGTTGGATGAGCAGTCATTCAGTATCTCTAAGGCGGATATTCTGGATTCTTTTGTGTTTACCTTCCTGAATACAAGTTCTCTGGCGCACCTGCTTATGCAACTACAGTTACAGGGCAGGGGGCCGAATTACATAGCGGAATATCGGGCACTTTTTGATTCCATAACGCTACAGGACGTGAACAAGGTTGCAAGGGAAATGCTCGGCAGCCTGTCTGTCATTGAAGTGGGGATGCGAAACAGTATAGGAGGGAAAGCCATTCTCTAGGTGCCCATTAGATTTTTGTGTGGGTTAGGCATGCCAGAATAGGTGGTGCATTATGGCGGTGCGTACACGAGCTGCTCCCTGTAAGCCGATTTAAAGGTTGTTGTGTTGGCTTAAGTTGAGATAACGCGTATACTCCTGTGGTGTTGTGATGACGCAGCCGACTGGGAAGCGCGCAGCTGCGTCTTTATTTTATGAGGGCTTGTGGACGATCTTGGCTGCGGTGTTAAGGGTGATGCTGGATCTCTTATACTGCGCAAACCTGTCAGCAACGTCTATTTTCGGTTGGGGGTTCTCTGCGCATCCACATTTGCTGCCACGTCTGCTGCCGCGTTTGCCTACGCGATTTCTGCCGGGATTCCGTTCTCTTGGTACACTCCGGTTTTCGTCACTGCCGTAGTTTCTGCAATAATACTTCTCTTGAGTCTGGCTTTCATGTCTATCATGGCTGCTCTCCAGCACAAGAGTGGCAAAATGAGGAGCGCAGGTGGGAGCATACAGGCACCCTTTGTTTATCCTAGCCAAAGATTCAATGTTAGCGTGCGAAGATACGGGGTGCATAGTGGCTACAGCACCTTCCAGTTGCTTCTTGCATGCATGACTGTGTTCTCGTTCATTGCTGCAGCACTGACTGGCGGTGCGGTAGTTGGCCACTACAAAGGTTTTCCTCCTATTTCTCTGTTAATTTCTGAGGAAGGAGTGAGTGGCATTGCGTTTGTCGTCATGATGTCAATTTTGTCAGTTTCATGTGTTTTGCTCTTTCTTACAAGAGTGCTCGCGGATGGTAACGCATCCAATGTGAATATGTTTATGATTGTGGCTCCAGCACCTATTATCGTTGCTCACGCAGGTGCTAGCGCGAGCGCGCCGCCTTGTGGTCCCAACACTCTGAGGGGGCTTGATACTGTAGATGGCGCGAGAGGAGAGGGCGCATGCACATCAGGCATAGCGGTAGAAGGGGGTTCTGTGTATGATGCGTTGCAGAGCGCTAGCTGGATCAGCAAGTTAATAGAACGTGGGCGCGGAGCCTCTGGGGTCTGCGTTGAGTGCGTCATAGATGCCCGTAGCCCGGGTTGAGACGGGTAACACGCGGCGGGTGGCTCCAACACAATCGCACGAAACGTGAAGTCGGGCTATAACGTCAAATAACGGGTGTTCTCTCCGGGAGGGGTATGCGATGCCTGGCCAGTTGTGCGACATGGTGTGGGGTAGCGCGCGCATCTAAAGAGTGTGAACATCACCAGCTGCATGCTAGCAACCCCATTCTCCGGGGCGCCTGCCTTGCGGTCTGGCCCAAGTGGAATTGCACAGAGTCACACATAGTTCAATGCTTAAATTTATCATAGAATAAGCCCCCCAATAGTGTGCGGACCGATTAAAGGTAAGTAACTAGCGAGCTTCTGCGTTTAGGGTTTTATATTTCTAAGTTTAACTAGTTGACAATCTGGTTTCCCAGCAGTAGTATCGCCTGGGTGTTATCTATTTAGGGGTTGTGTCGGTTATGTCCTTTAAGATCAATAATAAGAGGCTGAGTGCGCACATAGCGAACCCGGATGCTTCTAGGTACATGCGTCAGGGTTTGGGTGTTACTGTGTCCTTGTCGCTGGTGGTGGTTGCTGCCCTGATTGCGCGCATGTGGCGCCTGTCTCGGGAGGGTATGGGGTCTAGTGAGCTCCTGAAGCATCCCGAGTTTATCGCGCTCATGGTGATGGCGGTCATTTTCATTGTGAGCGCTATTGGGCTGGCTGTGGCTTGCAGTGATCACAAGAGAAAAGTCCAGGAAATGAACGGGCTGTATCGCGAAGCTGCGTACGTTACTGGTCCTCAGCTTGGTGAGGATGAGGATGAGGAGCGTGGGCGCCTCCGTGACGTGTCATTTGTTACCGGTAGCCGCTCGAACCCGTTCTCCACACCTGTGGCGATTGCGGGTCTGGTGACTCTTACCTTGTTTGCGACTCTGTCGGGGGCTCTGCCCACAGGTACAGCTATAACTGCTGACATGATAGGTAAAGGGTTTTCTGCCGCTACGCCTCTGCAAAAAGCGTGGGTTGTCGTGCTGTTCTTGGCTATGGCTGTGACGCTCTTCGCGGCTATGAAGGGGGGTTTGCTTGCATCTGGTCAGGGCAACAAACTTGTCGTTGTGAGTTCGGGTGGTGTCTCAGCTGCAGATGGAATACTGCCTGCTGATTCGCTAGGTGGTCCGTCAGGTAACTTCGATGAAGTGCTCGCTGTGCATGTGCATGATGCTAACTACAGGGGAAACGAGGCAGTTAATCCTTTTGCTGCGATGTAGTGCGCGGCACACGCTTGCTTGTAGACACGTATAAAAGTGGGGTGGTTTCCGGGTTTTGCCTGAGAAGGTGTAGGTGCTGCTTCTGGCGGCCTTCTTATGGCCGTGTTGCTTTCCTCCCCCTGCTGCCCCTTTTTCGTCGTCGCGCGTGGTGGCCGGCTCTCCTTGGTTGTGCGGTGTGCGCTGTCCTGTGGTTGTTGTGGTGGCCTCCCCTGGTGTGGGGGTTTTGCTCCCGGCTTCGTGTGCCCGTGTGTTCTTACGGGCTGTTTATGCGCGGGTAGGTTGCGTGATGCTTAGGTTCCTCAAACCCCTCTGGAGGCGGTTGTGGGATGGTCCTGTTGACTCCGTGTGCTGATTTTGCTAGAGTAATGTTGTCTTCTCTTCAAAAAATGAGGCTAGGATGTCGAGGGATGATGACCGTCACGATGATGTGGGTGTCTCAAGGCTGGGGCGTGACCGGCTGTTTGCTAAGGTGTTTGGGGTGCTGCTCCTCGCCAGTGCTTCCCTTTTCGCCTTCTGTGCCGCTTACGTCTTTTCTGCTGGGGTCCCTCTGCTGAGCTTTGGGCCTTCTACTGCCGCCTTTTTGTTCTCCATGGTGGGTGTCTTTGTGGCTCTCGCTGGACTCATAGTGTTCTGCGTGAGACTAAGGGTGGTTGATAGGTATGGCCTTATCGTTTCCCTTCCTGAAGAGAGGTTCGACGCTCCTAGGATGCTGAAGATGAACGGGCAGTTTGTCCAGGGCGCTCGTGTGCGCGCAGAGGTCAGCATTAGCGATTCGGTGGGTAGCTCTAGGGCCTCTAAATTCAATGTCCTCTCGTGCGGTTTTGCGTTTGCGCTGGGTGCCTCCATGTGCACCTTTTCGGCCGCGTTTGGCGTCTTGTGCGCACAAGCGCATGGGAATTTTGCGGAAGCGGTGCAGTCCCTGTTCATTCCGTCTACGGCGTCTAGTGTGTGTATGGTGTCAGCCGCCATGGTACTGATTCTTGTGGCTGTATGTCTTATCCGTTACATGGTGTGTGCTGCGGATGATCGCCGTATGATGGTCCTTACCGATGACAGCAGGGGGTCTTACTTCTCCGATGGAGATGTAATGGACATTGCCAATGGGCTCAGGGTTGGTGCTTCCGGCATCACCAATGTCAGGATCTCCCGGTCAGGTGGTGCTTCCGTTGTTTCCGGGGGTGTTGTGGCTTCGCTTACGTAAAAGTGTGGGGTTAGTTGGTCACCAGCTGTGCCCCCTCCCGCGCGGTGTGACTAGGGGTGGGCGTTGCCGCTACCTCTACGGGTAGATACGGGTTTCTCGCCTATCTGCTCTGTGTTGTTGGGGAAGAAAGTATAGGACAGGGTGATCTCTCTGATATCTCTGGTTGTTGGGTCCTCTTCTATAGCTGGGTCTATGAAAAATGACACCGGCATTGCCAATCTAAGCCTGGGTGCGAATGTCTGTTGAGAAAAGCAAAAACATGCGACCTTGTTGAAATACTTTCCCGCTTGTGTTGGAGTTACGTTGTATACCGCTGTGCCGCTTATTTCTCTGTCGGACTGGTTTTCCGCTACGTAGAATGCTAACTTTTGTATTCCCGGAGTTACGACGACGTAGGGCTGCTCGGGATAAAAAGACAGCGGGATTCCGTGAGTGTCTGCACTGAATCTCACCTTGATGCTGTAGCTGCCCGCCTTTTTATTTCTCGGCGCAACTTGTTGGGCTTGCCTCGTGGTGCCTCCATATCCAGTTACCTTGCAGAAAATTCTATACAACGGCACTGAAGCGTATGTTAGGCATATCATTGAGATTATGATCGATACTAGTAATGCCAGGATTTCGTTATTGTGCTTTTTTTTCACTGTGACAACTCTGGGTCCATTCTAGGAAGGCCCAATGATCTTTTTCAACATCAAGTTTGCTGCTTCCTGCTCAGCAAGCTTTTTGCTACTACCAGCGCCAAGAGCGCTACAATGTCCTGGGACGCTTACTTCCACCGTGAACACAGGCTTATGCTCGGGACCGGATTTACTAATCAATCTGTATGACGGTACTGCCTGGCCCTTGCTCTGTGCCCACTCCTGCAGGGCAGTTTTGGGGTCCTGAGGTGGTACCGAGGACATGTGCTGCGCGCGCGGAAGCCAGTGTCTGTATATGAAGTCTGCATATGTGGTGTCCCCTGTACCTTTGTCTATGTACATTGCCCCTATAAGAGCTTCTAATGCATTTTCTAAAATTCCTGGGTTGTAAGCCCCCCCGCAGGCCAGCTCCCCGCTGGACATGAGTATAAGATTGCCGAGTCCTATAGATTTTGCAACTTCTACTACCTCAGGACCGCACACCAGTGCAGTTCTCTTTTTGGTAAGGCACCCCTCATCGTCATTTGGGAAAAGATCGTAGAGCATTTTCGACGCAGTCATGTTGAGCACGGCATCCCCCAGAAACTCGAGGCGCTCATAATTTGCTACGTTTTCGCGCGACAGGCTTGGGTGAGTCAACGCTTCTAATAAGAGATCTAAATTTGAAAATTTGTATCCCGTGGCTTCATACACTCTGCACACCAGGCTTTTTTTATCAATGGAGCGTGACAACATGAAACTCCTGTTTGTTGACTAGTACGCTAGGTAGGTTGTTTGCAATGTTGTAAAACTGAATGACTTCGGGCTGTGATAGGCCAAGTGCAGCAACACGCACTGAGCTACGGATGATACGGCCACTTGAAGTCACTAACATCATTTGCCCTGTTTCAACGCGTGGCGCCTTGCTATCAGCCTCAGCAGCGATTGGCCCCAGTGTTACAATTTTGTCCATTGCTGTGCCAAGAAGCCCAACAATGGAGCGGTGCGGTATTTTTGAATAGAAACAACGCTGCAGCACTTGGGTGTAGGTGGCTACCAATCCGTTTCCGGCAATGGGTGTGGGAGTTGACTGCGAATGGCGATGAAGCCTAATGCTGTGCTGCACAGGCACACCTTCACTAGCCCACGTAGCAGCCTGGCCATTTGCAACTCTGGCACACCGCTTTACCATGGATCCTACCTCCCTACCCCTTACTGGAACCAGCGCCGAGGGACGACATACCCGCAAAGAGCAACACAATAATGCTCGGGAACAACGCCCCACAACCCTATGCATTCTTGTTCAGTTTTACCGGGATATATACCGGTGGTGAATCGCCACCTCCCTTCTTTACGAGCAATAACAAAGAAGATCCTTTACCACTACTACTCTTAATCTTGCCCATCTCCTTGCTAAAATCCGACACGTTGTTTATTGCTGTGGAGTTGATTCCAAGTAGTATATCTCCCTTCCTAATACCCTCGCCGAAAGCATCGCTTCTATGGTCAACGCGGATAATCAACACCCCCTCCTGCTTCTTAGAGCTTTTGGGTGGGTTTGTGACTGTGAGCCCTACGCTTTCGTCTGTAGCCTCCTGGTCGGTGCTGCCAGGTATAGCATCATCAGGTAGCTTGCCTATGGTAACTACAATATTGAGAACCTTACCATCCCTCTGGACAGCCATCTTGGCCTTTTCGTTCACTGCAGTTTTTGCTATGAGGTGGGTTAACTGGGGCATGCTGTCAATCTTTTGCCCGTTGAACTCCAGAATAACATCGCCCACTTTTAGCCCCGCCTTTTCTGCTGGACTATCCTTGGCAACACTAGATATCAACGCACCCCGAGCCTGTTCCAGACCGAGAGAATCCGTCATGTCGTCGGTTACATGCTGGATTACAACCCCAAGCCATCCATGCTCTACCTTGCCGCCTTTGGATAACACATTTATAACGCGGGCAGCGTTGTTTGACGGGATAGCGAACGCTACGCCAACATTCCCTCCGCCCTGGGGGGACATTATCGCGGTATTTATGCCAATCACTTCCCCATCAGCATTGAACAGAGGCCCCCCGGAATGTCCACGGTTTATGGCTGCGTCGGTCTGTAAAAATTCGCTGGCAGTGCCAATATTGATATCGCGTGCGCGGCCAGAGATTACGCCAACGCTTACTGAGCCCCCGAGCCCAAAGGGGTTACCTATCGCAAGTGCCCACTCTCCAACCAGAACGTTGTCGGAATTGCCTAACTTAGCGGGTTGCAGGTCTTTTTTTGTTTTGACTTTAAGCACAGCTAGATCCGTCTTAGGATCCTTGCCCAGCACTGTGGCCCTGGCCGTGGAGTTGTCGCTAAATTTCACATGAATCTCTTTCGCGTTCGCTATCACGTGATAGTTGGTCACTATCAGCCCAGATTTGTCCACTATGAAGCCGGATCCCAAGGAGATCACCTTACGTGGCTTTGGTGGGTCAACTAGTAGAGGCTCCAGGTTGTTGAAGAATTCTTCAAAAATGCCCTTTGGGATTCCTGGGAACCTGAAACCCTGTTGTCCCATGGAGTTCGCATCACTATCCACAGTTTGCTCAGTGGATATGTTGACCACTGCAGGTAGCAACCTGGCAGCAAGCTCAGAAAACCCCCTGTGGCTGTCCGGCGCGCCAGAAACTCGCGACTGCGAGGCCGATACCCCAATGCCAGCACCGCAACTAACGCTAAACAGTGTCGTAAGTAGCAAAAAAAGCGACAAGAATCTCTTCACACTTAACCCCTGTGTTTGTTAAAAAGACTTATGAAATCGTTGTTTGGTGACAGCACAATTCTAGTTGTGTCGTCGCCGAAGACTTTCCTGTAGGCTCTCATTGTACGGTAAAAACTGAAAAAGTCAGGGTCAGAACTCAGGGCGTCATTGTAGATCTGAGATGCTCTTGCGTCTCCGGCACCCCTGATTATCTGTGCGTCCTTCATCGCATCGGCGATTATAACACGCGTCTGAAAGTCTGCATCCGATCTAATTTTTTGGGATACCTCTTCGCCCTCTGCTCTAATCTCCCTTGCCTCCTTTTCCCTGTCTGTTTGCATGCGTCGGAAAATTGCTGCGCTGTTCTCTTCTGGCAGATCAGCCCTCTTGATGCGCACATCAACCATTTCTACGCCAAACTTTTCAGACTCTGTACGGACGCCCTCCTGTATGCGGCGCATCACATCGGATCTTGCCTCATTTAGGAAGTTAATCAGCGCAACGCTTCCCACCTGCTCACGCAAGCTTGACTCTATGATGGAGCTCAGCCTATTCTCAAGCCCAGTTTCGCTCCTCACTGTCTGGTAAAACCTTACTGGATCCACAATCTTGTACTTTGCGTAAAAGTCCACGACAAAACGTTTCTGGTCTGCAGCTATAACTTCACAAGAGTCTGATCTGATTTCTATGATTCTCTTATCAAAGTATATAACCTCACTGATCACGGGGGCCTTGTAGAACAAACCGCTTTTCTGTACGCTTTTCAGTACGCGCCCAAACTGTACCACTATGGCCTGGTGCGCTTCATCAACGATAAACAGGGACTCGAGTATAATTATTGCCCCTGCAAAGGCAATGGAGCACAGTACAACCAATTTAGCCAGTCCTAATTTCATGCTACTTCTTACCGCTCCCCAATTTGTTGCCACCTTCAGACGTCAGGGGCAAATAAGAGAACAGACCCTTGACGTCGTCTGTAACGACTATTTTATCCATGCCACGCAGCACTTCCTCCATAACCTCTATATACATGCGGTCTCTGACTGCTTCAGGCTGGTTTACGTACTCCTTATGTATCGCAAGAAACTTAGCAGCATCACCCTGAGCCCGGTTTACCACCTCACTTCTGTATGCCTCGGCATCTAGCTTTATTTTGATCGCCTCCCCCTTGGCTCTGGGGAGCACCTCATTACGATACGCATGCGCCTCATTTATGGCGCGCTCCTTATCAGCGCGGGCGCTCTGCACATCTCTGAACGCACTGATAACCTTCTCTGGAGGATCCACCTTCTTTAGCTGTATGGAGAGGACCTCCACGCCCATGTTGTACTGATCCAGTATACTCTGCAATAGCTTTTTTGTTTCATACGCTATAGAGGCCCTTCCTTCTCCCTCTATGGCAAAAGCAAGTGTACTCTTTCCTATTATTTCGCGCATAGCACTCTCTGCTGCGTTTTTCACTGTGGCCCCTGGCCTCATATCCCTTACACAGAATAGGTACTTATACGCGTCGGTGACCTTCCACTGAACGTCGAAGTTTATATTCACTATGTTTTCATCACCGGTGAGCATGATACCCTCACCTGTGCCGTGGTCAGCATCTCTTGATGTGCCTGCGCCTATTTCTTCCTTGCCGACGACCTCAACTTTCACTTTTAGCACCCTACCCAAAGGGCGAGGCAACCAGTATCTCAAACCAGGATCGGTAACTTTTCTGTATTTTCCAAATGTTAGCTCAACAGCCTTCTCTTCCGGATTTACCACGTAAAATCCAGAGCATGCGTAGAACGCGACGGCAACCACAAGTGCAATAAATAGGTGAGAATACTTGAACGAAAACCCGCCACCGTGCCCACCTGGGAACTCACTCAACGCCGAACGAACACCACTGAAGAAACCGTCAAACTGGGCATCACTGAATTTTTTCCCGTTTTTAGGTTTATCGAAGCTTCCTCCGCTGCCCCCTCCCCAAGGGTCACTATCATCGCTCATAAAGACCTTATAAATTGCACCTCAAAGCATG
>NZ_JAOTBG010000008.1:0-79669 GCF_025628805.1 Anaplasma capra
TCTTCAATTCACACAGATTCAGTATCCTCCCAACTCCATTGCTGGGGGGGCTTTCCATTCCTTTTTTTTCGGCTTCTGACTTTGGGGAAGAGGCCCTGGGCCTTCTTCTATTTTTGGTGAACACAAGGTTGACCTAACACGTTGCAATTCTCTAGTAGATATTGTGTAAGCCTCTAGAGACCCACAGGATCACGCACCTACGCTTCCTGATCTTGGACTCCCTCATTCATATTTCTGACTCTTCTCTCCCTTTCAGCTATCATTTGGGCTTTCATGATGGCCTCATCGAGATCAGCCTGCGTACACAGGCCAAGCAGAACTGGATCCCTAGGTTTAATGTTGCTCGAATTCCAATGCTCCTTATTCCTGACTGCAGCAATCGTGGCCTTAGTGGTGCCTATAAGCTTGGCTATCTGTGAATCGTGCATCTCAGCACAGTACTTAAGTATCCAACAAACCGCGTCAGGCTTATCTCTGCGCCTAGCTACGGGAGTGTATCTAGCACCCCTTCTTTTTGAGAGCTTACCGGTCGTCCCCCGGTGTGCAACCAGCTTCGGAATCCTAGCGGGATCCCTCTGGCATGCCTCTATCTCTTCCTTGGTAACCTGCCCCATGGCAACCGGATTGCACCCCACAACGCCCTTGGCAACTTCGCCATCAGCAATGCCCTTGACCTCAAGCAGATGCAAGCCGCAAAACTCAGCTATCTGCTCAAAAGTGAGGGCCGTGTTGTCCACCAACCACACAGCAACTGCCCTGGGCATCAACGGGGTACCATCATTGCTTGACGACATAATCCAAAGAATCTCCAAACTAACGAAACTGCACAGATCCCAACACTAGACCACAACCTCTAAGAATTGGTTAACCCCACAACATACGAGCACAGTCCGATCCAGGCCCAGCCATAGTACCACACGCGCCCTGTGTGTCAAGGACTTTCAGCCACCTTAAGGCATTTTAGGTTGCGTACCGTACCACAAAAAACACGTTTCACTATGCGATTTTACACATGTAGTACACTCGAAGTTTTTCTACACAGCAAACCTTATTCCAAAACAAATTGCCAAGATCGATAAGACCCGCAATTGCACCCGATTTAGTCGGTGGCATAGCGCATAAATGTTTCTGCCTCGTTTTAAAGTACGTTCCTGGAGGGGGTGCTCCCGCTTGACACTGTGCACACAAGGATATAACCTGTGCATTTGTTAGATAGGCATGGAGTTTTATGCCAAAATTGAAGACCAAATCTTCAGCCAAGAAAAGGTTTAAGGTCACGGCCAGCGGCAGGGTGATGTCAGCTCAGTCTACCAAGCGTCATGGTATGACTAAAAGGAGCAAGAGGAGCCTCAGGGCCCGCAGGGGCGTTGCGCCGATGAGTGCCCCAGATGCGCGCATTGTTGCGTCTTTCATGCCATATAGTTTTTGATATGGAGCGGGGGTTTTATGGCTAGGGTCAAACGTGGTGTCACCGCCAGGGCTAGGCACAAAAAGGTTGTTGCGCTTGCCAAGGGCTACAGGGGTAGGTCCAAGAACTGTTACAGGGCTGCTTTGCAGAGGCTCGAACGGGCTCTGGCTTACGCATATAGGGATAGGCGCAACCGTAAGCGCGACTTCAGGCGTTTGTGGATTGTACGTATAAACGCTGCTGCAAGGCAGTTTGGTGTGAAGTATTCTCAGCTTATCAAAGGTATGGCTACGTGTGGAATGGAGCTGGACAGGAAGATGTTGGCTGACATGGCTGTGAACGACAAGGCTGCTTTCGAGAAAGTAGTTGGCGCCGTTGCCAGTGCCTGTGGGTATACTTGTGCCGTTGATCAGCAAAATACTTAGCCTAAGTGAGGAAGCGGGGGCCCGCGTTGCTGACTGCGGTTCTGTAGAAGAGTTGAATTCAATACGGGCTCATTACATTGGAAGATCTGGTGTTTTAACTGCTCTGCTGCGTCAGGTTTCTGCTATACAAGATATGGACGAGCGTAAAGCCGTTGGGTCTGCGGCGAACGCTGCATGCTCGGAGCTTAAGCTGGTGATCCAAAATAGGGAGCTGCAGCTTGCTCGGGAGCAGATGAACTCGCGATTGGCTGGCGAGCGAGTGGATGTGACTCTGCCTTCAAGGCCCAGGATCTACGGCAAGATGCACCCGATTTCTGGAGTGATAAGGGAAATTAGGGGCATACTGAGTGAGCTAGGTTTTTCGATAGTTTACGGTCCTGAGCTGGAGGACGAGTTTCATGTTTTTGATGCGCTAAATACACCTGAGCACCACCCCGCCAGGGACAAAAATGACACGTTTTATATGGCGGAGAAGCTCAATGGCAACAGGGTGGTGTTGCGGACCCATACGTCATCGATGCAGATACGCGCCATGGAGAACAATCCCAGTCTTCCAATCAAGATTATATCTCCCGGTAGGGTCTATAGGAACGATTGGGATGCAACGCACAGTCCCATGTTTCACCAAGTGGAAGGGTTACTTGTTGGCAAGCACGTAACTATGGGACACCTGAAGTACTGCATAAATTACTTTCTTGGTAGGTTCTTCAGACGTGGTGTGGAAACCAGGATGAGGGCCAGCTTTTTCCCATTTACGGAACCATCTGCGGAAGTTGACGTGAAGAATGAACGGGGCAGCTGGGTTGAAGTGTTGGGTTGTGGCATGGTGCACTCCAAGGTGTTGGAGAACGTCAACATAGATCCCAGTGAGTATTGCGGATTTGCGTTTGGCATGGGCGTCGAACGAATGGCGATGCTGAAATACGGGATTACTGACCTTCGCAACTTCTATAGCAACAAACTAGAGTGGTTGAATCACTACGGTTTTTGTTTCACGGACATATTGGGGATGCCGCTTAGTGCTGCTGTGCGCACTCCCTAGCTACTTTTGTGGTGGTTTTGAGGTTGACCGCTGTTGCTTGGTAGGTTAAAACGTATGTGGTTCGGGGTGGTTGCCACGTCCAGGCCGCTTGTTTGTGTTCCGTCGCCGTAGATCGGCTGTGCCATGTGTAGAAGGGGTGTAATCATAACTGGAGCTGCGCGCAGAATTGGGCGAGCTATGGCTATCTTCCTTGCGGCCAGGCACGGTTATGACGTTGTGGTGCACTATAACCAATCGTGTAGTGAGGCACTAGACTTACAGGCTGTGATTCAAGAAATCTACGGTAGGCGGTGTCTGCTTTTTCAGTCTGATTTGCGCGACTTTGCATCACTTGATCGCCTCATTACTTATGCATTTTCGGAGATTCCACACTGCGACACGCTGATAAATAATGCCTCAGTTTTCTACACGAGCACCCTAAAGCAACTGTGTGAAAACGCGTTTGTGGAGAATTTTGATATACACGTGAAGGCGCCCGTGTTTCTCACACAATACTTTGCGCGCATGTGTACCGCCAAATGTGGGAAGGTAATCAACATTGTGGATACAAACATTACAAGAATCCGGACAAAGTATTTTGCGTACTTGCTGTCTAAGAAATCGCTAGCAGATTTTACCGAGATGGCCGCTGGGGAACTTACCGCGAATATTCAAGTGAACGCTATATGCCCGCCGAAAATTCCAGATCATGAGATTGATGATGTGCGATCACTAGAAAACATAGACAACGTTACATGCCTTAAGAATTTTTTGAGCGTTATTACCTCCTTGGTTGACCATAACAACATGCTAAGCGGGGAGCTAATACATATATAGACCGGTGCAACAATGAGGCCTTGCGTGCCTGTGTGTTGTAATACATATGGCACCGCAAGGGGCGCTCGGGTAAAGTGTTTCTCGGTTTCCGTACACGTTTGGTGTTTGTAAGGCATGGGAAATCTGGGGGAGGGCCGGGAAATTAGTGAATCCCGGCCGAATTGTTTATGAAGGGGTTATGGACATCGTAATACTTGCAGCAGGGCGTGGTAGCAGAATGCGTTCCACGACCCCAAAGGTTTTACACACACTGGGAAATATACCAGTAATAGAGCATGTGTTGCGACTTGCTGGTGAGTTATGCCCAGAACATGTCGTTATAGTGGTGAATGCTTTGACGAGCGATGCGATTACTGCGTTGGCAGAGAAGCACAATTTGAATTTCAAAAGTGTACTACAGGGAGAGGTGACTGGTACCGGAGGTGCGGTTTGCTCAGCATTAAAAGAGTTGCAGGGCTCTTCGGAAGAGGTTTTGCTAATACTGTATGGGGATACCCCACTGCTTAGCACAGTAACAATGCACCGTGTGCTTGATAAACTCCACGGAGGTGCGGGGATTGTTTTGGTAGCTTTTGAATCCTCGAATAGCCAATACGGTAGGATAGTGCCAAATGAGTCTGGGGGCGTCCTAAGAATTGGCAACGAACATGGTATCAACGGCCTTGCGGTTTCTGGTGCAATCGCTGGGCGGAAACAAGTGATTTCAGAGTTGCTGTGTGGCCTACCTCGCGCTGAGGGGGGCGAGCTCTACCTTACGGACATCGTGCAATCTGCTGTGGGCAAGGGCATAGAAGTTGACCATGTAGTTACAGACGAGCAGGAGGCGATGGGCATAAATACCCGGGAAGATCTTGCGGTAGCGGCGTCGCGTTTTCAGCGCATGAGAAGAGCTCACTTTTTGCGGTCGGGCGTGACCTTGGTGCTGCCTGATCAGGTATTTTTCTCTGCTGATACGCAAATAGCGCAGGACGTTATAGTGCATCCGTACGTTGTTTTTGGGTTGGGGGTCGCTATAGAGTCAGGAGCAGAGATCCTGCCTTACTCACATTTGGAATTTTGCCGCGTCAAAGAGCGCGCTCTGGTTGGCCCCTTTGCCAGAGTGAGGGGGCATTCGGTCATAGACCGGCACTGCATTGTGGGGAATTTTGTGGAAGTGAAAGAAAGCCACTTGGGTGAGATGAGTAAAGTAAAACACCTTAGTTATCTCGGGAACAGTACAATAGGTAGCAAGACCAACGTGGGGGCAGGAGCCGTAGTATGTAACTATGATGGCCGGAACAAGCACCACTCGAACATAGGAAGCGACTGCCTTGTGGGCGCGAATAGCACAATAATCTCTCCGGTGGACATAGGGGATAACTCGACTGTAGCTGCGGGTAGCGTGATCACAGAAGACCTACCGCCGCACAGCCTGGGCATTGCAAGGAGCAGCCAAATCACGAAACCGGGATATAAGCCAAAATAAAGAGCGACTCCACTAGCTTTGGTAGCGCCTAGGCAGTCTTAGACCCAGAGGGACTAGGATGCACTTCAACCAGGCCTTTCTTGATGAACCAGGAAACCCTATCTGTGGGTTGTGCCCCCACACTCAGCCAGTAACTTAACCTCTCGGCATCGATCTTTAGGAAGCCCGGCTCACCATACGGAACCATGGGATCGTAAAAGCCCACATGCTCAATGAACTTGCCATCCCTCCGAACCCTGGAATCAGACACCACCACTCTGTAGAATGGCTTTTTCTTGGCACCCAGCCTCATTAACCTTATCTTCACGGACATGTACTATCCAAGACCCCTTTCCAACCCAAGAGGCCCAGATTCTATCACTGTGGGGTGATGAGTCAAATTAAAATTTGCAACACCTGCTGACAGATTCAATATTTTGACATAGGATTGCAGTTCGGAGCCACGCGGTATCGTTAGGGGTGCACTGTTACCAAATCCGGTACAGCTGGGCTTCTAGCAGTTGTATGTTGTGTTAGTGTCAGGTTGGGGTGGCCTTCGAGCTACCCTGCGTGGGTCTGCAAAGGCTATGTGGCCAAGTTAATGGAGGTTTTATGGATAGAAAGGTAACAAAAGCTGTGCTGTCCACCATAATGTGTAATACGCTTGTGTGGTATGACTACATCCTATTTGGGAGCCTTGCCGGTACCATAGGCACGCTGTTTTTTCCGCAGGAAGATAAGTACTTGCAGCTGTTGAGCGGTTTTTGTGTATTTGCTGTAGGGTTCTGCATGCGCCCCTTTGGTGCAAGTGTATTCGGGCATATAGGTGATCGATATGGAAGAAGAGTGGCACTTATGCTCTCAATCATTGGTATGTCAGTGCCTGTGGGGTTTATGGCTATAGTCCCTACATATGCAAGTGCTGGGGTTCTCGCTCCTATACTGCTTGTGCTATGCAGGCTAGTACAGGGTGTGTCTCTTGGTGGGGAGGCTGGTAACGGTACGTTCTTGATAGAAAACTCCAAAAAAGGCAATACTGGGCTTTTTGGTAGCTTTGAAGTGCTGAGCGCAGTTCTGGGTTCCGTATTCGCTCTAGCTGTAAAAATTGTGGTAAGGCACTTCACTGGCGATGATTTTGGAGTGTGGGGTTGGAGGATACCTTTTATCGTCGGATTTGTTATAGGTGTTATAAGCATTTATGTGAGGGCAAAAACTGGTGAGAGTCCCGCGTATGAAGCACATTCTGAGAACAGGGACGAGGGCGCGGTTCTTACGGACGAATCCCCGGTGAGGCATTTATTCAAACACTACAAAAGGCCGTTGTTGTTGGCCATTGCCATAGACTGTGTGGAAAATTGCTCGTTTCACCTCTTTATGGTGTTCTTCATCAGCTTTGTCAGAGACTTCTCACCTTCGGTAGTTATTGGTCCTCAGGCAAGTGAGATCATAGAGATAGTGAACATCGTAATTAGCGGTATACTGACAGTTGCTTTTGGTGCGCTTTCAGATGTTCTGGGAAGGAAAAAGGTAATTGGCGGAGCCTCTATCACACTGTTGTTCATCGGCGTACCGGTGTTTTGGATGCTAAGCCAGGGCAGTGTCCTGTACGTAGGGTTAGGGTATTTGTTGTTCGCAGTGCCTTTTGCGGCAACTCTTGGTCCTGCGACTGCTGCAATGTCTGAGTTATTTCCAACCAAGGTGCGATATACTGGGTTTGGTATTGCCAGGAATGTCGCTGCTGCTATAGGTGGTGGCATCGCGCCAGCGCTGTGCACTTGGCTTATAAAAGTTACAGGCTGCAAGATTGCTCCTGGATTTTACGTGATGTTCTGGGCGATAGTTACACTTTTTGCGCTTTCTAGGATTAAGAAGGAGGACATACACAGAGACTGGTTGGAGGAGTAGGTAGGAGGAGCGCGAGTCTTTGGGATTGCGTAGGTGGTGAGTTTTGGTGCTGTGATTTGGTTAGTACAGCAGTAGCGATATCATGAAGGGGACGTAGAATATTCCTATTACGGTACTAACTAATAGCATCATGGCGGCCATGTCTGGCTTGTAGTTAAGCATGGAAGCCAGTATCACCCCTGTACTTGATATTGGTACGATTGCCAGGAGAATAAGCGCCTGATATGTCTGGCTGTTATACAGGCGTGGCCCCTCGCGATCCAGAAAAATTAGCATTAATATTAAGAGTGGCCACACGACGTATTTTATCAATACTGTGAGTGCCATGAGTTTCCAGTTGATTGAGAAGTCCTTTATATTCGCTATTGATATGCCCAGCAGCATGGTACCTAGAATCATGTACGTGCTTGCAAGGTCTGCAGATACGTTGAGCAGAAACTCTGGCACCCGCACCTTAAAGTGGTTACAGATTAGTGCTGCCACCGCTGCATGTAGCGTTGGCAGCACTATAAGCTTCCTCAGACATTGCTGGGGCGTATATAGCCCATGGGTCACTATATAGAAGCCGAAACTATTTTCAAAGAAGAGCATACCCACGTAACATAGTAAGTATACAGAAACCGTGCTCTCATCAAACAAGGCTATCGCTACGGGAAGGCCGAAAAACCCCATACCAGAACTTCCCGAGCTGAAGGCCAGCATGTTCCTTGTGTAATCCCTAAATGCTAGTGATGATATGCTGTACACTACCAGTGACATTGCACAGCAGATAATAAACGTTACGACCGGTAACGACACATACTCCGGCGTGATGTTTATCTTAAGTATGCCAAAAAATACTACCGTGGGTCCCACCGCGTAGAACAGTACATTGCCTATGGTAGAGCTGTCCAGCTTAACAGCCCTGCCCGCCACAAATCCTAGAAAGATTGTTGTGTATATAGGCAATACCTTAAGCATCAGAGCAAAGAACATACGAGCACTTCCAAACTACAGGGCGAGCACGGGACCACGCGCGTAGGTACTTTAACACAAGTCGTAAGCCTCTCACAACAGATTTAGTAGATTTGCAACGTGCGCGAGAAGGCCTACAACCCCCTATTCTTCGAAAAGTTTTCTGAGTAAGATTTGGGTTTTTTCCTAACGGTTTGGTCAGGCAATATGACATACGTTATGCCATGAGCTTTTGCGTATGATACAGCATCCTCCTTATTCTGAAACTGCAGTCTAACCTGTTGTGCTGTATCCTTAGAACCAACCCACCCCATTAGCGAATCCTTATATTGTGAACGTGAGGGCTCAAACTCTATGCACCATAGGTCACTTCTATGGATGCCAGACTGCATAACGTTTCTGGAAGGTCGATGTATCCTGGCCACGACAGGCGCTCTTACACTATGGGACACTTGTAATCACCAGCGAAGGGGTTAAGATTACAGCAGCGTAGCAGTTATTTGGCAAATGTCTATGAATAATGGAGGTAAGTTTGAGGAAGCTGTTCGGGAGCTGGAGCGCATTGTAGAGGAACTTGAATCTGGTAACGTGTCGCTCGATAGGAGCGTCGAATTGTACAATAGGGGTAGGGAGCTACATAAGTATTGTGACGGTATCATAAAGGATATAGCACTCAAAATTGAGTCCCTAGATGGAGAGAAACTCGGTGAATAAGCTGTGAATACCGCTTTGGCGAGCTTGCTGCTTGCTACCACATGTTTCCTGGCTGTTGTTACTATAGATCTGCGGGGCGACTACGACCGAATGCCCGAGACAGCGGTGACGGGGCGCCTGCCAGAGTCCTCGCCGCGCTCCTTTCCAAATCACTGAGCTGTTTCCGCCTCTCTCTGTAGACGAGCCCAACAGGCCCCACCCACTTTTATGTGCTGCCTCCCACGGCACTGTCTATCGTCAGAACAAGTTGCTGCAAGTCTGCGCCGACAACTCTAGACAGCTCCTTTCCTTCGGAGAAAATTATTAACGTGGGTACCGCACTCACCCCATATTGCACTGGAACATCCTGACTGCTCTGGACGTTCAGTTTGTAAACCTTGAGCTTGCCGGTGTATTTCTGAGCTAATTTCTCAAGTTGTGGCCCGAGGGCAACGCAAGGCCCACACCACGGAGCCCAGAAGTCCACAAGGACCAAGCCACTACCGTCACAGACCTTCTGAGCAAAATCAGAGTCACTAACCTCTACAATATCGGACGACATAAAAACCTCAAACGAGAAACTGCTACTCGCGCCCCCTTCGTCGTACTGCGGAAACGGCCCGGTACATCTTCTCGTTGAACACGCAAGCGGTACTAGAGCCGTATCTCAATGTGAAAGCTGGAGCTACACGCTCCACAACCACATAGTCACCAACAACCCTGAAGTTCACGAGGGATTCATACCCCTCAGAGTCCACATTGAATATGGAGGGCAGATCCCCATTAACGTCGGAAAACTGCATGTAAGTGAACCTACGGTCATCAAACACTCTTAGGGGGACAATCCCGGAAGAACCAGCGGAATGAGACACAGAATACTCAAAGTTCAAGCCCTTTTTGGCGACCTCGGGATCGCTCAGATCTGGTACATCGTTCTGGTATGTAGGGAATGAAACCCCGCCGCTTGAATCAGGTGCTGAGGCGCCGATGCCTTCCGTAGTTGGATACACAAACCTCACCTCATACGCGAGTCTGGGATCGTCGAGCCCAGCGGCCTCCTCAGCGTGCAACTCAAAATAATACACGCGCCTGTTTGTGATTATGGTAACGTTAGTATCAGCGTTGTCCCCTACAGGTTTTATGAACAGCCTGTTTTCCTTAGGTACGAGCTGCCAACCGGTCGAATCCCCCATGGAGACGGTGTCTATGACCTCTCCAGCTTCAAAAAGTATACTGGACTGGTACCCATAAAACCCCGTGTATTTGTGTATGGACTGGGGATTGAAATTCATAATCTTTATGTGGTCATCAGCAGCCATAGAGCGCGGCTCCTGCTTACCGAAAGCAGCCGAGCTATACAGCAACGCTATAACACAGACCATGCAAGCCTTTCTCATAAGCTACGGTATAAACAAACACCCTGGCTAAGTCTAGCACTAATGTGCCAATCTGCAACCAATCAATAGAAAAAATTGCATTAATTTGCTGTATGCATTGCGAAACAAACCAATTTTCGGGTGTGGCTGCCACTCAGTGCGACACAACCGGATTCCGTACACATCTTTTTTATGTCGTTGCACAATTGTCCGAGCAGACGCGGCAAACGCTTAACCTTGGTAGGAGTCTTTCGTCTATCACTTGTATACGTCTGTGTATAGCTCTGTGACTGGAGGTTCGGGACTGCTCTGAGCGAATTCCACAGCTTCATTAACTTCTCCACGCACTTCTGTCTCGAAGTCTTCTAATGTGCTTTCGGGTGTAATCGAATGCTTAAGTATGTATTCCCTTAACCGACATAGTGGATCCCTCTTATCTCTTACCTCTTCAACTTCCTGCCTGGTTCTATACTTTGCTGGGTCAGACATTGAATGCCCCCTAAAACGGTAAGTTTTCATCTCAAGTAAGATAGGACCATGTCCCTTTCTACATTGCTCTGCAGCGTTTTCCGCTTCCTCGATTACGGCGAAAACATCCATGCCGTCAACCTGGCGACCCGGTACCCCGCATCCCTCCCCGCGCTTGTAAAGCTCGGGAACAGATGAGGATCTTGTAACAGCGGTGCCCATGGCGTACTCGTTGTTTTCGACCACGTATACCACCGGTAATTTCCATAATGCTGCCATGTTGAGGGACTCATAAACCTGCCCCTGGTTCATTGCACCGTCGCCGAGGCAGGTAAATACCACTCCATTGCTCTTGTTGTACTTTTCAGCGAAGGCGATGCCCGTTCCTATGGGCACCTGCGCACCTACAATGCCGTGTCCGCCGAAGAAATTCTTTTTCACATTGAACATGTGCATAGAGCCTCCCTTGCCCTTTGAGCACCCAGCTGCCTTTCCCATGAGTTCTGCCATCACGCTTTTAGCACTCTCTCCCGAAGAGAGCATAAACCCATGTTCCCTGTAGCTGGTCACCACTGAGTCTCCGCTACTCAGCACGTTTTTTAGACCTATTGCTATCGCTTCTTGCCCTATGTATAGATGGCAAAATCCGCGTATGAGGCCCATTCCATACAGCTGGCCGACCTTTTCTTCGAACCTGCGCATCAGCAGCATATCACGGTAAGACTTAACCACCTGCTCATCAGGCATTGCTGAACGATGCTTGCCCTTACTCACAATAGATATACCTACGCACCACAACAGGGTCCGTTACTACCTCGTAAAGAGACAGTTTTCAAGGTATTTTAGCTCCACCGAAACGCTGCAGAGTACCACCCCAGGCTGCTAGTTTGCCCTTACGAAATGCTCAACAGCTTTTATCCGGCTTTCTGCCATGAGTGTTGGTGCATGCCCTATCCCCGGGTACTCTATGCAGGTTATATGCTGGCGAGATTGCAACATTCTTTGCAAAATATCTTGGGTTAGAAGGTCGGAATTTTCGCCCCTAAGCACCAAAATCTCACCACATTGGACCCTTTGCCATACGTCCCAGATTTCCCAGTGGCCACCCACTTGCTGTGCGTCAAGGGCTTGCTGTACTTCAAGGGCAAGCTGGATACCAATACCAGGGTCCAAGGTTAGGGCATATCCGCCGCCTTCTTTCTCCATCACTCTGTTTTGTGCCAAGTGGTCCCAGTGCTCCTCCTTTTCCACGCCGAAATGACGCAGCACGGTTTTCAAATACGGCTTTACCTGCCCTTTGTCACTAAACGTGGGAAGTCGAGTCATAAGTTCAACAAGTGCCTTCAGTGGCTTTTCCTCAATACATGGGCCTATGTCGTTCAAGATCAATTTCTTGATTTTCAGTGCGTTGTGAAAATGCGCTGCTAGGAACATAGCGATGAGCCCCCCCATTGAGGTACCCAGATAGTTGCACTCTTTGATGTTGAGGTGCTTTGCCAGGTGTAATACACCGACGCAATATGTGTTGTAGTTGTAGTGTGAGTGGTCATTAAGCCATGAACTCTTGCCCCGGCCAACTACGTCTATTGATACCACAGGGAAATCATTTATGGCGCGACCCAGATAGTCGAAACATGCGGAATTTCCAGCCATGCCGTGCACACATATAAGCGGCGTAGACTCACCTAGAGTCTCCGGGTTATATACCTTGTAGTACATGTGATAGTCCTCCTTGAACGGGACTAGAATTCTGTCTTCTAATACGGAAACCACTGGTGCCTCTCTGCTCATCAGGTAAGGAATTTCGGTTAGCATACCAACAACTTTGGTTGTGCACAATTTTTTACTGGTTGGTATACTGCTTATCGCTGGTTATGTCCTCGAAGTTGAAATTTTGGGTGTTGCGGCAAAGCTCAGGCAAGTCAAGTGAGCCAAGACAGAATAGGAAAAAATTAAAGTAATTTGTTGACACTATTCGCGTTCTTAGTTAAGAATTGTGACTCTATGGAGCCCCTGGCCCTTGCGGTTTGTGGCTCGATGGTTGACAAGTTAGTAGAAAGATCAATGGTAGGGATTGTCCTCTCTGAGGATGATCTCGATTCGATTAGCTGATAAAGTATAAAAAGTTGTGCAGTCTTGGTACTGCACGTATCGCT
Organism: Anaplasma capra; assembly: GCF_025628805.1. Classification (GTDB taxonomy): domain Bacteria; phylum Pseudomonadota; class Alphaproteobacteria; order Rickettsiales; family Anaplasmataceae; genus Anaplasma; species Anaplasma capra. Next base: position 12,688 of record NZ_JAOTBG010000008.1, read on the forward strand.
ACGAATGAACAAACAAGAAAGAGCACTTGATGGATGCCTTGGCGCTAAGAGGTGATGAAGGACGTGGTAGGCTGCGATAAGCTGCGGGGAATTGTCAACGAGTTTTGATCCGCAGATGTCCGAATGGGGAAACCCGGCTGATTTATTAGCCATTGCATGCTGAATACATAGGTATGCAAGACAAACCCGGTGAACTGAAATATCTAAGTAGCCGGAGGAAAGGAAATCAAATGAGACTCCGCTAGTAGTGACGAGCGAACGCGGACCAGGTCTGTGGTCTGTGATTAGAAACTGGAATGCCTTGGAAAAGGTAACCGTAGTGGGTGATAGTCCCGTACAGGTAAGAAGGTTGCAGATCCTTGAGTAGGGCGGGGCACGTGAAACCCTGTCTGAATTTAGGGGGACCATCCTCTAAACCTAAGTACTCCTTAGCGACCGATAGTGAACAAGTACCGTGAGGGAAAGGTGAAAAGAACCCCGGTGAGGGGAGTGAAATAGAACCTGAAATCGAGTGCTTACAACCAGTTGGAGCCTGCCAGGCAGCACAGCTTGCTGTGCCGTCTGTCCGGGTGACAGCGTACCTTTTGCATAATGGGTCAGCGAGTTAATCTGTTGAGCAAGCTTAAGCCGTTAGGTGTAGGCGTAGCGAAAGCGAGTCTGAATAGGGCGCCTTAGTTCAATGGATTAGACCCGAAACCAAGTGATCTAGCCATGGCCAGGTTGAAGGTGTAGTAAAGTACATTGGAGGACCGAACCTGTTACTGTTGCAATAGTATTGGATGAGCTGTGGCTAGGGGTGAAAGGCCAATCAAACTTGGAAATAGCTGGTTCTCCGCGAAATCTATTTAGGTAGAGCGTTGTACTATAAGTTACCGGGGGTAGAGCACTGAATGGACTAGGGAGACTCATCCTCTTACCAAATCCAATCAAACTCCGAATACCGGATAACTGTTCTACAGCAGACACACTGCGGGTGCTAAGTCCGTGGTGGAAAGGGAAAGAGCCCAGATCGCCGTCTAAGGTCCCAAAGTTATGGCTAAGTGTGGAAGGAGGTGAGAAGACCAATACAGCTAGTAGGTTGGCTTAGAAGCAGCCACCCTTTAAAGAAAGCGTAACAGCTCACTTGTCTAAATAAGTCTTCTTGCGCCGAAGATGTAACGGGGCTAAAGCCATACGCCGAAGACGCGAGTGTCCGGCTTGCCGGGCGCGGTAGCGGAGCGTTTCGTAAGCCTGTGAAGGTGGCCCGTGAGGGTTGCTGGAGGTATCGAAAGTGAGAATGCTGACATGAGTAGCGTAAAGGAGTGTGAAAACCACTCCCGCCGAAAACCTAAGGTTTCCTGTGTTAAGTCAATCTGCGCAGGGTTAGTCGGACCCTAAGGCGAGGCCGTAAAGGAGTAGTCGATGGGAATCAGGTTAATATTCCTGAACCTTTTAAGCGTGACGGATCTTGTGCAGTGCGTGTCTTATTGGATTGACGCGTGCTTTAAAGAGGTCCCAGGAAATAGCGCTTAAGCTAATAAGTCCGTACCGTAAACCGACACCGGTAGGTGGGTAGAGTATACTTAGGCGATTGAGAGAACGATGCTGAAGGAACTCGGCAAATTGCACCTGTAACTTAGGGAGAAGGGTGACCTGTGGGTGGGCAACCATCTATGGGTGGCACAGAGCAGGGGGTAGCGACTGTTTACTAAAAACACAGGGCTCTGCGAACACGTAAGTGGAAGTATAGGGCCTGACGCCTGCCCGGTGCTGGAAGGTTAATATGAGGGGTGAGAGCTCCGAGTTGAAGCCCCAGTAAACGGCGGCCGTAAAACTGACGGTCCTAAGGTAGCGAAATTCCTTGTCGGGTAAGTTCCGACCCGCACGAATGGCGTAACGATTTCCCCGCTGTCTCCAGCATCGACTCAGCGAAATTGAATTCCCCGTGCTGATGCGGGGTACCCGCGGTTAGACGAAGAGACCCCGTGCACCTTTACTATAGCTTTACATTGGTGTTAGGGATGCGATGTGCAGGATAGGTGGGAAACTTTGAAGCTGGGGCGCCAGCCCCGGTGGAGTTGTCCTTGAGATACCACCCTTTGTGTTCTTGGCATCTAACTACGCTCCATTTTTCTGGAGCTAGGACATTGTATGGTGGGTAGTTTGACTGGGGCGGTCGCCTCCTAAAGAGTAACGGAGGCGTGCGACGGTAGGCTAGAGCTGGTCGGAAATCAGCTTTTATAGTACAATGGCAGAAGCCTGCCTGACTGCGAGGCCGACGGGCCGAGCAGAGACGAAAGTCGGTCATAGTGATCCGGTGATTCCGTATGGAAGGGTCATCGCTCAACGGATAAAAGGTACGCCGGGGATAACAGGCTTATGGTGTCCAAGAGTTCATATCGACGACACCGTTTGGCACCTCGATGTCGACTCATCACATCCTGGGGCTGGAGCAGGTCCCAAGGGTTCGGCTGTTCGCCGATTAAAGTGATACGTGAGTTGGGTTTAGAACGTCGTGAGACAGTTCGGTTTCTATCTTCCGTGGGCGTTGGAAATTTGAGAGGATCTGACTCTAGTACGAGAGGACCGAGTTGGACATACCTCTGGTGTACCAGTTGTTGTGCCAACAGCATAGCTGGGTAGCTAAGTATGGACGGGATAATTGCTGAAAGCATCTAAGCGAGAAACCCCCCTCAAGATTAGATTTCCCCATTAGGGCCGTGAGAGACTATCACGTTGATAGGCTGGATGTGTAAGTGCGGTAACGTATTTAGCTAACCAGTACTAATAGCCCGATTGGTTTATTCATTTGTTGGTACGTGTAGTTACAAGACTGCACCAACTTTTTGCCTTTATCTAAATCTTTCTACTAGCTTGGCTGTGGCCGTTTGGCTGGTGGTTATGGCGGGAGTGGAACACCCGGTAACATTCCGAACCCGGAAGTTAAGCCTCCTAGCGCCTGTGGTACTTTGTCTTAAGACACGGGAGAGAGGGTCGCTGCCAGCCTTTGGTCATCCCCGCCGGGATTTTGCGCGCTTCGCGACGCGGCCGGCATCTTGGTTTTTCCGGGAATTGTTGGTTGGTTTGGGCTGGGGCCAGAGGTGTGGGGGTTTGTCGTAAGCCTGCGCAACTCACTCTGGTAAGCCGCTGCTAGTTGTGGCATAAGTTAAGCACTCGTTGCGCTGTGTGTGCCTCAGAACCGCAAGTACGAGACATTCTGTTCGTTATGGAAGCCCCAAGCGTCGTTCTCCACGAGATCTACTGCGGTGAGTCTGATCAGTCTTTTTGAAACTGAGAATATGGGTGATAATTTGGAGTTTCTCTAGTAATCGCTACTCCATGTACATGGCTTTCATGTAGCCCTGCAGCCGTTATTACAATAAACTGACAATTTTCCTTCATAGATTCTATGTCCTTATTGCCTGTGTACCCCATGGAGGATCTTAGGCCTCCCACTAGCTGATATATAACTTCGGATGCTGCGCCCTTGAAGGGTACCCTGCCCTCTACGCCTTCTGGTATGAATTTCCCACTACCTTCCTGGAAGTACCGTCCGCCACTTCCGCTTTTCATCGCAACCAAGGATCCCATGCCTCTGTAGCACTTATACGCTCGCCCGTTGTATATCATAATGTCTCCCGGGCTTTCATCCGTGCCAGCAAAAATGGAGCCTATCATCACCACGTCGGCTCCAGCTGCTATAGACTTTGCTATATCCCCGGAGTATTTTATACCTCCGTCCGCAATCACTCTCACACCGGTGCCCTTGCACGCCTTTGCTACGTTTCTGATGGCTGAGAACTGCGGCACTCCTACACCAGTGACAATCCTCGTAGTACATATGGATCCGGGTCCTATCCCGACTTTAACCGCGTCAACTCCGGCCTCGATCAAAGCGTAAGCCCCCGCTGCGGTGGCAACGTTTCCACCCACTACCTGCGCATCTGGGTACAAAGCCTTGATTTCCCTTACTGTCTGGATCACTCGTGCTGAGTGACCATGGGCAGTATCTATCACTATAACGTCGGCTTCTGCCTGTATTAGGGCCTCAGCACGCTCTATGCCCTCTTTGCTTCCGGTTCCCACGGCTGCGGCCACTCTCAGCCTAGCTTTTTTATCTTTGCAAGAGTTCGGAAAACGGTTAAACCTCTCAATATCCCTTACGGTTATCAAGCCGATACAGCAGCCGTGTTCGTCAGTTACTATGAGCCTTTCTATCCTATGTTTGTGGAGGAGCTTAGTGGCTTCGGATTGGCTAACACCCTCGCGTACGGTTACCAAGTCTGTACTTGTCATTATATCACTTACTTTGCAGTTCTTGTTCTCAACAAAGCGGACATCCCTGTTTGTTAGTATCCCTACCAACTTGTTTTGCTGAGCGGTGACGACTGGTATTCCCGAGTAACCGTGCTTCTTCATCACTGACAGTGCCGCGCTGAGCGTAGAGTCAGGAGAGACTGTTACGGGGTTGCTCACTATCCAACTTTCATGTTTTTTGACCTTTTGTACTTCGGCAACCTGGCGCTCCACAGACAAGTTCTTGTGGATACACCCCATGCCCCCGTGTTGTGCCACTGATATTGCAAGCTTAGACTCGGTAACAGTGTCCATGGCAGCGGACATTATAGGGATGCGTAACTTCACGCTATTTGTGACATAAGTTGCAACATCCGCGTCGGCTGGGAGCACGTCAGATTCCGCAGGGACAATCAAAACATCGTCAAACGAGTAGGAAACTTCCACAAGCGCCTTAGCTAATCTGCACCGCTGATTATAGAATTTTTGGTGGATGTGCGCAACAGTGTCACTTATGTGCTAAGCCATAAACTGTTCCGCGATGGTTCTTTCTTCAAGTCTATGCTCTGGATCAAACATGAGTGTGACCTTTGCGTTGTTATCCTGCCGTATTCTGACACTTGCTATATTACGAAACTCCGTATAGTCTGCTACTGCACTGACCAAACGGACTTCCGGAGCGAGTGCGTCAATCTCCACTAGTGAGTCATTAGGTAGCAACGCTCCACGCCATCTTCTAGGCCTAAAGGAATTAATTGCAGTTAGGCACACTATGTTCGAACTGAAGGGCAGTATAGGCCCTCCCGCAGAGAAATTATACGCCGTGCTCCCTGCCGGACTAGAGACCATTATGCCGTCGGATACCAGCTCCTCCATAGCTGTTTTGCCATTGATTTTTATCCTAAGCTTTGCTGCTTGATGTGTGCCGCGAAACAAAGAAACTTCGTTTACTGCTATTGCACTGTGCACATTACCGTGTATATCCAGCGCCTCCATCCGCAGCAGGGGCAACTCAGCGGCGACTGCATTTTCGATTCTGTAAGGTAAACTGCCATCGGAACAATGATTCAGCAAGAACCCAACGGTACCGTGCCCAACGCCATACACTGGCACATTCCTGCCAGGGTCTATTATGTAGTTGTGCAAGCTATGCAACATGAAGCCGTCGCCCCCCACAACTACGAGTAAGTCTACAACGGAATTCGGACTCTCTGCCAGGCTGACTACACCGTAAAAATTATGCAGGCAGCTGATTTTTTGCTTCTCAACAGGGCCAGCGGCCATGTAGCCTACGGTCTTGTATTTGCAACCAGTAGGTAAGACAGCGCTACGCACACTCACAAGTCGCCAAATTTACTGAGAAATCTAGCAGCCCTGCTGTTCTTTTTACTGCTCACTCTAAGCCCAGGGTTCCAAGCGGGGTGATTAAACACATCGCTCTCAAGGTGCACCTTGACCATTTCGTCAGGCTTCCCGCATGTGGAAAGCATTTCGCGCTGCTCGCCATTTGTGAAAACTACTGTAATCGGATAAACTTCAGGATGTATGCCCTTTTTCATGACCTACGGACCTCTTAATTGGTAAGTTAATTAAAGTCAGACGCGACCGCTGGATGGTAACAGGGAAGTATGCTTCTGTCAATTGTGCAGAGTTATGAGTCATGCTAGGTCGTATTTTTTTTAGTGCTATAGCGCACGTTGATTCGATTCAGCGCGCGCAACCGCGCTCCTGGCCGGTTGCGAGGCTACGCCCAAAGGAGGCTACTGCACGTCGAAAACTACCAGTGAGCGTGCTATACGGGGTTTACACGGTCATGACCGTGTAAGCGTGCAGAGCGGCGAGTCACCGCACACTACGTTGTGGTTTACAAAATAGCTTTGACTACCATGGCGGTGTGAGCAATAATTGTGTGTGTACCATGAAGGCTCCCGGGGGCGCTTTGTCCGTTGTATTAATGTTTCCTGGCCAGGGCTCGCAGTTTGTTGGCATGGGTAGGGAGGTTTACTATAGTTCCGTTGCCGCTCGTAGTGTGTTCCATGAAGTGGATGAGATTCTGGGTAGGCACCTTTCTAGGATAATCTTCCAAGGGCCTGAGGAGGCCCTAACCTCGACCTGCAATGCTCAACTTGCGCTGATGACTGTGTCGATTGCGCTGGTTCGGGCGCTGGAGGAGAACTTGGGTGGTTGTATCACCGATGTTGTTGAGTATGTTGCGGGTCATTCGGTGGGGGAGTATGCAGCCTTGCATGTTGCAGGGGTTCTTGGGTTGCCCAGCGTCGCAAAGTTGCTAGATGTTAGGGGTAAAGCCATGCGCAGGGCGGAGTCCCTGTGTTGCGGTGGAGGTATGGCTGCCCTGATCGGTGGTGATCTGAGCGATGTTGAATCTGTTGTTGAGCGTGCCTCTGTGTACGGCGTGTGTGAAATTGCAAACGATAACTGCGTAGGTCAGGTGGTAGTTAGCGGTGTTGAGGATGCACTGCAGCAGCTGCCTAAGTTAATTGAGGGAACGGATATAAGAAAAGTAGTGCGGCTGCGTGTTAGCGGTCCGTTTCACTCATCTCTGATGCGGTTGGCTTGTGATGAGATTAGTGGCTTTGTTGAGCAGCTGGAGATGCATGAGCCAAAAGTTGGTGTTGTTTTCAACGTTTCCGCTTCTGCTAGTTACGACTGCGGCGCTATCAAGGACTTAATAGTGCGGCAGGTCGTCGGCAGGGTTAGGTGGCGAGAGAGTATTGAGTATCTGGTAAAGCGGGGGTGCGTTAAGTTTGTAGAGGTAGGACCAGGCCAAGTGCTCACTGGGCTGCTCAAGAGGATAGATAGGTCCGTCAGCGGATTTAACGTTGATTCCATGGAGTCCATACGCGCCAGTTGTGCTGGTGTTCTGAGTTCAGAAAAGTTCGCTGAGAGTAGTTCTGGGTAGCATGTTTATAACTTTTGAGGGGATAGACGGATGCGGAAAAACCACGCAGGCTGCTCTCCTTGCTAAATATCTGTCGGGTTTGTACGGTGAAGGCAGTGTAGTTCTTGCCAGGGAACCTGGGGGCACGTCGTTTAACGAGCTTGTGAGAGAGATTATTCTGGGGCTTTGTGACTACACTCTGGACAAGATTACTGAGCTGCTGCTTTTTGCGGCGATGCGCAGGGAAAGCTTCGTCAAGGTGGTGTCTCCAGGCTTACTTGCGGACAAAGTGGTAATAAGTGACAGGTTTATAGATTCCACAGTAGCATATCAAGGCTATGGGCTCGGGGTGGACTTTGAGCTCATCAGCACGCTAAATTCCCTAGTTGCTGGCGTCATGCCTGACATCACTTTTGTTATGGATGTAAGCACGGAATGCGCTCTCGCCAGAACAGGCCTGAGTGGCTGTGAGAACCGCAGCGTTGAGTTTTATGATAGAGTGAGGGCGGGCTTCAGGGCGATAGCGGAGTCTGACCCGCGCAGGTGCCACATGATAGACTGCACCGACAGTTCTGCAGAAGATGTATACTCCATACACGACAAAATTGTGGCACTGTTTCACAGGGTTGCTGACGGCAAGCATAAGTCAGGGCAGTGGCCCATGGTAGGCTATAAGGCCTTTGGGCACTAGGCACCGCTTTGGTGATTTGCTGCTGTACTTCATTGACTTTGTCTACTTTCCAGTTTACCGTTGCACCCTGTATGACGTCATGGGTTGTGCCGTGTGGTTGGTGGATCGCAGGTTTTTTGCTTGGTTTGCTGTGGCGGTGTTCTATGCGCTCCAGTACATATTACGCGTCATGCCTAACACTCTTTCCGGGGAGATCATGGGGCGCTTCGATATAGGGGTGCTTTCCTTTGGGCAATTTTCCGCGCTCTATTACGCGGGATACACCGTGGCCCACATTCCGGTGGGTGTGCTAATAGACAGATTTGGTCCCAAAAGGGTGGTTCCCGTCTGCATGCTTCTGACTTCTTTGGGCGTAGTGCCTATGCTGTTTGGTTCGTGGATGCTTGTGCAGATTGGTAGGGTATTGGTAGGCGTAGGATCTGCCGCCGCGGCTATGTCCATCCTTAAAGTCTCTAAAATGTATTTTGGCGGTAAGTTTGTCAGGATGGCTTCCATTGCTCTAGTTATAGGGATTCTAGGTGCAATGTATGGAGGTATGCCGTTTCTATCGCTAATAGAGAGCTTCGGCTGGCATAGGGTGTTGCTGGTGTTGATTGTGGGGGGGTGCACTTTGTCCCTACTTGCAGCATGTCTCTTGTTTGATGTTGAAGATACTACCGGGGACGGCAGTAGCGCGTATGGGCAGGCGCGCGGTAGCATATATCAGCAAATAAAAGGCGTAATATTCAACAAGCATCTGGTGATCATAAGCTTGCTCGGAGGCTGCATGGCGGGTCCACTGGAGGGCTTTGCTGGTGTGTGGGCTACCACGTTTCTGTCTGAGGTGTGTAGGCTCAGCCATAAAGCGGCTACCATTCTGCCTTCTACCATGTTTGTTGGATCGTGCATAGGCACATTGATCTTCGGTCGCATGCTTGAGAAATCCTACAACGGGTGGGACATAGTAATCTGCTGCGGTATTTTTACCATTGCTGCATTTGCGGTTATGCTGATGGGACATTGTGGGAGTGGAGTCAGCGCGTTTGTTCTACTGATGGTTTTGGGGGTATGTTCCGCATATGGTGCCATAACAGCGTTTAAAGCCATAGAATGTGTGGATAGTGATTCCACAGCGCTGGCAGCTGCGACTGCCAATATGATAGTCATGTCTTTCGGGTACTTCTTTAATACAGCGATTTCTCTGGTGATAAACTGGGGGAGTAAGGTTGTTCCCGGCCATGCCGCCGTCTACGGCAGCGATCTTTTAGTCAAAGCTATGCTGGTTATTCCCCTAGGCACGCTTGTTGGCACTGTTGGGACTATGTTGATGAAGCGTTACAGCAAGCGCCAAGAAAGCACGCCACAGCATGGGTAGCGCCCAAGCCCGTAACTTCGTGTCTAAGCGCTGGTAGAAGCTAGGTACCACTTTCTGCCGGCAGTAGTGATATCCCTCTCGAACCTCCACGTATCCTCTATTACGGAGATTTTCGAGACGCTGCCGTCCACGACGTTACCCTCTGTGTCTCGTATGACGTTTATTTGCTCAGTGAGGAATCGCACGGTTATGGCTGCGAGGTTGCCCTTCAACTCGGCATTGGTTATTTTTTGAGATGTGACGGAGACCACTACGTCTTCGTGAACGCGCCCCGCGCTCTTGCGCCGCTCCATTTCCCTGACGAAAGAGCTGTACATGCTTTTGTTCAGCAAGGATGACAGAAGCTCAGCGTTTCCCTTGTTCAGCGCTTTGACTATTGCTTCAAAAGCCGCTGCGGACCCCTCCATAAAGTGCTTCACCGAGAAGTCTCTACTACGCTCCTTTATCGTCCCCAACGTACCTAGGACCTGGTCGCTATGCTCCGACTCCTCTACTACGGAACTCACCAGAGTATCCTGAGAGGCGATCGAGCCGTCAGAAGCGGATTGCTCATCGACAACCTGCTCTGGGTAGATGGCACTTGGCTGGAGGCTCACACTGGACGCCTTGCCTAGGGAGCTGTATAAGCGAAAGAAAATAAAGGCCGCGACGAACGCGTATATCGCCAACTCAACCATACCCATCCACAATTTTTCACGAAGGCTATGTACAAAAGTACTTAACCATATTATAGTTTGCCCAGTGTTAATCAACAATTAATTGCGGTATTTCCGTCTTTAGGAGTCTTCAGTATGCGTCCGAGGCTTAGAGTGAGGGGGCAGTACATAAAGGATTTGTCCTTTGAAAATCCCAACTCCCCCAAGGTTTTCCTGATGATAAGTAAATCCCCTCCGGAGATCAATATATCGGTCAATGTATCTTCGGCATCTCTGCCCGTGAAGCCCCCTGGGGATGGTGATGACCAACACGTGACTGACCTTTATGAGGTTACCTTGCAGGTCAATATAGAATCTGTTGTAGAAAAAGTTGCGGCGTTTTTGTGTGAGCTTAAGTACTGTGGAGTCTTCTCCCTCGAAGAGGAGGCTGAAGAGCAAGGGGTGAAAGAAGCCCTGCTTATCACTGCCCCCAGCATTTTGTTTCCCTTTGTCAGGGAGGTAATAGCTAAGATGACTGCAAGTGCGGGGTTTCCGCCGCTAATGCTTGATGTCATTGATTTTGAGACGATGTACGCCAATCAACTTGGTGGGGGCAATGAAGGTCAGCAAGCTAGCGAAAGTGGGGGTGCGGCCTGAAGTTTGTGGTTAGTAGAATGTGGTAGAATTATGGGGTTTTTGCGGTGTTGTGCGGGCATTCCCCTCGTAGCGGTCTGCCTGTGTTTTGTGTTGCTCGGTGCTTCCGCGGCTGTTGGTGGAGAAGTTGGTGCTACCTCATCCGGTGATGCAAAAGTGGCTAATGATGCTGCCAATACAGCGGAAGAGTTGCTTGGGCTGGTTTCCGGAGATAGGTTTTTAGGGAACACCAGTGCCCCCGTAGTTATGGTGGAATATGCGTCTTTTGCGTGTGCTCACTGCGCAGATTTCGCCACCAAGGTGCTTCCCAGGCTTAAGAGCGAGTATATAGATAGAGGTAAACTTCTGTATATACTTAGGGATTTCCCCTTGGATAGGCTCTCACTTACTGCGGCCATGCTTGGTTCTTGCTACAAAGACAACCGGGCGTTTTTCGCCTATGCCAAGGCGGTGTTTAACTCATTTGACGCTCTGATTGCAACTCATAAAGACCTTGGGTTACTGGCCAACATTGCCAAGATTAGCAATATCTCCGATGAGGAGTTCAAGAGATGCACGACCGACGAGGCGCTCATGGATAGTATAGTGCAGAAAAAGTTTCTGGCCGTGAATAAACTCGACGTGAACGCCACGCCTGCATTCTTCTTGAATGGGCAAAGATACGATGGTGGCCACGACTTTGGCAGCATTTCTGAAGAAATCGAAAGGTTGGCCTTGCTGCATCCTAACTATTCTGCATTAGACGGTAAGGCAACCAAGTTGGGGCGTAAATAAGGTACAGGCACCATTGTAGGCCCGGCTGTTGCCGCACAGTGGCGTTGTACGCATACGCTATGCGAGCATGTTTGATATTGCTTCCGGGCTGGGGAGAGAGCCTATTTTACCTATCGCTGCGACGGTCAGTCTGTTGCTGTCCTTCAGTAGAAGGTTTGCTGCGCTCACTACGTCATCAAGGCTTACAGCGCGTATTTTGCGGATCATCTCATCCTTGGTGATGTACCTGTTATAATGTGCATAGCAGTAGCCAATAGCCTCCGATTTCCCTACAGTGCTCTCTCTGGACATCAGAACCTCGGATTCCAGCTTGCTTTTCGCCCTTAATAGCTCTTCCTCTTGCACGGTTTCAGGTAGTTTTTTCATCTCGCTGGCTATTGTTTCAAGAAGCTCCCGAAGTTTACTCTCGTCGGTTGCCGCGTGTATAGAAAAGAGCCCGCTGTCAGAGTAACTGGAATTGAAAGAGGAAATGCTGTAGACCAACCCCCGCTTTTCCCTTATTTCCTGGAACAGCCTTGAGGACATACTGCTGCCCAGTATTGAGTCCAAAACCTGCATTACGTAATACCGCTCGTCAAGGTATGACACCCCGGGGAACCCTATCACTATGTTGACCTGGTCTAGATCCCTATCCTCTAAATATTGCCCTCCCGTGTATGTGGGGGGAGTAACAGGGTGCCGTTCACGGTCTTTAATTTGGGAAAACCCTTCGGACATGTGCACGATTTCCTCATGTCTAATATCTCCGGCTACGGAGAGAATCATGTTATTCCCGTAGTAGTTTACATCCATATACTGCACAAGGTCAGCTTTGGAAAAGCCTAGTACTGACTGCTCAGAACCCAGGATTGGTGCCCCAAAAATCTGGTCTCTGTAGGCAACCTCCATGTACTTATCGAAGATGATACTACTCGGCACGTCGTTTGTTTGGTATATCTCCTGCAGCACAACGTTCTTTTCTCGCTCAATTTCAATTTCCGGGAATGCTGACCGCAGCACGATGTCCTCCAGGACCTCCATGGCCACACCTACATCTCTCTTCATTACCTTGACGTGGTACACTGTGTGTTCTTTGTCCGTGTACGCATTAAAGTTTCCTCCGATGCGATCGAAGGTCATTGCAATGTCCAATGCGGACCTTGTTGTTGTGCCCTTAAATGCCATATGCTCCAGAAAATGCGCCAAGCCTATCTTCCCTTTTTCTTCATGTCTGCCGCCTGTTCTCACCCATATGCTTATTCCCACAGAATTTACTCCATGTACCCTTTCGGAGACTATGGAGAAGTTATTTTCTAGTTTAGTGACTGAGGGAATGTTATCCATGGCTTGATCGCAAGTAGTATAGAAACCGTTGATGGTATAGCATTGCTGTACTGAGTAAAAGCTAAATATTTGAGGGATTTGCAGGAGATGGTGACACCTGTGCCTTGCAGCAGGGTTTTAGTGCTTGTTTAGGGGGATTTTATGATGTATGAAATGCGTCGGTCCGGGGTTTGTGGGTGATGTAGGTAGTGTTATCTGAAGTGATCCGCGTGCTGAGCGTGCTTTCTGTCGTTTTGGGTTTTTCACAGGCTGTTTTTGCTGACAGTGGCGTTGCTGGTCGCGAGGCACTTCAGGTTGTTGTAAAAAAGGGAGACAGCGTAATCAGTGTGCTGTGCAATGCGGGCGCACAAGCGGCAGAAGCGGTTGCTGCAGCTAAGTCTCTCAGTGAGGTGTATAACATCGACAGAATAGACATTGGAGACAAAATAAGTGTTGGATTGGGCAACGGTCTGGATTTTGTTTCAGTGAATCCCGCACGTTCTCTGTACGTTTTCGAAGCGCGCAGGAATTCAACCGGTGAGTACATAGCAAGGGTTGAAAGCAGCGCTCGGGAGATAAGAATTCTGCGGGTGATTGGCCCTGTGGAGCAATCATTTTTTGCATCTGCGGCTAACTACGGGCTGCAGGATACCATGATTATGCAACTGCTATCTATATATAGTGGCCGTACAGATTTGGAGAAAATCCCCCGAGGTAGCACTTTTGATGTTCTGTTTGAGAGATTTTTCGATGATAAAGGAAATTCGGTAGCCGATGGGAACGTTCTGTATACATCCTTGAATATCAAAGGGCAAAACGGCAGGAACACGAGCCTCAAGCTCTATAGGCACCTTATGAAAGATGGAACCGCTAGGTACTGTGATAGCGAGGGGCGTAGCCTTGGTAGGGGCATCTTTGAGCATCCCATTGGCGATGGGAGCGCGTTTCGTGTTTCATCGAAGTTTGGGACTAGGAGGCACCCTATACGCGGTTACAGCGGGTTCCACAAAGGAGTCGATTATGCTGCGCCCCTGGGTACCCCCGTCAGGGCTGCGGACAGCGGTATAGTGGAGTTTGTGGGGACAAGGGGTACCTACGGGAGGTATATACTCATACGCCATAGAAACTTGTACTCCACGGCCTATGCCCACCTAAGCAAGATTAGTACGGGATTGATCAAGGGGTCCAAGGTTAAGCGCGGACAGGTGATTGCGTACGTGGGGAGCACGGGTTTATCTACTGGGCCACACTTGCACTATGAGGTGTTGTATAGGGGTAAGCATGTTGACCCCCAAAAAGTTGGGATAGATAAAGTTGTGGTTGAGCTTCCACAAGAAGAGAGTGTGCCATTTCAGGAGACTGTTGCCAATATGCAAAGCATGCTAAGTAGGGATGACCATGGGAACTGAGCATGTGGATGAGGGGGCACCCGGTTGGGGGGTGCTTCATCTGGTGGTCGAAGCCAACGCCATGGCCCAGTGGAGTGCACCATTTGTGTTCCCGTAGATAGGCTAATTCCGGGATTTCGCCCCCTTTCGTGTGTGACCGCAGTTAGAAGCTTTGGTCTCATTTTCGTTGACTGTAGAATGCATAGGCGCTAGACTCTAGGGTATTTCGTGCATTTTCGTGCTGCGCGCGCTGGGTCTTTGCGGGGCTGCAGCGTTAAGTGGGGAGGGTTGCTCTTTTGCTCAAAGGAATCAAGAAGGTGCGTATTTCCGGGCGCGAGGTGTGGCCCATTATTGAGGGAGGCAAGGGGATTGGTGTTAGTGACGGGAGGAGTTCCGGGGCTTTTGCTGCTGCGGATGCTGTGGGTACGTTCTCCTGTGCAAGCCCGGCGCTTCTGGACAGTAATGGAGAGCACGTGCCCCTCGTGTACACAGGAAAAACCAGGGGGGAACGCAACCGCGAGCTTATAAGCTACAGTATAAAGGCTGGCATCAGCCAAGCCCGCATGGCTAGTGATGTGTCACAAGGGTGTGGCAGGATACACATGAACGTGCTATGGGAAATGGGCAATGTGAGCGAGATTCTGTATGGGGTGCTCGAGGGTGCCAAAGGCCTGATTCACGGTATAACATGCGGCGCTGGCATGCCGTACAAGTTGGCTGAGGTGTCAATGCAGTGCGGGGTTTACTACTACCCGATAGTTTCATCTGCCCGCGCCTTCAGGATTTTATGGAATCGTTCCTATCGTAAGTTTCCTAGGGAGCTGCTGGGTGGCGTAGTGTATGAAGACCCATGGCTTGCAGGGGGTCACAACGGGCTCAGTAACAGCGAAGATCCAAATGTGCCCGAGGCTCCGTTCGGCAGGGTGGCGGAGATCAGATCTTTCATGAACGAAGTTGGCCTCTCTGACGTTGTTTTGATAATGGCTGGGGGTGTGTGGCACCTGAAAGAGTGGGAATCCTGGTTAGATGATGCCAGAATAGGTCCTGTGGCGTTCCAGTTTGGTACGAGACCTCTAGTTACGGAAGAGAGTCCTATTTCTATGTTCTGGAAGAAGAAGCTGCTTTCCCTCAAGGTTGGGGATGTGCTGCTCAACAGGTTCAGCCCCACGGGGTTTTACTCTTCAGCGGTGAGAAATGAGTTTTTGCTTGAGTTACAGGAGCGAAGCGATCGTCAGATCCCCTTCAGCAACGAATGCGGGGGTGACTTTGTGGTTGCCATGAAGTTTGGCCTCAGGGGGCGAGACATATATGTCAAGCCCTCAGACAAGGAGCTTGCCGATACCTGGATAGCTGCCGGCTACGATACGATGCTCAAAACACCCAACGATACTGTGATTTTCGTTACAGAGAAAAAGGCTAAAGAGATACGGGATGACCAGGTCGGTTGTGTGGGGTGCTTGAGCCACTGTAAGTTCAGCAATTGGAAGGATCACGGAGATCATAGCACGGGAGAGAAGCCAGACCCCAGGAGTTTTTGTATCTACAAGACGCTGCAAAACATAATACGCAAGGGTGATTGCGACAGGGAACTCATGTTTTCTGGGTACAACGCGTACAGATTTGGTAAGGATGAGTTCTACAGTGGTGGGTACATTCCAACTGTGAAAGAGTTGGTGGATAGGATTCTCAGTGGTTACTGAGACACTGGCCTTGGTGCCGGCCACGCATTAAACCCCCCTAGATCTCTGGGGCGCGCTTCAGGGCCAGGGCAGCGCCGCTAGTCGTCTTTGGCTTTTGTATCCTTGAGGAGGGATTCCAGGTATCTGGCTATGAGATCTGTCTCTATATTGACCTCGCTGTCAGCTTCCAGGTACTGGAATGTAGTGTGACTCCACGTATATGGGATTACGTTCACCATGAACAACCCGCTGCTGGACGAGTTCACGGTCAGAGAGACTCCGTCCAGTGTTACAGAGCCTTTACGCGATATGTACTTCGACAATACCTCATCGCAACTTACCATGAGCGTGTGGGAGCCAGCAATGCGAACTACAGACTCTATCTTCCCCACTCCATCGACATGGCCCTGCACCATGTGGCCATCTATGGGGTCTCCCATTTTCAATGACGGCTCGAGATTGACCTTAGTGCCCACACTCCAATGCTTGAGGTTAGTGACCCCAAGTGTTTCCTTCGACGCGTTTACTGTGAAAGTGTTGCTCTTGCCCTTGTCTACAACTGTGAGGCAAACACCGGCGCATGCAACTGAGCTGCCGATGTCTACCCTTGCCAAAAGGCCCGCGTTGTCCACGCCTAAGCGGACTGCTACGTCATTATCCCCGGACGGTGATACCTCCTCAACGACACCCACTGCTGCCACGACTCCGCTGAACATAAAACCCTCAGCTGCAAGGAACACACGGAACTCCTGGTGCAGCGGCAACACCCCGGGTTGCGTAACACCTAGCAGTTCACCACGTCTTGTATCCACACAGAGGGAACTTGTCAACCTTGTGTTTTGTCCTGCGTTCAATTATGTAGGAAGTGCTGCGGGTTATCTTATCCGTACAGCATTTGTGCCTGCTGGTCTAGCTAGTGTGAGTGTGGGTGCGCTTGTCTTCGCATATTAGATGCGACACATCAATGGCGGGGGCGCCGCACTCCAAATTGTGCCTGTTGCTAGTCGCACGGTGCAGTTGCCATACGCAGCAGGTGGAATAAAATACACTCGGCTGTCTTGTGTTGCGGCGTTCCAGTGACTGACATCCTCACGCCGTGGTTGTGTATTGTGAAAATACTAGGATTGTTGATTACATGTTTCAGCACTCCCGGAGGTGCATGGGCATTTTGCGGTAGCGACATAGTTATGTGCTGTTTGGCCTGTGTGACCTCCGATATGCCAAGCAAGGAGCAAAGTTGCTTGATGCGCATGACATTTAGTAGGTTTGTTACCTCAAGCGGTGGCGGGCCGAATCTGTTTGTGAGCTCAATAACGTAAAGATCTGCCTCCTCTCCCGTTTTCAAGCTGCTGATTTTTTTGTATACCTTGATTCGCAGATCTAGCTCTTTTATGTAGGATTCAGGAATTCTGATGGTTGCGTATATGTTTACTTTTACGTTGTGACAATCGGCGTTTTCCGCTTTCTCTTGGCATTCGGCTATGGCTTCTTCCAGCATTTTGTGATATAGCTCAATGCCCACTTCTCTAATGTTGCCGGACTGCTCTTCGCCTACTAGATTCCCAAAACCTCGCATGTCCATATCTTGCAGAGCCAGCGCGAATCCTGAACCTATACTGTTCAAAGACTTAATTGCCTCCAATCTTCTGATACCCGGTGAGCCGGGCAGCGCCTTGTCCGACACTATGAAATATGCATAGCCCTTAGTGGCACTTCTGCCCACTCTTCCTTTCAGCTGGTATAGCTGCGCAAGACCGAACATATCCGCATTATGTACGATGATGGTATTGGCGAAGGGTATATCAATCCCGCTCTCTATTATGGATGTGGTAAGGAGGACCGAGAATTTTCCATCGAAGAAGTCATTCATAATTTTATCCAGCGCTCCAACTGGCGTTCTTCCGTGTGCGACCTCCACCTTTACATCCGGGACCAATCTTTGCAGGTTTGCCAACACACTGTTGATGTCAGAGATAAATGGACAGATGACAAATACCCTGCCACCCCGAGCTATTTCGTCTAGTATTGCCATTTTGATTGTATCGTCATCGTAATGTATCACAGAGATATCTACAGCTACTCTGCCCATAGGTGGTGTTCTCAGGACACTGAAACTCTTTATTCCAGAGAGCGACATGTGAAGCGTTCTGGGAATGGGCGTGGCAGACAGGGACAGCACGTGCACACCACACCTAAGTTTTTTGAGTTGTTCTTTCTGTCGAACGCCAAAGTGTTGTTCTTCATCAATAATCAGTAAGCTGAGATCGAGAAATTCTATATCGCTGGAGAGAAGCGCGCTTGTGCCCACAATTATATTGATGTCTCCGCTCGCCAACTCCCTTTTGATTTTGGACTTTTGCGCCGTTGAAGTTTTTGAGAGCTGTTGTACGTTTATGTTATATTTTTGGAATCTCTCCCTGAACACCGCAAGGTGTTGTCTGCACAGCAGAGTTGTGGGCACTATCACGGCCACCTGCTTTGTGGGGTCGCCGTTTATGACCAAAAACGCCGCACGTAGCGCAACCTCTGTTTTCCCGAACCCTACATCTCCGCATATGAGCCTGTCCATTACCTTCCCACTTGCAAGATCCTCTTCGACCTCTGATACGGCTTTGAGCTGATCTTCAGTTTCTACGTATGGAAACTCCTTGCAGAAATCTATGTACTTCTGGTCTGCAAGGAACTTGTCGCCTTCTGCAAGCATCCGCATTGCTTCCGAGCGCAGCAACATCTGCGCCACGTCTTTGATACGCTTCTTAAGCCTAGCGTTACGTTCTTGCCATGATGCACTTCCAAGTTTATCCAAAACAATATCGGCATTGGTGCCGTATTTTGTCACTAAGTCAATATCTTCTACTGGGACGAAAAATTTGTCGTTGTCGCGATAGAGAATTTCTACAAAATCGTGCAAATTGCCGCACACATTGAGTGTGCGTAGCGCATTGAATATTCCTATGCCATAGTCTTTGTGCACCACTACATCTCCAACTGTTGGGCAGGCGTCTTCGCTGATCACTGTTCCAGAAGGGCGGTTGGAGGAACACTGACGTCTTAGTAGGCTATATTCCGTAATGATGGCAAAATCCCGCGTGACGGCGCCATAGCTTACAGGCAGCACTGCTGCGTTGAACCTCGCTTTGGAGTCCTCATACTCATGCACTCTGGACATGTATATGTTGCGCGTTTTGAATTTATCAACCAGGTATTGCAAAGACCCCTCTGAGTAGCATGCCAGAATCAGGGTCTTGTTTATACTATTGATATAGTCAGCAGCTATCGCGAACACATCAGTGTTGTGTTCTTGAGCTGCCAACCTAAAATTGGGGGTAGCACTAACCTCGCTGGGGGAGTGGCTAACTTTCGTATGGCCCCATGGGTTGTTTTTAGGTTTAGCGTCGAATTTGCATAGCATAACTTTGTGGAAGTCTTGTGTGGCTCGTGTATAGCTATTTATGTCAAGAAACAGTGCATCCGGACCGCATGCAAATTGCAATGCGCTATCCCCAACCCGTGTCTTTTTTGTATACTGTGATATTTCTTCAAGGATTGATTCCTCAAATACGAGTTTTGCGTTTGGTGCATAGTCAAAAATGGTGGAGAGCCCATTTTCCTGCAATAAGGGTAACCACTGTTCTTCCCCCACGTATTTTTGTCTGGCGAGCATGGCTTTGACAAATACCATATTAGGTTCTGGGTACTGCATGTATCTCTCATGGAAGCGCCCAAGGTTTTCTGCGGTCTTTATAACCTCAGATGCTGGGTAGACAACCAGATTTGGCAGTGCAGCGCAATTGGCTGTTATCTGTGTGTCTAGGTCGAAATACTTTATAGACTCAACGGCGTCGTAGTTGAAGGCTATTCTTACAGGTTTATTGTCGATTGGCTGAAAGATATCAACTATCTCGCCCCTCACCGCGAAGCTTCCCACCTCGCGTACCGAAGAGGATTGCGTGTACCCGCACACTACTAGATGCTGTATTAGCTTATCCATGTCAAGGTTGCGGTCTGATTCAATTCTGAGGACGGATTCGGCCACTGCTTCCACAGGCAGCACTTTCTGCATGACTGCATTTACAGTTGTGAGCAATATGTACGGGTTTTTGTTCTCGGCAACGTCGAGCAGGCACTTCATTCTGGTTGCCATGATCAGGCTACTGGGTGAGACCCTCTTGTGTGGTGCCGAGTCCCACTTTGGAAAAATAAATATGTTCCGCTTCCGGTCAAAAAATCTTAAGGTTTTTGCAAGAAGTTCCAGCGGGATACTTTCCTGTGCGATGAGCATGAGCGAAGCTTGAGGGTCTTTATGGCACGCCTGGGCCATCAGCATTTCCACAGATTCTGTGGTAGCACCCGTTATTATCTCTAGAGAGCCTGTCATGCGCATATCTATAGGCGCAGCTCACATGTGACAGCCAGCAACCTGACAAAATGTGTGAAGATTCCTACGCCCCGGGGGCACCGACAATAGTTAATTTCGCTCAAACATCCTCCCAGCTGTGTGACAGCGGCCAACCATGAATGTCATTGTATTATGCGAAACATTGGAATACAATCGAAAACGGCGGATGTATGGTGCTTATGGAGAGGAAGGGGGTTGCCATATACACCGATGGTGCCTGTTCTGGCAATCCTGGACCTGGAGGTTGGGGAGCTGTGCTGCTTTTTGAGAGTGGGGAGGAGCGCAGGATATCGGGTGGTGACAATAATACTACAAATAACAGGATGGAGCTCACTGCGGTGATTATGGCCTTGGCGAACCTGACCGTGCCGTGTGGCGTGTGTATCAATACAGATAGTACGTATGTTAAAAACGGCATTACGGAGTGGATTGGCAGATGGAAAATGAACGGATGGAGAACATCTAGCAAGTCTGCTGTGAAGAATGTTGACTTGTGGGTAGAGCTTGAAAGACTGACGTTACTACATAGTGTTGAGTGGAGGTGGGTAAAGGCTCACGCAGGGGATAAGTACAACGAAGAGGCTGACGCACTCGCCAGAAACGAGGCAGAGCGCCGCTTGGTTGCGCCCAAATGATCTGCCGGTAGCGCTTTTGTCGAATTCTATGAACTCTATGATATGGTCTTGCGTAAAACTGTTGCTTGTTGGTGCAGTGCTTGCATTCGGGGGGATGCTGTACTACCATGCCAGCACCAAGGATACTGTAGAATTCCGCACCGGCATTATAGACCTATATTTGAAGTTCAAGCTGTCGCAATTCTTCACCGGTGCCGACGTTGATATACAGGATGTGCAACTTTCTTGGCGTAGGGCCGATGAGAACTTCTTTCTGCACGCGAGCGGGTTAATAATTGTAGATAAAAAGTCAGGTCTTAGGACTGAGATTCCCGAAATTTCGATTTACTCCAAAGTGGGTATCCTATTTTTGTGGGGGGACTGGGGTGCGAGTAGAGTTGAAATTCCGGAAGTGAGCCTCAGTGCTTTTGATCCCGGAACGGATGTGAGCGCTGCCCAAACTTCATTTTCCATCGCTGCCCTTCGAGAGAAGCTGCTAATGCTGGTAAGGTCTAGCGTGCCAGTAAAGGTTGGCAGTATGACTCTTAGCAACCAACGCGGCGAGAGCGTGAAAGTAGACTCACTGTCGTTTGGCACTGAGGAAAGATACGATGGGCGGGTCTTTTCGCTGGAGTTAGTAAGCAGCTTATCGTCTGTCAAAGTCGAAATTTCTGAGCACTACAAAGGCATTATATCACTCAATCTAAAGTGCGATAATTTTAACACAGCGCTGTTTGAGTATATCAGGTTCTTGGATGGTGTGCTGCCATCATATAACAAGATGCTACTTTCCGGGACTGCAGATGTGGTGTTAGACTCACATAATCAGATAGAGTATTGCGATATAGACCTGCAGAGCCTGAAAGGCAAAGTTCCTTATGAGCGCCATGGTGATATCACTGTTCACGGGTTTAGGGCAAAGGCCAGGTATAGCGATCGTGAGCTTTTGCTGTCAGATTTCAATCTCCTTGTGGACGATATTGCCCTAAAAGCGCGGGCTTCCTTTGGTGCAAGAAGCGGCCGACTTGATGCTAGTGTTGGAAGCTATGAGATAAAAGCGCAGCGGATTTGCAAATATTGGTCTGAGGAATTGTATCCCGACCTCAAGCGTTGGTACTGTGGTAACGTGTTGGATGGTGCATTCAGAGAGCCACAGCTGTCCTTTAGCGGCCATATTAGCGATATGCGCAACGTAGAAAACTACCGGTTCAGCTCCCATGTGAGAGATGCCACTATAAGCATCAGTGATGAGCTAGGTGCGGTTAACGTGGTTGACGGAGACTTACTGCTTGACAAGGGAACCCTGGTTATTAGGTCAGGCAATTACAATTACAGAGGTATAGACGCTGTGGAGGGTGTTGCGACCGTAAAGCAAATAGGTAGTCACGATGCTAAGCTTGAGGTGCGGGGCAGGGCCTTTGGTGATGTTGGTAAGCTGTACAACGCAATAGATGGGCAGGAGCGATTTGGTATTGCGACTGAAAACATATCGGGTATCGCCGTTACAAAGTTCCTCGTGGAAGTATCAAATTTGACTGGAATGTCTGACACACATAGTGACGTTTACATAGCATCTGAAGTCGGCAACCTCGCAGTGAGTGGGGTGCTGAGCAGCTTTGATATACACAGTGCTGGTTTAGATCTTATTTTTCACAACAGGAGAATTGAGGCGACTGTTAAGGGAAAGCTGAATGATAGGGATATGACTCTCACTGCCAGTGGTGATACAAGGAGCGATGGAAGCATGCTGTGCAAATTTGATGGCTACATTTCTGGAGAAAACATACAGAAATTCAGTGCGGTGGCCAGACATGTTGATCTCAGTGGATATGCTAAGGCAACAATAGATTGGGTGAGTAATAATCCGGGCTCCAGCGGAGCCGAAGTGGACGGCGTGCTTGATGTTTCTGGCTTGTACTCAGCTTTGGGGTATTTTCAGCAAGGTACCCAGGAAAGAATACTGAAATTTGCTGCGTCAGTGGAGAGGAGTGGCAACATAAGGGTGCGTAGTGCGACTATTGAGGGACAAGACATAGACATTCGGTTAAGTGGACAGCTTGGCAATAATGTGAACCTGGTGGCTGATCGGGTGCGATTCCTGAAAACCGATGCTCGAGCTTCTATTAAATCCGAAAATGGCAACCTGGTGTTGAAATTGGGGGGAAAGTTTTTGGACCTTAGTAAGGCGAATTTGGGGTCTTTTCTAAATAGGGAGTCGCGGAATCAAGGTAAGCTTAAAATAGATCTGCGCGCACGTAGTGCTCTAATGAAAAACAATGTGCTCATGAAGAAATTTTTATTCAGCTTGGATTGCGGCGAAGACGGTGGCTTACGCGCAAAAATGAGCGCTCGCTTCGCCAATGACAATGTCCCTGTCAGCATAGAGTATGGGCCTAGGGGGCTGGAAGTTAGCACAGAAGATGCGGGGAATTTTTTGCGAGCTATTGATGTTGTGAGCACTGTTGATGGTGGCAATCTGTCCATATACATGTACCCCGACGATCACCTTGGCAGGACTCAGGGAGTGTTCTCGATTACGAATTTTAACATAGTGAACGCACCCATACTTGCACAGATATTGACGCTTTCGTCTCTACAGGGGATAGGTAATACACTCAATGGCAGCGGCATACGCTTTGGCAAGCTCAATGTGCCGTTTAGTTATAGTGACAGCCTTATCAGTTTCGATGAATCGTGGATAGAGGGAGTGGAGCTCGGTATTAGTGTAGGTGGGACAATCAACCTGAGCGCGAAGAGTTTCGATGTGCGCGGTCAAATAGTACCAGCATACGCAGTTAGTAAGCTTATATGGAATACGCCCCTGATCGGTAAACTGCTTACTGGTGGGTACAGTAGGGGGGTAGTTGCTATTGACTACAAAGTGAAGGGAACTGATAAAGCCCACGATGTGTCGGTGAATTTCTTGTCGATTCTTGCGCCAAACTTGCTCAAGAGAGTACTCAAGGCTATAGATGATAAGTCAAGGGGCGCGAGCAGCGCACAACAAGGACGGGCGGCGGCGCAATAAACTATCTTACCACACACCGGTGCGATACGCACTTTGTGGTGTTAGAGTACAATGTGGCGAGTAAGGATGTGCTGCGCCCACCGCAAGTTGTGTTGCATGCCCTTGCAGTGTGATGCATACGCCGTGTCCTCCGCATGGACGATTGCATCTTTGTATGGTTGTTGTATAATCCTGCCAGGCTGTGGGGACGGGTTTCGTTTTGAGATGTCGGTAGGTGACAGTGCCGCCGCTGGGGGCGCGCGGTACTCTAGGGTTTTGCTCAAGGTGTCTGGTGAGGCGCTGGTTGGCGAAGGAAGGTTCGGTTTTGATCCTGATGTCGTACTCAGGTTGTCCCGCGACCTTAAAAGGGTAAGAGGGTCTGGTATAGAGCTTTGTGTCGTTGTTGGTGGAGGTAACATATTTCGCGGTTCGTCCACTTCAGATGGGTTTGAAAGGGCTAGTAACGACTATGTGGGCATGCTGGCAACTATGATTAATGCGTTGGCACTGCAGAATGCTTTGGAAGAGATGGACGTGGAGTGTAGGGTACTGTCTGCCATACCAATGACAGCTGTCTGTGAGACTTATATAAGGAGACGTGCTGTAAGCCATCTTGAGAAGGGGCGGGTGGTTATATGTGCGGCCGGTATCGGCAGCCCGTTTTTCACCACAGATACCGCAGCTGCGCTTCGCGGTATAGAGATGCGCTGTGATGCTATATTTAAGGGGACGCAGGTGGATGGTGTTTATTCCTCTGATCCCAAGAAAGATGGTTCCGCAGTTCGGTACGACAAAATATCTTACCATGATCTTTTGGCTTCTGACTTGAAGATTATGGATGCTGCCGCGATATCGCTTGCCAGGGAGAATTCTGTGCCGATCATAGTGTTTGATCTAGGCAAGGACGGGGCGTTTTATGAGGCCGTGCAGGGCAGGGGTCTGTTTACAACTATATCTGACTAGGAGTAGGTATATGACGGACGCGATTAAAGAGTGCGCGAAGGAGAGGATGGAAAAGACCTTTTCGATGTTCTTGAGCGATATATCGGGTATTAGAACAGGGAGGGTCAGTGCCTCACTGCTAGATGGGGTTTTCCTTACTTACTACGGCAACAAGGTGAAGCTCAATACGGTGGCCAGCGTATCTGTTTCTGGTAGGACTCTGCTGATTTCACTGTGGGATGCTAGTGTGCTTGGTGAGGTAAAAGCTGCTATAGAAGCTTCTAACCTCGGTTTTGGTATGACGTGTGAGGCAACTACAATAAGGCTTGTGGTTCCTGAGCTGACCAATGATGTTAGGAAAAGTCTTGTGAGGATGCTTAGTAAGCTTACAGAAGAAGGCAAAATTTCGGTACGCAACATAAGAAGGGATACGATAGAGAAGCTCAAGCTAATGCAGGACAATAAAGAGATTTCAGAGGATGACTTCCACTCTGTGAGCGCGGAGGTACAAAGGGTGACAGATGCGTTTATTAAAAAGATAAGCGAAGCTTTTTCCGTTAAAGAAAGCGAAATTTTAGGCTAGCCCTGTTTGGGTATCTGACATGGTGCGCAGGCTTCCCGAGCATGTTGCCATAATAATGGATGGCAATGGTAGATGGGCTAAGAATCTGGGGCTGCCCAAGGTGGAGGCATATGCGAAGGGTATGTTGGTAGCCAAGGACATAGCTATTGCGTGTATTGACCGCGCCATCAAGCATCTTACTCTGTACGCTTTCTCCCTGGAGAACTGGTTCAGGAGTGCTGAGGAGGTCAACAGCATAATGAGCCTGTTTTCTCAATATTTGTCTTCTCAGGAATTGCACAGGCTTGCTGGCGACCACGGAGTCAGCATAAGATTTGTCGGGGACCTAAAACTTTTGCGTGAGGACCTGGTTGAGCTCATGCTAGATGTCCAGTCGGGGACGCGCAAAAACAATGCTCTGTTCTTAAATGTCGCAATAAGCTATGGTGCCAGGCAGGACATAATACATGCTGTGAATGCGGCGTTGAGTGCGAAGGTTGATTCTATCGATGCAGAAACGCTAGGTAAATTTTTGTGGACTAAAGACCTTCCGGATGTTGATTTACTGATAAGATCTGGCGGTGAGAAACGCGTCAGTAACTTTCTGCTCTGGCAACTCGCGTATGCAGAACTTTACTTTTGTGATACCATGTGGCCAGATTTTACCGCCGCGCATTTTTCTGATGCGCTGGACAGCTATCTTGCCAGAGATAGGAAATATGGCAGGTAGGCCGCCCTGTGTGTATAATGTCAAAGATCGGGCTTATAAACCAGGCATCCGGGCTGCGGTATCCAGGTTTGGTGTTTTGCAGCTTTATTTTGGGGGATTCATGAGAATTAGGGAGTTTTGCGAAAAATCTAGTAACTGCATATTCCGATTGAAGGAAAAGATACCCGGCTTCAAGCTTTCAGCAATTGACGACAGTCTGCTCATCAGAACTGTGACGTCGATTTTGGGGGCTAGTGCGTTTCTATGCAGCATTTTCCTTGGGGGGCGCTTGTTCTATCTTGTGTGCTTCTCCCTATCGATGGTGTCTGCATTCGAATGGTATCAAATAACAGGTGGCCGCAGATATCTTTATATCCCCGCCATTTTTGTTGTTGCGCTTCCATATGCTTCGGCAGTGTACCTATACACGTTGCCACATGGGGTCATAATACTGCTGTGGATGATACTGAGTGTGTGGAGTACAGACATAGGCGCGTACTTCGTTGGTAAGAACTTCGGCAAGCGAAAAATATTGCCTTCGGTTAGCCCAAACAAGACTTGGATGGGCCTGTTTGGTGGCATAGCGTTCAGTTCTGTGGTGACGCTGCTAATGTCAATTATTTTCGGGATATTTTTTGTTCCCCATGCACTCTTCATTGGTGCAATTATTGCGGTGATTGCGCAATGTGGGGACTTTGTGGAGTCCGGCATTAAACGTCTATGCAAAGTTAAGGATAGCGGTTTTATAGTGCCTGGGCATGGTGGTATATTAGACCGCATTGATGGATTTATGTTTACCGCTCCCGTGGTCGCATATTACATACAGCATGTGTCAAAGTTTTTTGCCGTTATTTAGGCGGCAGACTTTATTGAAGTTCTGTGAAGCACAACAAACCGCAAGGTTAACACGAATGCTTTGGGTGAGGGGCGGGTACTCGCTGGGACGGCATTTAACGCTGCTTGGTATGTGTCCATGATGTACAGCACACTGCCTGTGTTTGGTTGCCGAGCGACGTGTTATGGCGCTGTAATTACTAGTCCCATGCTGCTGCGGATGTGGAAGCGCACCGCAGGTCGTGCTGGGGAGGTATCCTGTACTGTGAAATCACCATTACCCCGAAGTTCATCACCCACAGCTTGTGGCCCTACAGCCACGTGATACTAACTGCGCGATGGTAAATGCTCTTCAATTCTGCGTAGTACTTCAGCATAGCCATAAAGTGTGTCACCCGTACCGAGCCGGTATACGTCTTTGTCCAGCGCCGCATTATCGGATGAGTTGCGCAGTCTGCACGTATCTGGGCTAATCTCGTCAGCAAGTATAATTTCTCCGCGTGCCTGGCGTAGCCTACCGAACTCCAACTTGAAGTCTGCCAGCACGATATTAATTTCGCGCATCATTGCGCTCAAGATTGCATTTATTCGTAGAGATTCTGCCTTTATGTAGTCGACTTCGTTGCGAGTCGCAAGTTTAAGGCTCACCACGTGGTCTTCTGTCATCATAGGGTCTGATAGAGCGTCGTTCTTGTAATAGCATTCCACTACAGGTGGCGATATCGGCTCTCCTTGGGTGACGTTGAATCTTGTGCAAAAACCACCGTACGCCAGATTGCGAACCACAATCTCCATGGGGATCATGTCAACTCTTCTCACCAACTGTTCTCTGTCATTGAGTAGCCCGAGTAGATGGGTTTTAACTCCATGATTTTCCAGATACTGCAACAACAGGTAACTTGTGCGATTGTTAATCGTCCCCTTGCCGGGTAGGACGTCTTTCTTCTGCGAATTAAAAGCGGTGATGTCGTCCTTGAAGTATTGTACTACAGAGTCCGGATCAGGTCCGGGGAATATGATTTTGGCCTTGCCTTCGTATAGTGCCCTACGTTCGGTGTTCATTGTATTCCCCCACGCCGTACATTCTACATTCAGTTGATAATTTTGCAAAAGAATGTACAACATAGCTGTGCTACGCGATTGTAGCGACGAGCCCGGTTTTCTGTCTTGAGACTTGTATGGATATGGGTAGCTTCCGGCCTGTGAGGGGTACTAGAGATCTTCTGCCGGATGAGTGCCATAAGTTCTGGTACATACGCGATGTTGCCCGAGACATGGGTGAGAGATATGGATTCGTGCCCGTGGAAACTCCAATATTTGAGTTTCAGGATGTGTTTACCAAAACTTTGGGGGATTCCTCAGACATCATTGGAAAAGAGATGTATTCCTTCACTGATCGAAGTGGTGATGCACTCGTGCTCAGGCCCGAGCTTACTGCTGCGGTGGTTAGGATGCTGATATGCAGTAAGCTTGCAACGCCGATTAGGCTCTTTACCGTTGGTCCAGTATTTCGCTATGAAAGGCCTCAAAAGTGCCGTCAAAGGCAGTTTCATCAGATAAATTATGAGCACTTTGGTGCCAGCGACAGTACTGCGGATGCAGAGCTCATAGCGCTGGCACACAATATCTTGGGTGCGCTGCATCTGCATGATAGTGTGCGGCTAGAAATCAATTCTCTCGGGAGTCAAGCGAGTATTTTGTCCTACAGAGGCTGCCTTCTAAAGTACCTTGCAAAGTATGAACATGAACTTTCTGAGGATAGTCGCAGAAGAATGCACACAAACCCCCTGAGGGTTCTGGATTCTAAAGATCATGGAGATATTGCAATACTTGGTGATGCACCGACCGTGGGTGATTTTTATGATGCTGAATCTAGAGCGATATTCGGTGACGTGATGCAGTATCTTGACAACCTGGGCATCCCATACACAGTAAATCCGCGGCTTGTTAGAGGGCTGGATTATTACTGTGGCACGGTGTTTGAGTTCAAAACTACATGCCTGGGTTCGCAGGATGCTGTGATTGCTGGGGGTAGGTACGATAAACTCGTTGCTTCCATGGGTGGTGGCGATGTGCCAGCTATTGGTTTTGCCGGCGGCATTGAAAGACTCGCTGCTCTGATGGACTACAACAGACCTGCCAGATTTTCAGTTGTTTTTTTGCCTCTTGGGGAGGAGGCTGTAAAGTGTGCTATGCGCTCCGCCTGTGAACTACGTGGTATGGGTATACAAGTCCTATGCAATGGTGCAGTCAAGAAACTCAGAACTGGTCTCAAATATGCTGACAAGTTTGGCGCTGATTTGGCGCTAATCCTGGGAGATGAAGAAATAGCCAGAGGTGAAGTGATCTGCAGGCATATGGCCACCGGTGTGCAAGAAACTGTCAGTATCAGCGATCTCAGGAACTACATACCGGGTATAGAGAGAGCCGCCCACGGCAGTGACTGAACCACCTTTTTTTCTGTGTCTACAAAGTGCCAGGCACTAGTACTACTTGTGTTTTTTGTCGTTGCCCTGCGTGGCGCCTTGTATCAAATCGCGTAGCGTTTTGAGATCGCTCGCCCCGACCAACACTGTATCTCCTACCACGACTGAGGGAGTTCCCCCTATATTAAGCCGTTCAGCCAGTTCCCTGGTAGCGGCGATCATAGCGCTTATCTTGCTGTCATTCTGCTCCAGAGACTTTCTGAGATCTTCTTTCTTAATACCTACAGATTCCGCAATATCAGGCACTTCATCGTCCGTGAACCTCCTATTATGCCCTAGGGCTGCGTAGTAGAAGTCTATGTATTTTTCTGGGTTCACAAAGTATATAGCAAGTGCCGTACGTGCGGCGAGCATAGAAGCCTCTCCAAGTGTTGGAAGGTCCCGAAAAACTATGCGCACCTCCCCGTCCTCAAGCAATTGCTTGACGTGTGAGAGCATGGATTTGCAATATCCGCAGGAGAAGTCAAAAAACTCCACCAGCAGGACCTTGCTCTCTTTGTTGCCAAATGATGGGTAAGAAACGTCTTCCAATGCAGTCCTGTTCTCTGCAACTTTTCGCCGCATCTCGACTTCATTCATGGCTACCTGTCCCTTACTGAGTGCAGTGATAACCTTGTGCGGATTTTTGTATATATACTCCTCAATTATGGCTTCTATCTCCTCGCGATCCTGCCGTTTTACCCCAGAGACAAACTTACTAATTAGCGGGAAGCTTGCCACCAACACTACGAGACTCAACAAGCAGAAAATCCTAGCCACAACAACCCCCCACTCTAGCACAGGGGTGCTACTAACACAGACTGGTGGCAGAGTCAAGACTTGTATGTGGTTGCATGTTTTTAAGTCTGTACAGTATTAATCAACACCCGTAGCCATTTTGTAATGGGGCGCCCACCAAGATGGGGTCGATTGGTCTCTGCTACTCGTATAGTAGGGCTGGCGCATTGGCCGTCGTTGTATCGGTGGCAGAAAAATATTGTACTTTACGTGCAGGTGTGCAATCATCCCGTCGCTGTAAATCATAAAGACATGAAAGCACACTTTGGCGTCACAGTGTGGTTGGGGATGTGCTGCTCAATGGTCCTCCTGATGGTGGCGATTGGCGGCGTAACCCGCCTTACTCATGCGGGGCTCTCTATCACCGAGTGGAAGCCTATAGTTGGAGTTATACCTCCCACGAGTCAAGAGGCGTGGCTGCTGGAGAAGCGGAAGTACGAGCGGACGCCGGAGTATAGACACAACACTACTGGTATTTCACTCCAAGATTTCAAGCGCATTTATATGATAGAGTACCTGCACAGATTGTTTGGCAGAATCTTGGGCGCGGTGTTTTGTGTGCCCATGCTCTATTTTTTCATCAGAAAGAAAATCAAGCGCGGCATGGCTGCCAAGTTGCTGATAGTTGCACTGCTAGGTGGCGTGCAGGGAGTTATGGGGTGGTTTATGGTCAAGAGTGGGCTTGTTGATGTCCCTCGCGTTAGCCATTATAGGCTTGCTGCGCATTTATTTCTCGCTATTCTGTTGTTCTCAATTTTGTGGCATAGCTTCTTGAGATGTGTAACAGTACATGGCACCCTAGAAGCAACGCGAATCAGGATGTTTGCAACGTCGGCGGCGATTGTTTTGGTGGTGCTACAGATGATTTTGGGCGCTCTTGTGGCCGGATTGGGCGCAGGTTTGACCTACAACACTTTTCCCACTATGGACGGTATGCTCATCCCGCGGTCTCTATTCTCAGCTGAATTATGGCGCGGTGAATTCTTGCGTGACGCTACTGCAGTGCAGTTTTTACACAGATTGGTTGCGGTAATAATTGCAGTTTATGCTGCGCTACTGCCGTTTTGCATCAAAACCCGGGGTGCATTACTATTTCTCGTGTGTGTGGTGCTACAGTTTTTACTTGGTGTGGTGACCCTGGTCAGCGTTGTTAACATATACCTCGCGGTGATGCACCAGGTTCTGGGTTTCGTCGTGCTTGCAGCAGGCGTGTATATGTTGTGTGAATTGCGGCCAAAAGAGGCTTGCATTTTGCAGGGTATTGGTGTACCGTGACCCGGTGTTCTCGATCACAAGGCAGGAATCCTTGGGCATACTTGACGTACAGGCGAAAAAGGGTTTGGAAAAAATTGCCTGCCTGACTGCTTACACTTTTTCCATGGCACGTATTTTGGATGAGTACTGCGACCTAATTCTTGTGGGAGATTCTGTGGGGGCCACCGTATATGGGATGGACTCCACATTGCCGGTTACGATGGACATGATGATTGCCCATGGCAAGGCAGTTGTAAAGGCCCGTAACAAGGCCATAGTTGTGGTTGATATGCCGTTTGCTAGCTATTACTCTCCGGAGGTGGCGTATAGAAACGCATCTAGGATTTTGAGTGAAACTGGGTGCGATGCAGTGAAGCTTGAAGGTGGGGTTTGTGCGGCAAATGAAATTGCCTTTTTGGTGTCTCGTGGTATTCCAGTTATGGGACATATAGGCGTGATGCCACAGCACTTCAATCAGCTTGGTGGGTATAAATGCCGTGGAAAAACTGAGGACTCGCGGCGATTGATTGAGCAAGATGCAAAGGCAGTATGTGAGGCCGGTGCGTTTTGCGTTGTGATGGAGTGTATCAGTGCGGCTCTTGCTGCGGAAATTACGAAAAAGCTGCCTGTACCTACAATAGGGATTGGGGCTTCTGGCGCGTGTGACGGGCAGATTTTGGTAGTTGACGATATGTTGGGGCAGTCACCACGTTATCCGAAATTTGTCAAGCAGTTCGCAAATCTTGAGCAAGCCATAAGAGATGCCGTTGTCGGCTATGTAGCGGAAGTGAAGTGCGGGAAGTTTCCAAGTACCGAGCACTGCTACAAGTAGGTTTATCGTCCAGTTTTGGCGCCATGGTTTAGGGCTTAGGTGTGTCCCGCGCAGCTGTGCATGAACTCAAATTACATATACGTGCTTCCGGAGACGCGACTTGTAGGGGTGCAAGCCAACTCTCAGAGAGTGAAGCGCGACTATTGCACGGCACCTAAGCGCACTATCTGTGCGTTGGCAAATGCCACATCTACTTTGTGGTCCGTAAGAATTACAATGCCCCCACGTTCTGCGCGGGTTAACATGAGGCTCTGCACCATGGTGACGGTATCTGGGTCCAGGTTTGCGAATGGCTCGTCCACGATCCAGACACGCGTGTTTGATACCAAAAGTCTGGATAACGAAACTATTTTTTGCCAACCTGAGGATAAATTTTTGAATTTTGTGTCAAGCACTGGATATAACCCGAAAAAGTGTGATGCTGCTCCGGTTAATTCGCTGTTACCCTTACATTTCGCCCAAAACTCTAGGATGTCTTGAACCTTCATGTTGGCAGTGCACGCGGATTTATGGCCTATGTAGGTAATTTGAGTAATGCACTGACTGCCAGTCGTGATATTCTCACCATCAAGCTTTATGCTACCAGATGCTGCTGGCATGAGCCCCACTATGGTTCTGAGCAGTGTCGTTTTTCCACTGCCATTGTTGCCCACTACCAGGGTGACAGAGCCGTTCTCCGCAGTAAAGCTTAGATTCTGAAATAACAGCTTGCTGCCACGGATGCACGAAACCTCTAAGCACTCTAACACCTCGCGCCCCTATAAATCACGCTTCATATAACGAGGGCGCACGGATAAGTTCAATCTCTGCACCACACGCCCGCAGCTTTTCCTCAATTGCTTCGTATCCACGGTACAGAGTTTGTGCATTACTAATAGTTGTTGTCCCTTTAGCTGACAATCCTGCAATTAGCAATGCTGCTGACGCGCGGAGATCTGTAGCCAGCACAGATGCTCCGCGTAACCGCCCGACTCCCCTGATGGTTGCTGTGTTTGCTTGTACGTGTATGTCCGCACCCATTTTGGTGAGCTCTCTTGTGTAGGAAAATCGGTTGTCAAATATGCGCTCATGAATTTGCGATGTTCCATTTGCTATGCATGCCGCTGCTGCAAACTGTGCCTGCATATCGCTGGGGAAACCTGGATAAGGTGCTGTGTTCAGAACTACCGGGTTTAAGCAAGCACCGCGGCGCGACACTACGCAGCCATCCGGTACGTCTGTAACCTTGCCACCCATGTTTTCCAACTCTTGTGCGAAACAACCAAGCATGTTGGAAGTTGCCCCAACAATATGCACTGTGCCCCCAGTTGACATTGCAGCCAACGCGTAGGTTCCAGCTTCCATCCTGTCTAGTATTATTGCGTGATCGGAGCCGGACAGCTGCTTAACTCCGCGAATCGTCAGTGTTTTGGTGCCTATTCCGGAAATTTGCGCTCCAGCTTTGACCAAAAAGTTCGCAAGATCTACAACCTCAGGTTCAACCGCTGCATTGCTGATTGTTGTGACTCCATCTGCTGTAACCGAAGCCATCAGCGCGTTTTCTGTTGCCCCCACACTTACGGATCTGAAGTCAATGTGACATCCTACCAACCCCCTGCCATTCGAAGAGCACTTTACGCGATCTCCACATATTTCTACTGTGGCTCCCATTTTTTCTAGTGCACATATGTGCATGTCGAGCGGGCGCTGTCCTATGCTACATCCCCCTGGCAGGGCGACTTCCGCCTTTCCCATTCTTGCGAGTATAGGCCCTAGGGTAAGGCAGGAGGCGCGCATCTGTGATGTGATCTCATGTGGAATTACCCAGCTGCGTAGGTTGTTGCAGTTGATCTCTATCTTGTGATTTGCCTTTTCGCGCGCGTTGCGTAGAAAGCTTATCTTCCCTCCCAGGCTTGCGATAAGCTCGCACATGACGGCTACATCAAGCAGATCAGGCATATTGGCCAAGACTACGCTTCTGTTGAGCAAAAGGCAAGCAGCCATGATGGGTAGAGCAGAATTCTTCGCGCCGTTGGCCACAACTTTACCACATATGGGATTGCTGCTCCCTCTAACGTGCAGCGAGGCCTCAGCCACGGCTAACCCACTATAGGCAGAGTCAAACCGCCTTGCTTCATGTATTTTCCGTTGACCTCATCGTACGATACACTGCACTGCCCGTTTCCTGCCAAAAAGATAAACTGACACGCGCCCTCAAACGCATATACCCTAACAGGTAAGGGGGAAGTATTGGAAAATTCCAGGGTAACATACCCCTCCCACCCAGGCTCAAGCGGCGTTACGTTTATAACAATTCCGCACCTGGCGTAGGTAGACTTGCCCACGCATATTACTATGACATCTTTGGGAATCCGAAAGTACTCCACAGTCTTCGCAAGCATAAAACTGTTTGGAGGAATGATGCAGACATCGGTCCTCTTGTCTATGAAGCTATCCTGGGGAAAATTCTTCGGATCAACAATAACCGAGTGCGTGTTAGCAAAGATCTTAAACTCGCTATCAACCCTGGCGTCGTACCCATACGAAGAGAGCCCGTATGATAGCACGCCGGCGTTTTCCTTATGATCCACGAATGGAGAAATCATCCCTTCGTTTAACGCCTTCTCCTTTATCCAATAGTCAGGCATCGCCGACATAGCACACCCCGAACGCACAAAACCATCCCAGACGCCTCACCCTACAACTAATCCTCAATGAACGCAAGTTAAAACTCAACAAATCGCTACAACTTTTATGGCCCTAGTAGCCTAAAAGCGGCTCAACGCCCATGTGTATGCAATATGCTTTGAAGGCCAATCTTATAGTTTGGGTAATGTAGCGCAACACCCAACTCACGCTTGATTTTATCGTTGCTGACCCTACGCTCAGGTGGCGGCAAGTCTGGGGAAGTGTCACAAATACTGCTAAGTTCAGGTGCCAACTTACTCTCCATTCCGAGTAGTGAGGCCGCGTATGTTATGACTTCGGCATATCTGGTAGGGAGATCATCAGCGCAGTTATAGACGTTTCCAGGTCGCGGGTTCGAGATTGAGGCTGATAAGGTGTTGGCGATATCCTCTACATGCATGCGCGAGGAGAAGCGCCTTGCATGGCGAAATGGAATTGTTGCCCCGTCTAAAAGCTTTTCGATGACACTTCTACCGGGGCCATATATTGCAGAGAGGCGAAATATACACACGGGCAAACCCGAGCCAAGCCACAGGTTTTCGTTGCGCAGTCTTGCGACACCCGAATCTTCTGTGGGGTGAGTTGGCGATGTCTCGCTTACCCACCGTCCTCCGTGATCTCCATAAACACTTGTCGCGGACAAATACCCTATCCACCTTACGGAGCGCAGCGCAGATGCATATCTGGATAACACGTCATCACCAGAAGGGGGAATAGAGATCAGAACATGTGACGCCTCGCGCAGTGTGTGTTCAAGCTCCAAATTTCCGTATCTAAAAAGAGCAACCTGCCTTTCTGTGCGACTTGTGGTGTTGTAAGTGCCGCTAACCTTCCATCCCGATTGCAGGAGCTGCCTTGCCAAAAAACCGGCCGTGTATCCGTATCCGAAACAGAACAGGTGATTCATCTAGTTGACAATCTTGACGCGGAAGGTGCCGAGTATTGCATACTTGCATGGGAATGACAAGTGCGGCTACCTACCGTGGTTTGTATATACGGAGTAATGAAGTACCCAAGCATGTATTTACCTGATTGGTATGAGATTGCACGCGAAGCGCTAGTCACAGAGCAGTGCTTTGTGCAATGGCGAGATTCGGCTATAGAATTTGCATTTGTAGCTGATTGCGAGGAATTACTTTGTAGATTTACTTTTTGCGAAACTGGCACTGAGCGCCGCAGCGGTGTGGGTGAATAATATTTCGCTTGCAATACCATATGTTAGGAGCTAACCTCGGGGCGCCTAGGGTTTCAGCGGGGACGTGGTCTCCGGGTTGGCTGTGGCTGTTTGTCTGATTTTTAGGGTTTTTTGATGTCTCAGTTAGTGGATGAGAAGGCGTTCTACACCGGTCACGTTAAGTGGTTTAGCGTGGAAAAGGGATATGGGTTCATTTGCAAGGATGGGTCTGATGATGGTAAGTCCGGTGGTTCCGGCTTTGGACGGGGCGACAAGGATGTGTTCGTCCACATTACGTCGTTGCAAAGGAGTAGGATTGACAACCTCAGAGAGGGTCAGAGAGTGCGGTACCAGCTGGACGAGAGCAATGGTAAAGTCTCTGCCGTGAACCTGGAAGTGCTGTCCGAATAGTAGGGTACGTACGGCTTTTGTGTGAGGTTTAAGTGGGGGTGAGTTGCGGCGTTTCTGGGTGGTCCTCTGTAGTATAGGGTCGTCCGGCGTCCTGCTATCCCTGTTGGCGTTAGGTGCTGTCCTCCTGGTGTTGTTTTCTGATGCGCCTGCCGTGTGGCGTGTGGTTTCGGGTAGGAGCTCTGGGTTCCTGCTGGCTGGGTTCCTGCTGTTTCTGCTCTTGCTGCTTGTGCTTTCTTACGGCATGGTTCGTGCCTGGATACGGTACAGAAAGGGGGAGCTGGGTTTCAGGTTTCAGGCCCGCGTGGTTCTTGCGTTTGTGGTTGTAGGTGTAGTTCCGGCTGCGGTTGTGTCGGGCTTTTCGTCCTTGTTTTTCGATTACGGTGTCCGGGCGTGGTTCTACAACAGCGTTGGCCCCGCGATTGCTTCCTGTGATTCCGCCGCGCTTGGTGCGGGGCGTGAGTTCCTTGCTACAATGTTGGCTTCTGATATGTTGCGCTTAGTTAGATACCTCGATCGCAGCTTATCACATTCTTCCGACTCCGTTGCGGTGGTACGAACAGGTGCTGCCATGTTCGATTTTGCGGAGGTACTGCTGGTA
The DNA here is from genome assembly GCF_025628805.1 of Anaplasma capra. Taxonomy (GTDB): domain Bacteria; phylum Pseudomonadota; class Alphaproteobacteria; order Rickettsiales; family Anaplasmataceae; genus Anaplasma; species Anaplasma capra. The sequence continues at coordinate 49,605 of NZ_JAOTBG010000008.1, forward strand.
GGCCAGGGAAGGGTGATTGTTTCTTCTTCCCCCAGTGCGGGTGTCGGCTTGCCTCACGCTGTCTTTCCCGCCATGGGAACACATCGCGACAAAAAAGTTTCCGAGGTTTCTGACACTGAGACTAGCTTAGCGTATATGGTAGCTCCATTGAATTTTCCGCAAATAACTCACGTTGTTGCAGCAAGAACTTTGGTTGGAAGTTACAGCAGCGCTTTCGATATGCCTGATTACCAAAAGGATATGAGGCTCCAGCTGTCTGTGCTGCAGATCCAGTTTTCGTTAGTATTCCTCTTCCTGTTTTTAATGTTACTGTTCGTGTCTACATGGTTAGGTGTGGCACTCTCCAGGAGCATTGTTGGCCCACTATCTAGCTTGCTGGTGGCCACTAAGAAAGTTCGGGACGGCAGTTTTGACTGCAAGATTAATAGCAAGGAAGTGCTGGACGAAGAGATGGCAACTGTGGTCATGGCGTTTAATGGAATGGTGGAGCGGTTAGGTTTACAGTGCTTACAACTAGAGAGGGCGTATCAGGAAATAAACAGCAGAAAAGAGTTCATAGAAACTGTTCTTTCAGGGGTTTCATCTGGCGTTATGGCATTATCCCTATCTGGTGACTATGTGACCTTAATGAATGATAGGGCTTGCGAGCTTTTGTCCTTCGATAAATTGCACGGGCAAATGTGCCGCATTTTTCCCGAGGCCCTATACATGCTCAGCAAGTCTTCAGACAAAGAGAACATTACAATTATCAGGGACAACCGTTCGCTTACGCTTTCTGTGCACGTGAAGCGGTTAGGTGCGCAGGGCCTGATCATGACTTTCGATGACATTTCTGGGCTTGTGGAAGCGCAGAGACAGGCTGCGTGGTCAGATGTGGCCAGAAGAATAGCTCACGAGATAAAAAATCCTGTAACGCCAATCTACTTGGCCGCGGAAAGGCTGCACAACAAATATGCCGCGCAGATAGCGTCGGGGCGAGAGACATTTCTGAAGTATACCGGCACGATAATGAAGCACGCCTCAAGTATCAGCGGGATAGTTGATGAGTTTGCAAAGTTTGCAAGAATGCCGAATCCCGTGTTCGCGATGCACAACATATGCTCATTATTGCGGGAAATAAGCTTTTCGGGACAATTTGGCCAGAAAGCGGTAGACTACGACCTTAGGTTTCCCGGCGAGGAAGTGATTGTCCTTTTGGATAAGGAGCAGATCACGCAGGTGTTTATCAATTTATTCAAAAATGCTTGTGAGTCAATAGACGCGAGGGTAGATGTTGATGGCGGCTACATAGTGGTGACTGTTGCCGAGAGCGCTGAAAGTGTTACAGTGGAAGTGAGAGACAATGGTGTGGGGTTCCCGCAAGATTTGATTGGCCGGCTCACCGAGCCTTACGTTACTACTCGTGACCAGGGTACCGGCCTGGGTCTTGCGATTGTTAAGAAAATTTTGGACGAACACGGCGCATCTATTAGTTTCCAGAACCAAGATGATGCGGGTGTAGTCCTGGTAACTTTTCTGTTAAATGGGCGCGATAGTGCTAATTCGCTCAACTAACGAGTTGTCACAATTCTGCACGCAAGTGCTGCGTGATAGGCCTGAAAGTTTGGCCATAGATACGGAGTTTGTTAGGGGTTTTAACGACTATTATCCAAAACTGTGTTTGTTGCAGATGGCATACCGAGGTGGGCAATGCGTGGTTGATGCGCTCGATAATCGACTCGATTTGTTGCCGCTGCAGGAAATTTTTGACGATGAGGGCATATTCAAGGTTTTCCACGATTGTCGCCAGGATTTAGATGCCCTGTCGCAGCGGTTTTCTCGCCTTCCTAGGCCCATTTTTGATACTCAAACGGCTTCGATGTTATGTGAATACCACGACAACTCTGTGGGTTACTCAAAGCTAGTTGAGCAGTTTTTGGGAGTGAAGCTCAACAAACTATTGTTCAAGAGGGTAGATTGGTCGCACAGGCCGTTGTCTGAAGATAAAGTACGCTATGCTCTGGATGATGTAATTTACCTACATGAGCTCTATGGGGTATTGCGCTATATTTTGGCCGACAAAGGGAGGTTAGCGTGGTTTTTTGAGGAAATGGAAGGGATTGCTGGGGTATCTGTGGAGAATTATGACGCTCTGTTGGAAGGTATGGAATTCTTTTCAGAACTTGGAGAAGCCGAAGCCGTCATCGCACGATCAATAATTGAATGGAGAGAAAAGGTTGCCAGGTTATTCAATGTGAATCGGAATACTGTGATGAATTCCAAGGGTGTACTTTGTGCAACTAAAGACTTCTTCTGTAGCAGAGATGAGGGGGTGTTATACAAATATGTTGGGGGGAGCTCGTACCTAGACAATTTGCCCTTCAGTTTGTCTGGTATATTGGAGGGTAATGCTGGCAAGAAGTTGGGGCCGTACAAGCTGATGAATCACGATAAACCGGTCTTGAATGCCCTTCTCATTCTACTGAACAGCATGTGCAGAGAGCATGAAATTTCGCAGAAGTTGGTTGCCTCAAAAGTTGAACTTGTAAAACTGATCAACAAGATACCCAGCAATGTAATGCACGGCTGGAGGCATGAGTTTTTCGGATGCAAGGCTCAGAAGTTTATTACAGGGGAGACCAGATTAACTTTTGCCGTTGAAAACTTTCGCGGACAGATGCGGCTCATCGTGAACGCACATACCTGATCTGTGAAGTCGCAGGTTGCGGCATCAGATTTACTTGGAGAGTGTTTCTTCCACCATCTGCATCCAGGTTCGTTCATCAATTACCTTGATGTTAAGACTCAAGGCCTTTGCGCGCTTGCTTCCAGGATTGCTGCCTGCAACCAGCAACCAGGTGTTTGCAGAGACGGAGTTTGCAACTTTTGCTCCTAAGGTTTCTGCTTGTAGCTTCGCTTCCGTCCTCGACATATGCTCCAGGGTGCCAGTAAACACCACGGTTTTGCCAAAAATGGGTGATGTGCCACTGCTCTCCGGTAGCGACTCGTCTAGGATGTTGAGCTTTTCTCTCAGAGACTTTAGCACAGCAAGATTCCCTTCTGCAGAGAAGAATGTTCTAAGGGAGCTTATGCTCTTTTCTCCAAGGCCGTGTATCCGTACAGTGCCTTGGCCGTGAGGGAGTGATAGCATGGCTTGATGCCAGTTTTCATAGGATATGTAGTACCTTGCAATTAGTTTGGCAGTGCCCTTGCCTATGAATCTTATGCCTAGTGCAAATATGAAGTTACTTAGACCGACGGTTGCGCTGTTACGCACGGCAGCGAGTAGGTTTGTGATTGACTTCTCCCCCCAGCCGTGTTCTGCACTTAGGTCAAAGCTGTCCAACCTTTCCTCGAGCGCAAAGATATCTGCGATGCTGTTTATCAGCCCCATGTTACACAAGAACTCTATCTGCTTTTCACCTAAGCCCATTATGTTCAGGCCATCTCTGGATGCGAAGTGCCTGACTCGTTCTAAGGCCTGAGCCTTGCACGACAACTCTGCGGGACACCGCAAAGCAACCTCACCAGGCTCTCGGTACAGCTTACTGCCGCATGATGGACAATTTGAGGGGAATACAAACTTGTTCGATGTACTACTGCGGCAGGTCTTATCTACATCAACTACCTGGGGTATAACCTCGCCGGCTCTCTTTACCACGACCAAGTCTCCAATGCGCACATCCTTGCGCTCGATTTCATTCAAATTGTGCAGGCTTGCTCTGGAGACCACGGTACCTCCTATGTTTATTGGCTCCAATTCCGCGATTGGGGTTACAACCCCGGTTCTGCCAACCTGCACTGTAATGTCCAGCAGCCTAGTTCTAGCCTCAGTGGAGGGGAATTTATATGCAATAGCCCAGCGAGGCGATTTACCCGTTGCTCCAAGCAGCTTTTGGAAATCAATGTTGCTTACCTTGTACACGATTCCGTCTATGTCATAACCGAGTTTACCTCTGGCCGCGTAGACTGCGTCGTAGAATTCAATTGCCTCTCTTAATGAGTGGGTAAACAAAACCCTCTCATTTGTATGAAACCCCCACTTGATTAGTTGTTTTAAAATCTCCCGCTGGGTGCCCAGCCCGCTATTGATTGCAGAATAAGCTACGTATCTCAAGTTACGCTCCTCAACAATTTTGGGGTTAAGCTGGCGTACGGACCCCGCAGCCGCGTTGCGCGGGTTTGCAAAATTGCAGGATTCCTTCAGTTTTTCGAAATCCTCGTGATGCATGTATATCTCACCGCGTACCTCAAGGGTTGTGGGTGCGCAATCCAACCTGTGGGGCAGGCCGCGAATACCCATTGCATTGTTGGTAATATCCTCTCCACAGTGGCCATTGCCTCGAGTTGCAACCCTAGTGAGCTGCCCATTTTGGTACAGTGCGGCAAATGACATTCCGTCCATTTTTAGCTCGCAGGACATCTCCAGTGCATCATCCGGACCTAGCTCTAAGGAGCGCCTCACCCTGGCGATAAATTTTTCCACGTCCTGTACGGTAAAGGCATTTTCCAAGGACAACATAGGCTCTAAATGCGGTACCTTGGCGAATCTCGGGTCCGTCTGTGGTGTGCCAACTACGTCTACGTAGTCGTCATACTGGTGAACCTCGGGAAACTCTTCTAAAAGCCTTTTTTTCTCCTGTACCAGTAGGTCATACTGGTGATCTGTGACTTCAGGCGCGTCTAATCCGTGATACAAAACATCGTGACGGCGAAGTTGTGCGTTTAGGCCTGCCAGTCTGCGCTTTGCATGCTCAAACATAACGGTAACGCCCGCTATACTATTATACCCTTATCGCGCAGCAGTGACTGTAACTCCCCGCTGTTATACATCTCACGCACTATATCGCACCCACCGACAAACTCCCCTTTTACGTACAGCTGCGGTATCGTTGGCCAGTCAGCGAATTTCTTAATACCCTCACGCAACTCTGGGTCTCTGAGAACATCTACATCTTTGAATTTGACCCCTGTGCGCTGCAGTGCTTCGACCACAATCCCAGAGAAGCCGCACTGTGGAGCATCAGCAGTCCCTTTCATGTAGAGCACAACGTCGCTAGTTTGTATCTCATTCCTAATCCTCTCTGCAACAAGATCACTCACCATTTTGCTCACCTACCTCTGTTTGTATTTGCAACGCATGCACGTCCACTCCCGAGAGTGCACTGTAAACCATCCTGTGCTGCTCAAGTTTTGACTTCCCCAAAAACGCACCAGACACCACCCTCACCGCGTAACGCTCGTCGTCGTCAGCCATAGGGCTGACGTGCACAACGCTGCCCGGGAACGCGCCGACAAGCAGCTCCCTTATTTTTGAAAGTTCTACGCCCATTACTGAAAACTTGCAACAGCCCAGGTTATAGCATTTTTTATGTGTTTGGTAAATACAGACTTTACCCCATCTCCACGCTGTCTGCGCGCTCTTGCACCACAGCGTCCACCTTAGTGTGTACCACGGGACTAATCAACTAGCGTAGATATACGCCGCCACAGGTCACGGGTCATGCTTCCGGTGATATGCGCAACCATCCGCCCTGTCTGGTCAAAAACCAGTGTTTCGGGGACTCCAGTTACGCCGAGCTTTTTCATTGACCTGCCAGAGTAATCTACAGCTACCATTGTGTAGGGATTGCCGTGGTTTTCGAGCCACTCCAAGGTTTTTTGTTTTATATCGAGGTAAGCTATGCCATATACGCGCATCGTTGCTCCTTCTGTGATTTCCATCCACACCTTGTGTTCTTCGAGACAAGTTGTGCACCACGATGCAAACACGTGCATTACGTATGCTCCTCTTATGTCGTCCGTGCGGAATTCTTCGTCTGCACCAACTAGGGTAGGCAGAACTATCCCGTAGGGTTCTTTTGGGATGCGATTGTAATATGCCCAGAATGACACAAGAGACAGCAAGCAGAACATGGCGAGTACTGTGGCGGCAATTACACGCATAATGTACCTATGAAAGAAGCCTACTTAGCTCTCCTATGTGCGCAATTTCCTGAATCTCAATTGGGAAGTTGCAACCTCCCTCTTTGCTACCTTGGGGTGCAATTGCTCGCTTGAAGCCAAGCTTACATGCCTCTCTCAGTCTCAGGCTCACATTTGTAACACTTCTTATTTCACCAGATAGTGCAACCTCTCCGAATATAACTGTTGAGGATGGTGTGGGGGATTTTGTAATGCTAGACATAAGAGATGCTGCTATGGCCAGATCAGACGCTGGCTCACATATTTTAAGGCCTCCAGCTATGCTTAAGTATATTTCCTTGTCTGTTAGGGGCATATTGCACCTGGCATTGAGTACCGCAACTACCATGGCCAGGCGATTAATATCCCACCCCACAACTGCTCTTCGTGGACTGGGTGCATAAGTACTTGCAATGAGTGACTGTACCTCGACCAATATGGGCCTGGAGCCCTCAATACCCGCGAAAACAACGTTGCCCGTGATGCCTTTTCTCGGAGATTGGCCCAGAAAAAGCATTGATGGGTCTTGCACGGGGAGCAGACCTAACGTGGACATTTCAAAAACTCCCATTTCGTTTGCGGGCCCGAATCTGTTTTTGACAGTGCGGAGTATACGCAACTTGTCTCCATTACTTCCCTCAAAGTACAGGACCGTATCCACAAGATGTTCTAAAGTCTTCGGCCCAGCGATTGCCCCATCTTTAGTTATTTGCCCCAACATGAACAGCCCAATATCGCGCTGCTTTGCCAGTGTGATAAGCTTGTGCGCACACATTCTGACTTGTAGAATGGTTCCTGGAGAAGAAGGGATTTCTTCATCGTGTATGGTCTGAATCGAATCCACCACCAAGAACCCAAAGTTATCAGAGCATGCTGCGCTCAACACCGTACTGAGAGACTGCGTGGCTACTAACTGTATTAATGGTTCACTGATCTTAAGCCGGCTCGCCCTTGCCCTTATTTGAGCTATAGATTCTTCTCCGGAAACGTACAAACAACTGCAAGACTGCCTTGCCAAAGCCGCAAAAACCTGCAGCATTAGTGTAGATTTGCCGATGCCGGGCTCGCCTCCAATTAGCGTGCTACTACCGGCAACTATGCCGCCACCTAATGTCCTGTCAAACTCATCATTTCCTATGCAGAGCCTGTGCGCAGATTCCGTGGTTTCGCCACATAGGGGCAGCACCCGGGGAGGCTCTTTTTGAATCCGTGGTATGCACTTGTTTTTGGGAGCTAGCTCTTCTACTATGCTGTCCCACGCTCCGCAGGCCGTACATCTGCCGGTCCACCTGGGAGAGTTATTTCCGCACGCTTGGCAAGAATAAATTACTTTTGTTGACACTAAACCACCGAGGATGCCCTGGGCTCTGATGTTACACCAAAGCCTGAAAACTTTCCAGGGGCGGTATACCCTTTGTGCTGGGCTGCTTGTAACTTGCGGAGTGTGCTGCAGCAACGCGCAATAGCTTGTTACACGCACCATAACGCCATACTTGGGATCCTGTGAAGGCTCATTTTAATTGACGCCATGACCCTATGATGATATTTGGGGCACACGTTGGGTGGCCTTTTTACGGTTATTGGCGGGTTGTTGGAGATATGAAGCTTAGTAGTGTCGTTGCGGAGCCCGGGCCCGGGTCAGCTTGGGTTTGCAGAGAGCGCGTGGTTAGTTGCGTTGCATTTTTTTGGGCGCTCTTTCAGCTGTTTATAGCATCTCCTATACCTTTCTGGCTTGCTTCTGAGTACGGGGTTAGCTCGTTGGTGCTTACAGGGTTCAAGGTCAGGGCTGTACACCTGTCCTTTGCATTACTTCTGCTATACCTTGTCATGCCCGCTGTGCGGGGTGGCGGCAAGGAGGGTGCTTCTCCCTTTGACTGGATTTTGTCACTTGTTGGTGCGAGCGCGGCTGCGTACATTCTCGTATTCTATGATAGCCTGTCTGTTAGGGTAGCGATGCCTACCACTGTGGATATAGTTGTATCCACATTGGGTATTGTGCTTTTGTTAGAAGCCTCTAGAAGGGCTATAGGTTTTCCCATAGTTGTTGTGGCTTCGTCGTTCTTACTATACTCAGTTTTGGGGCCTTTCATGCCGGATGTGCTGGCGCACAAGGGACATGGGATTGCCTCCATATCCTCGCACGAATGGCTCTCATCGGAGGGGGTTTTCGGCATTGCTCTTGGGGTGTCATGTAACTTCGTGTTTTTGTATGTACTCTTTGGCGCGCTTATGGACAAGGCAGGTGCCAGCGGATTCTTTATGAGACTCTCATTTGCTCTGCTGCGGAACTCAGTCGGTGGCCCAGCAAAGGCGGCTGTGATTGCTTCTGGGTTTATGGGGATGATGTCCGGCTCGTCTGTTGCAAATACGATCACTATTGGCTCCTTTACCATTCCTCTGATGAAAAAAGTGGGGCTATCTCCGGAAAAGGCTGCTGCTATCGAGGTCTCTGCGGGCGTAAATGGGCAGATTACGCCGCCGGTTATGGGGGCAGCCGCATTTCTAATGGCGGAATTTTTGGCGTTGCCGTACTCCGATGTAGTGAAACACGCTTTGGTTCCCGCTATAATGGTCTATATAGGGCTGCTGGTGATTGTGCATTTGGAGGCATGCCGGCTGGATCATGTGCAGGGCACCACAATGCCTGGGAGGAGGGTGCTATCCAGGGCTGTTTCACTGCTGAAGTTTGCTATATGCGCGACTTCTGTCGCTTTGCTGTTTGGGCTGGCGCATGTTGTAATTAATGGGATACACGTCGGCGGGTTTTACGTTCCGGGCGTTAAGGCGATCTTCAGTGGGAGCAGCATGTATTTTGTTGCGCTTATTCTAGCGATAATTTATGTCCTGCTACTGCTTTGTCGGGGGGATGAGGCCAGCGATAATGGCGGAGCTGATTCTAAGGGCTTGAACCTCTCCTTGGATGGCAATCTAAGTGCTTGGCACATCTTCAGGCAGGGAATGCACTGCTTTGTGCCCGTGTTCATACTTGTGTGGTCTTTGGTAGTAGAGCGGGTGTCTACATCCCTGGCATGTTTTTGGACTAATATGTTTTTGGTTTTCATGTTGCTTGCTGAGGGCGTTATATCATCACTGCGGGCACGCGATTTATCCGGCGTATTGCCGTCTGTATGCTCTGGAATAAGAAAAGTTCTGGGGGCAATGATCACAAGTTCAAAGAACATGCTGCCAGTTGCTGTGGCCACCGCTACTGCAGGTCTGGTTGTTGGCACTGTGGGGCTGACAGGTCTTGGCCTCAACATGGGTGCGTTTGTTGATGTGCTGGCCGAGGGCGGCATGTTTGTTGCTCTCCTCGTGACTGCACTTATATGCATAGTTCTCGGTATGGGTATGCCCACTACTGGGTGCTACATCGTAGTGTCAACGCTGGTTGTGCCCGTGCTTGGTGTGGTGGCGCACAAAAATGGATTGTCTGCTCCTCCTGTGGCACTACACTTGTTTGTGTTTTACTTTGGCTTGATGGCTGATGTAACACCTCCGGTTGGCATAGCCTCCTATGCAGCTGCGGCCATAGCGTCGGCGAATTCATTCAAGACAGGGGTGCAGTCATTTTTGTACAACATAAAGACCATGGTCATTCCGTTCATGTTTATGTTTGACAGCGACTTAATCCTGTATGACGTGGAAAGTGTGTGGGTGGCTGCTGCCAAGATCATGCTGGCTTTGGCTAGCGTTATCATACTATGTGCTGGGATGCAGGGGCATTTTGTCAGGCGCAACCGGGTGTATGAGTCTGTAGTCTTGGTTTGTGCCGGGCTCATGCTTATGATGCCGAACTATCTTGCTGGGTTGCTGATTAATGATCGTACCGAGCTGCCTTTGGCTGAGATTGGCAGCAGGGTTGTTACTCTTCAGAAGGGGGATTCAATTCTTGTAAACTATGAACGTGCTGCTGCTCGCTGTAAAGGGTGTAGCAACAAGGGGGAATATATAGTGGTGCCCATGCACGACAAGTTTGAGGGCAGTGTGTCTAAAATGATCAACGAAAAAGTCGGTATTGCTGTGAAATCGAGGTTGGTGGCCGGTAAGTTGCTAGTGTCTGATGTCAAGAGTAATGGGTATGTCTCTAACAACATGTGGAGAGGAGACTCCGTGACCGGACTGTCCATTTCGCACAAGAATAGCGGTGGGAACTATGTCTTAGCACTGTCTATTGTGACGGTGATAGTGATCGCACTTGTGCAGGCTTATGACAACAGAAAGTTGCGGGTGTGAGCGGGAAAGTTATGGTTTTAGACGCTGCTATAGCGCTTGTTGTACTACTCCTAACTGCGCTGGGGTTCGTCCGGGGGTTCATCAAAGAGGTGTTTGGCATTGCTGGCATTGTTGCTGCGGCGACCGTGACGACTAGTTATTGGGACTATTTCATTGAGGTGTACATGTCTAGAGTGCACTCAGAGGTTCTGGCCGGGATCCTTTCGGGTGTTACTGTGTTTGTTGGTGTGATGACCTGCGCGGTCTTGGTTAACGGCGTAATAGTGCGGCTGCTTTCCCCACTCAGGCATAACGCGCTGGACAAAGTTGCGGGATTGATTGTTGGTGTTACCAAGGGCTTAGTAGTTGCCTACTGCATGTTTTTTATCATGGAGATCTTCCTGTATGCGTTTGCTCCACAGCCTGCCGGGGAGAGTGATGCAGACGATGCGCAAGTGACGTTGCCCGCCTGGTTTGCTAACACGTATTCGTATAATTTTTTTTCTGCGGCGAGCACATATGTTGGGAGTGCAATACCAGAACTTGCATACGACAAGATAGGTGTGGCTGCGCGTGAATTGCTCAGCAACAAGGGGCAAGGGGCTGACGAAGAGGATGAAGGAGAGGAGCCGTGATATTTCTTGATTGTGCTTCGCCGTAGTATATAATACGCCGGTAGGTTTTTCAGAGGGGGTTTTTGGTGCCTGTTTACGAGTTCGCTTTTATCGCGCAGCAGGGCCTTACTCAATACGAACTGGAGGGGCTTTCGAAAGGTTTGTCCGCACTGCTGGTCAAGATGGGTGCCGAGCTCGTTAAGTATGAGTACTGGGGGCTTCTGGACTTTGCTTACAGCATAGCAAAGAATAACAAGGGGCACTACTGCATGATGTATATACGTGCCGATCCTGCTGCTATGGACGAGTTTCGACGCAGGATTAGGCTTAATGAGGATGTACTGAGGTTTTTGTGCTTAAAGGTGGACAAGGTCTGTGAGGGTAGGTCTGCCATGATGGGTTCTGATCAAGATTAAGGAGGTGTCTGTGCTTCAAGGAGGTAGGAAAGAGGGTGCAAACAAGGGTGAGTCTTCAGGTGGCGCACATTCCCCGTTGGTGTATCTCAAGAGGCCCTATTTCAGGAAATCCAGGTCCTGCCCGCTGGCTCAATGTCCTGATGAGGATATAGACTACAAAAACAGGGCACTGCTCTCAAAGTTTGTTTCGGAGTATGGTCGGATATTGCCCAGCAGGATAACTTCGGTCTCTTCCAGGAAGCAAAAGCTCCTGGCGCGTGCCGTCAAGCGAGCGAGGTTCCTTGCTCTGTTGCCGTACTGCTGATTTTTGTTTTGAAGTTTTTTGAATGTTATCGGTAATTCTAAAATCCAGCGTTAGAGGTCTTGGCAAGGCTGGTGAGATCGCCAAGGTCAGGCCGGGCTATGCGCGGTATCTTTTGGCAGATGGCAAGGCAGTGCGCGCCACTGAAGACAACTTGGCGCTTTTGGAGCGCAAGCTTTCCCTGATCGAGGAAGAGAACAGTAAACGGTTGGCTGAAGCTAGGGGCGTTGCTGAAGCTTTGGCGTCTGAGTGCCTTGTTATGGTCAGGCAGTCTTCCGATGACGGTAAGCTTTTCGGATCTGTGACTGTTAGGGATGTGTCAAAGTTGCTGTGCGGTCTTGGATACGATGTTAGGCCAAGGGATGTGTTTTTCGGTGAGCTGATAAAGCGCACAGGAGAGTATGAAATAAGCGTAGAGTTGCATGCCGATTTGGTTGCTGTATTGAAGCTGAATGTGGTCAAGAATGAAGCTGAGGCTGAAAGGGTGAGGCTTGGAGTTGCCAGGAGTAACCAGGCGGCGAATGTGGAAGAGAATGTGGCGACTGATGCACAGGTGGAGGAGACGGAGCAGCAGGCTGCTCCGGATACGGGAGTCGTTGATGAGCATGATACTGGTGACGCTAGCTATGTGGACAACAGCGCTGAGGGTGCCGGTGAGGACGATCCCTCACTTGGGGAGAGTTGACTGAATTTTTAGTGGGGGTTTATGGTTGGGTACATTAGCGATGTTGATATAGGGGTTTGCGATGCCGAGGTTGCTGATGTCATATCGGCAGAATTCAAAAGGCAGAATACTTTGCTTCAGATGATAGCATCGGAAAATTTTGTGAGTCGTGCTGTGCTGCAGGCTCAGGGTTCTATTCTTACCAACAAGTACGCGGAAGGGTATGCAGGTAGTAGGTATTACTGCGGATGCGAATTTGTAGATGTTGCGGAAAATCTGGCCGTTGAGCGTCTGTGCAGGCTTTTTGGGTGTAGGTTTGCGAATGTGCAGCCGCATTCCGGTTCTCAGGCCAACCAGCAGGTCTTCATGGCGCTTCTAAAGCCTGGTGATACGATTCTTGGCATGTCTCTTGATTGTGGCGGGCATTTGACCCACGGTGCGGCCCCTAATGTTTCTGGGCGGTGGTTTAACGCGGTGTCCTACGGCGTTGACAAAAACACTGGCCTTCTAGATATGGATGAGGTGGAGTCCCTTGCCTTGTCTTCCAAGCCCGCTTTGATAATCGCTGGGGCGTCTTCGTATCCAAGAAAAATAGATTTTGCGGCCTTCAGAGCGATAGCGGACAAAGTTGGTGCATACTTTCTAGCTGATATAGCGCACTACTCGGGCTTGATTGCTGCTGGATGTTATCCGTCTCCTTTCGGATATGCGCACGTTGTTACTTCCACCACGCACAAAACTCTGAGGGGTCCTAGGGGTGCTGTGATAATGACCGATGACGAAGAGATGCACAAAAAGATCAAATCTTCGGTATTTCCTGGTATGCAAGGTGGGCCGCTGATGCACGTTATAGCCGCGAAGGCGGTAGCGTTCAAAGAGGCTTTGCACCCGGATTTCAGGCTGTATGCTCAGCAAGTGTTGGCTAATTCGCGCGCACTTGCCGGTGTTCTGTCTTCCGGGGGACTGAGTGTGGTTACCGGTGGAACCGATAGCCATCTGATAGTGCTAGATTTGAGGGAGAGGGGTGTAACGGGTAGGGATGCGTCTTCTTCCCTGGAGAGGGCTGGTATAGTGTGTAATAAGAACGCGGTTCCCTTCGACACGGCAAAGCCTTGGGTTACTTCCGGTATCAGGCTTGGTGCTGCTGCAGAAACTTCTCGTGGGCTTGGAGTTGCCGAGTTCGAAGAAATTGGGCGCCTGGTTATAAGGACTATCGATGCTTTATCTGCGGGTAAGGAGGATATGTCTGTGGTTGAAGCAGAGGTTAGGAGCGAGGTGAGCAATCTCGTGCGTAGCCTTCCCATGGAGGCGTTTCCCGCTCATGCAGTGTGCTAAGCCCCTACTGCCACCGCATGGGTATTCGATAAGCGTGTTTCGCGGTAGTGACCTGCCGAGCGTGCTGTCTTCTGAGAATCAAGCGGATTCATGTGGGGTTTCTGTGGTTGAGGCGTGTTTTCCGTAATGAGCAACGAATCTGTCCCTGATTTTGGGATTATAGCTAGGGAGACTTTGAGTGCTTTGCTATCCGCGATAGAGGCTGCAGATGAGGATGGGCGCATTGAATGTGACGTGGGCGATGGAGTTCTTGAGGCTAAGTACGGAGAAACCACCTATTTGATTAACTGGCACCCCCCCTCCTCTCAAATATGGGTTGCGTCTCCGATTAGTGGGTCGGTGCGTTTTTTGTACGATACAGACAGTAACTTGTGGTACAGTGAAAGGGGTGCGCAGGAGTTGTTTTCCTTCGTGAAACAAGATATGTGCGCAGCTTTTGATCTTCCGAAATAGTTAGAGTGGGTATCGCAATGAGGGTTCTGCTTTCCTACATAAGGCCACATCTTTTGTATTTTCTATTGTCGTATGTTGTGACGGTTACTTCTTCCCTTGCTATACTAGCCTTGGGACGTGGTATGCACGTACTGGTGGACTCAAGTCTGCTTGATACTGGGTCCAACATTAAACCCCTGCTCACTGTTTTATCCTTAATTGTGACTATGGCAGCGAGCTCGTTTTTGCGGATCTGGCTGTCAGGACGCGGGGCCGAGTTGGTGGTGCGTGATTTGCGGAAACGGCTGTACGGCAAGATTATAAATCTGTCCCAAAGCGTTCTGGAGAATACCAGCATTTCTATGCTAACGGGAAGACTTACCACTGACACGACTGTATTGCATACTATTCTAAGTGGTAGCATGCTGGTGATTTTGCGGAATATAACCGTTTTTGTGGGAAGTTTAGTCATGCTGATTCACACGAATCTCAAGCTCACAGGACATGTAGTTCTGGCCTTGCCCGCGCTATTTGCTATTGTTGCTGTACTCGGAAAGCGTGTGAAGCATTTCTCTCGCGTCCTACGTGAAAAGGCGGAAAAGTTGGCCCACTTCAGTGAGGAAACTTGTAGAGGCATAGGTGTGATTCAGGCGTTCACAGCCGAAGAGCAAGCAAAAGCCAAATTTACAAAGCTGTTGGATGAAACTTTCCGTATTGCTGAGAAATATACGATCTTACGCGCGCTCTTGGTTACCCTGATTCTTTCTTCGGCTGCCGGATCCATCGGCGTGGTTCTGTGGATGGGCATAAATGAGGTAAGTGCTCAACACATAAGTGCCGGCTCCCTGTTGTCGTTCGTTTTTTATGCAGCGTTGGCTGCTGGAGCGGTGAATAGCATAGGAGATAACATGCAAGACTTACAAAAAGCTGCCGGGATTGCTGAAGACATATCGAAGTTACTATGCATGGATGTGGGCATGTCTGATGTTGAGGGATGCGTGGATGTTAGTGAGATAAAGGATGCCGTATCGATGAATAGCGTCACATTTTTCTATCCCAGCAATGCTGACACACCGGCACTTCATGATGTTAGCATAACCATGCGTAAGGGGGAAAAAGTGGCAATAGTTGGGTATTCTGGCGCAGGTAAGAGTACCGTAGCAGATCTTCTTTTGAGGTTTTATGATGTAAGCTCCGGGAGTATAACCATTGATGGAGTGGATATCAGGAAAATTTCCTTGCGTAGCCTGAGATCCCTGTTTTGTATAGTGCCGCAGAGCCCAATAATATTTTCCGGCACCATACGGGATAACATAACCTACGGCATCGAAGGCGTATACACAGATGCGCAGTTAGCAGAAGTGGCAGAGCAGGCCAGTATTGCAGATTTTATATACGGACTCCCCGACAAGTTTGATACCTTCGTCGGAGAAAGAGGGATGTGTTTATCTGAAGGGCAGAGACAGAGGATAGCAATAGCGCGCACTATAGCGAGGCGCCCTGAAGCCCTGATATTGGATGAGGCAACTTCTGCCTTGGATTCTGATAATGAGAATAAAGTGCAAACTGCGCTGTATGAGCTCATGCGTGGTAAGTTGGTCATAGTTATTGCACATAGACTTTCTACGGTGACTGGTGCGGACAAGATAGTTGTGTTGAACAACGGAGTGGTTAAAGAGGTTGGCTCCCATAACGCGTTAATGCGGGACGAAAACAGCCTGTATGCAAGGTTGGTCAAACTACAGCTTCTGCAGCACAAATCTTAGTGGTTGTAGATGCTCTGTACCACCCAGTGGCCCAGGTTCTGCGCATACGTGCTCAGGTTGCAAATAGCCTAAAAACAGCGTTGGTATTGGTACATTGGTGGCAGAATCGCAGAGGGTATGTACTTGTAGTAACGCAACTTAAATTGGCATTGTGTTTTTGTGCGAAGTCTGACAGCGCTGCGCCGAAGTGCCCAGATTGCTTGTGATTATGTGCAGTTGTAGCACTTTGAAGAAGCCAAGTTGTTGTTGACTGCGGAGGTGATTGTGGTACGCTGGGGCCGTTGTAGTTTTGCGTTTTTATACCGTGGGGAAGCCTGGGTCTGCGTATAAAGTCATAGACCACGAGTATGATGTTGTTGTTATCGGCGCCGGGGGCGCTGGGCTGCGCGCGGTTGTAGGCATGGCCTCCATGGGTCTGTCGGTTGCCTGTGTATCCAAGGTTTTTCCCACGCGAAGTCACACTGTTGCTGCTCAGGGCGGTATTAGCGCTGCGCTTGGTAATATCTCTGAGGATGACTGGCGCTGGCACATGTTTGATACCATCAAGGGGTCTGACTGGCTTGGGGACCAGGATGCCATAGAATACATGTGTAAGAACGCAATGGAAGCGATTGTGGAGCTAGAGCACTACGGGGTTCCTTTCTCAAGAACTGAGGATGGCAAGATATACCAGCGCCCATTTGGGGGTATGACTACGGAATACGGTAAGGGCAAGTTAGCTATACGGACCTGTGCTGCTTCAGACAAAACCGGTCATGCAATATTGCACACTCTGTACCAGCAAGCACTGAAACATGAAGTAGAGTTTTTTGTCGAATATTTTGCAATAGATCTCATTATGAGTGCGGACAATGCCGTGTGTCACGGTGTTGTGGCGTGGTCGCTATGCGATGGGACCCTACACAGGTTTCGTGCACACGCAGTAGTTCTGGCAACAGGTGGGTATGGCAGGGTGTACTTCTCCGCGACTAGTGCACACACTTGCACTGGCGATGGTGGGGGTATGGTAGCTAGGGCTGGGCTTCCCATGGAGGACATGGAGTTTGTTCAGTTTCACCCTACTGGGATATATGGCTCCGGTTGTCTGATGACTGAAGGCTGCCGTGGTGAGGGTGGATATCTACTGAATTCTGAGGGGGAGAGGTTCATGGAGCGCTATGCACCCAAGGCTAAGGATCTTGCCTCTCGAGATGTTGTGAGCAGGGCTATGACAATAGAGATACGCGAGGGTAGGGGTGTTGGCCCGAAGAAGGATCATATTCTGCTGTCTATTGCCCACCTTGATCCCGAAGTGATAAAAGAGAGACTTCCGGGAATAAGCGAAACTGCCAAGACGTTTGCTGGCGTTGATGTCACCAAGGATCCTATACCAGTCCTGCCCACTGTGCACTACAACATGGGCGGGGTTCCCACGAATTACCATGGGGAAGTTCTCTCTTCTGAAAAAGGTAAGGTGGTAGCGGGTCTTTTTGCGATAGGTGAGGCCGCGTGTGTTTCTGTGCACGGTGCTAATAGGCTTGGCTCCAATTCTTTGCTTGATCTTGTGGTATTTGGAAGAGCAGCTGCGCTGAGGGCAAAGGATGTAATAAGGTCCGGAGCGCCTCATGCTCCGATAGAAGAATCGCTCGTGGATGGGATCATTGATAGGTTTGATAAGCTGCGTTTTTCTCGTGGGGGCCCCAGGGTTGCTGAGGTACGTGACAGAATGCAGCGTGTTATGCAGGATCATGCCGCGGTTTTCCGTACTGCCGAGATTTTAAATGAAGGAAAGCAGAAAATTCGTGAGGTTGCTTCCATGGCTGGTGACATGTCTGTTACCGATAGGAGTATGATTTGGAACAGTGATCTGGTTGAAGCTCTGGAGTTGACTAATATGTTGCCTCAGGCTGTGATCACCATGGACTGTGCTGCGAACCGTACTGAGAGCAGGGGGGCGCACGCCCGCGAAGATTTCCCTGAGCGTGACGATAAGAACTGGATGAAGCACACCATGGCTTGGTATGACAGCAAAACCAATGGTGTGAGGATAGCCTATAAGGGTGTGGCTTCTAGCACCCTTACTGATGAGGTGGAGTATTTTCCCCCTCAGAAGCGGGTATACTAGTTTGGGTGTTAGTGGGGGTGTGACCTATGGTGCAGATATCTCTGCCGCGAGGTTCTGAAGTTAATCCGAAAGGCAAGGTATACAATGTGGCGGAGGGTGCCCAGCGTGTTGGGTGCTTTAAAATATATAGGTGGTCTCCGGACGATGACGAAAACCCAAGAATAGATACGTTCTATATCGACTTGGATAAATGTGGGCAGATGGTTCTCGATGCGCTCATAAAAATTAAGAATGAGGTGGACTCTACGCTCACGTTTAGGAGGTCCTGTAGGGAGGGTATCTGCGGGTCCTGCGCGATGAACATTGATGGTTCCAACACTCTGGCGTGCACTAAATACATTTCTGATGTAGACGGGGATGTAAAGATCTACCCGTTACCCCATATGGATGTCATCAAAGATCTAGTGCCGGATCTGAGCGGTTTCTACGAGCAGTACAAGTCTATAAGTCCGTGGCTCAAGGCTAAGGATCCTGCCACAAAGGTTGGTGAGCGCTTTCAAAGTATTGAGGATAGGAGCAAACTAGATGGTGTTTATGACTGCATTTTGTGTGCGAGTTGTAGCACTAGCTGCCCCAGCTATTGGTGGAATCCTGACAAGTATCTGGGGCCCGCGGCCCTGCTGCAAGTTTACAGGTGGTTGGTAGATAGTAGAGATGAGGCTACCGATGAGCGCCTTAACTCCCTTGATGATGCGTTTAAACTGTATAGGTGCCACACTATTATGAATTGCACGAAAACCTGTCCTAAGGATTTAAATCCCGCTAAGGCGATATCTGAGATTAAGCGTCTTATGCTTAAAAGATTGGAGTTTTAGGTGGAAGAAGACTCAGGCGGTATTGGGTACACAAAACGCGTGGTTGTACATGCGCTTGAGGATGTTATGCACCAAGAGCACAGAGTTCTTGATAAGGGCTTCGTCAGGGTTGTCGATTATATGGGCTCTGATGAGTCTGTTGTTCAGGCGGCGCGCGTGTCTTACGGCAGGGGTACCAAGCGCACTAGTCAGGATGCGGCGCTGATCGGATATCTTATGCGCCACGCACACACTTCTCCGTTTGAAATGTGCGAGATCAAATTTCATGTGAAGTTGCCAATTTTTGTCGCTAGGCAGTGGGTCAGGCACCGCACTGCCAGCATCAATGAATACTCCGCTAGATATTCAGTGTTGGATCGCGAATTCTACATTCCAGACGAAGGGCAGATTGCTGAACAATCAACAAACAACGCCCAGGGTAGGGGCGCTGCACTACCCTCTGATGATGCAAGAGAAATTATAGAGCTCTTCAGACGCAACTCTGAGCTCATGTATGAAGATTATGAGGCGCTGCTGGAAAAAGGTTTGGCTCGGGAACTTGCCAGAATGAATCTTACGCTAAATTGCTATACCCAGTGGTATTGGAAGGTTAACCTACATAACTTGCTCAGATTTTTGGCGCTAAGATCCGGCATTGGTGCGCAGTATGAGATAAGGGCTTATGCTGATAAGATGCTGGAAATAGTGAAGTTATGGGTCCCCATGGTGCACGCCGCGTTTGTGGAATATCATTTGGAGTCTAGTACCCTGTCCAAGAGTGCGCTTGAAGTTGTCAGGAGGATGCTTAGGGGAGAGAAAGTGAGTATGGAGGGAAGCGGGATGGGGCGCAGGGAATGGGGAGAGGTGATGTCGGTGTTGTACCCCGATGGGGTGCCTGATTAAGGAACAATTTTGAAATGCTCGCCGTGTATTAGCCGCTGCGTGCTGTTTGCGCGCCGGTGCGGGCAGGTTGTTGATATGGTAGTTGAATTGTTGAGAGGTGATGCGATGCTTGTAGGGTGTGCGGTGCGTGTATGCTGAGCTCGCTGGTATTCATACTTGTTGTACTGCCTTTGGTGATTGGTGACATCACCAACTCCCTGTACACCAACTACCTAACGCAAGTGGGGTCATCTTTTGGTACGCAGCAGACCATTGCGCAGTTTACGGTCAGCCTGGAAATGCTTGGTCACTCAATTTCCGGGCTCGTTTACGGACCTATGTCTGACCGATATGGACGCCGGCCCACTATGATCTTAGGCATGGCGATTTTCTCTATTGCTGGTTTGGGGTGCTGCATTGCCGGCAGCATTACTTCTCTTATTGTCGCCAGGTTTTTTTATGGGGTTGGTGCCGGAGTTGCGGCGGTGGTGGGCTGCGCAGTGATATGTGATACTTACTCCAGCGAGGAGTGCTATAAGGGGATATCCCTGATGTATATGTCTGCTGTAACTTTCTCTACATTTGTGGGGCCGGTTGTAACCAATTATATGATGGCCCATGAACACGGTTGGAGGGCGGTTTTTGTGTTATCTTGTGCACTTTCCATGGCATTACTGCTATGGTTTGTGCTGAAGTTTCCGGAAACAATATCAGAAAGGTGTGCGGCATTTAATCCGGCTTCGGTGATTTCTGGATATGTAGCCCTGCTCAAAAATCGCGGCTTCTTGGCCTATTGCCTGATCAAGGGCTTAACGTTAACGTGTATAATCGCTTCGTTTGGTAGCCTGCCTTTTGTGTTCATAGAAGGTATGGGGCTCCAGGCAAAATACTACGGGTACGTGTCGGCAATTGGTGGAATATCATTCATTGTGGGGACTATGGCCAACATAAGGCTGGTTCGCAGGTTTGGTATGTACAGGATGATAGCCACAGGCTTGATCGCAACTGTTGTCTCCGATGTAATTTTGGTCATTATGCATTGCTGTATTACCTTAACGCCTGTAATTGCGGAAATAATCTGGCTTCCTTCATCCTTTTGTCTTTCATTTATTACCAGTAACAGCGTTGCGTTGGCATTGCAGGAGGTTAAACACAAGGGCATCGCTTCTGCCCTCATCATTTTTTGTCAGACAGTTTTCGGTGCTTTGGGTATGTACGTTGTAGGCGCACTCTATAATGGTACGGTAGTCCCATTGGCTGTGCTAAGCGCTACGTGCACCGCGGTATCGTTAGTAATCTTGTATCGCATTGTACCTGGAGATGTGCGGCATAAGTTTTCAAGAGGTGCTACCTGAGGAGGGAGATTTAGCATCTTGTGAGTCCGTGAAGAGGGTTGCGTCCGGCCCGAGGGGGTTCCTATATGTACTTATTGTTTAGCAGGTATTCGATGCCTTTTTGTGTTAAGATCCTGCCACGTGGCGTCCGCTGGATGAAGCAAGTTTTGATCAGATACGGTTCTATTGTCTCCTCTATATTTCCTATATCCTCAGAGAGTGCGGAGGCTATGGTGTCAATGCCCACGGGGCCATTGGCCGAGAACACAAACTTGAGGTATTTCAAATCCATCTTGTCAAACCCTGCACTGTCTATGCCCAAGCGGGACAGAGCGTGATCAGCGAAATTGCCATCTATTGCGTTGCACTCTTCGCACTCCAAAAAGTCCCTGACCCTCCTGAACAGCCTTAGCGCAATTCTTGGCGTGCCTCTAGATCTGGAAGCAATCTCCAGCGCTCCGCTATCATCTATGCTTGTGCAAATTGCGTTGGCTGCACGTTTTATCACAAGCACAAGTTCATCTACTGAGTAAAACTCCAAGTGTAATGGTATGCCGAATCTATCTCGCAGCGGGTTTGAGATCAGTCCAAATCTGGTAGTGGCGCCTATCAGGGTAAAAACCGGAATGTCGATTTTTAAGGTCCTGGCACCACAGCCTTCTCCCACTACAATATCTAGGCAAAAGTCCTCCATAGCGGAGTACAGAACCTCCTCTATGTTTTTGTTGAGTCTGTGTATTTCATCTATGAACAGCACATCCATTGGCTGAAGATTAGTCAAGATTGCTGCCAGATCGCCCGCCTTTGTCAGCAAGGGGCCCGCAGTTGACCTGAAATTTACCTTCAGCTCTTTTGCTATTATGTGTGCTAGTGTGGTTTTGCCGAGGCCCGGGGGGCCATACAGCAAAACGTGGTCCATAGGCTCTCTTCTCCCGTATGCGGACTTTATAAAGATCTTGAGATTCCTAATTACCTCGGTCTGCCCAACGAACTCCTCTATCAGGCTGGGCCGTAGTATGACGTTGCGATAGTCTTCGGGTAAGGCGCCATATTCATGTAAGTTACTATCGCTCACTTAGATAACTCCGCAAGCGCGCGGCATACTGCGTCTTCTGTGGAGTCGCACGCGCCTACCTTCTGTAGCGCCCTTAGAGCGACGGTTCTCTCATACCCCAAACTCAACAGGGCGGCAATTGCTTCTCCGTCTGTGCGAGCCGCTGAAGCAAATTTGTGCAACTCCAACTTCTGTACTTGTGGTGTAAGCTCAGAGATTATTCTACTGATGAGCTTCTCTCCGACTCCGCCGACCTTTAGAGTTGCCTTGTCCCCATTTATAATTGCGGAGAATATCTGGTTTGGTGTCAGTGCGTCCAGTATTGACATGGCAGTCTTGTAATTAACCCCACTAACTTTTATTAGCATCCGCATGCATTCCTGCTCTTCTTTATTGGTGAAGCCATATAGTTGGGGTACGCTGTCCCTACCCACGTACGTTTCAATATAAAATCGTGCCTGATCCCCACACTTGCAATTGCTCAGGACCCTACCCGGCAAGTGTACCAAGTATCCCACTCCTCCAGTACACAGTATGGCACGGTTGCCGCAAACTATTTCCTCAATTGTGCCAGACAGCGTTCCTATCATGATGGTACCCGGCTGCAGAAACGCGCAACCATGGCCTGGATTTTGCGAGTCTTAACCAGGGTTCCGACGCGTAACAGCGTAAGTGCGCCGAACAAAGACGCAAGCGCTGCGAACATTATGAACAGTGGTATCAACATTGAAGAATCAATTGCGGCACCGCCCTTCCTCAGTACACTCGCTGGTTGGTGCAGGGTTGCCCATGTGTCTACCGAGAACTTTACGATCGGTACGTTAATGGCGCTAAATAAGGCAAACAACGAGGTAGCCTTTGAGGCCCTTTCATTTTCCTCAAACGCATGCCACAAGCACGAATATCCCAAATACAGGAACAAGAGCAGCAGCATTGAGGTTAGCCTAGCATCCCATGCCCACCAAGTGCCCCATGTGTGTTTTCCCCACACGCTGCCGGTAATTAGGCATACTACGGTGAAGCACGCACCAACGGGCGCAATGGCTCTCGACAGCAGGGATCCTGCGCCCTTCTTGATTAATGTCATAAAACTTAGGCCGGCGATCGCCGAATAGGCCCCCAGTGAAATCCATGCGGAGGGCACGTGTAGGTACATTATGCGCACGACCTCACCCTGCCTGTAGTCCGCCGGGGAATCGTAAAACGCGTAATACAAGCCCACAACCATTGAGATAGCGCAAAAGCACACCACGTAGGGCAACATAAACCGCGAATAACGAGCCAACCCCTTCATGCTGCCACACCAGAAGTCACCTACTACAAGCCTGGAGGATAGCACAGTTACCTATGCGCTACAACAGCAAGATTTTTCGCGGTAGTCTGGACTAACAACTGGTGCTCGATTTTAACATCTGCGATGCTGAAGTGTAGGCACCCGCGCACCACAAGGCAGGTGCCACCGCGGCCCCGTTCACTTGTTTGACTAATGGATATGCCAAATGCGAACCGTGTTAGTGAGTTAGGCAAATGTAGTAGAGCGCTTCCCCTGTGGCGGCGTGCACCTCGTAAAGTATGTGGTAGGAATGTGTCGGGGAGTTGGCCAATAGGCAATGTCGCGCGCATTTATTGATTGAGGACGGGGGTTGTTGATGGTATAAGTGACCCCTCGTGGTGTGCGTCGAGTTGTAGGGGTGTATGTGGGTCTCAAGTTGAAGAGTGAGGGTATAATGCTAGTTATCTCCTCACCCTCTGGATGCGGAAAAACCACCGTGTCTGACCTCGTTGTAAGGAATGCTGCCAACAACATCGTACGCTCGGTTTCTGCAACTACGAGGCCGCCGAGGGAGGGGGAGGTTGACGGGAAGGACTACTTCTTTCTAAGCGAATCCGAGTTTTTGCGTCTCTGTGAGTCTGGCGGAATGTTGGAGCATGCGACGGTCTTTGGAAATTACTACGGTATACCCAAGAAGTTTGTAGAGGAAAATATCGGTAGCGGGAGGAACATATTGTTCGTGATTGATTGGCAGGGAGCCCTTAGGTTGATGGAGATCATGAGAGAGTGGGTGGTAAGCGTTTTCATAGTTCCCCCGTCCATGGATGAACTCCGCCGTAGGTTGCAGAATCGCGGTGGGGACGACTCTGTGGTACAGAATAGACTAAAAGGTGCCCCGTTCGAAATCAGCCACTGCCACCACTATGATTACGTTATGGTAAATGAAGATGCTGAAGAGACCGCCAGCAAGCTGAGCCACATCATAAGCACGGAGAGTATGCGCATATCGAGGCAACTGGGGTTGAAGGAACTAATAGAAGATAACTTTCCGTAGTTCTTCTATATATGCAGTCATTTAGTTGCGAGCTCGAGTGGTTGATGCAGGAATTTGGGCCAAGAATTGCGGCTCCTGCGGTGATGTGTTACAAGGTTCCGTACGAGTTGGGGTTAGATGTGGCATCTATCATGGTCGGGGCGCGTCTTGTTGTTTCTCTAAAAAGGTTTTTGCAGCTGGGCTTCAGCGCGCTGTTTGCAACTACCCTGTTTATTTGTGACATTGCTTGGGCGCAAGGCGTTGAGTTGAGCAGAGAGTTTGGTTCTCGGGTTGTACTGGAGGCTATATGGACAGATACACAGCTGCAACACCTAGACGGAGAAAATCTAGTGTCGGGTTACCACCAACCGGATGTTACACTGCCGGATGGTGGGTGCGCGCCGCTTCACACGATGTGGGCAGCAAGCAGTAGGCCGGGAAATATCAGATCTGTCTCCCCGCGTTCTGGGGTAGGAAAAGTGGTGGCCTTGACGTTTGATTTTTGTGAACTTTCTACCAAGACTTCTGGCTACAATGGTGAGGTTATCGACTTTCTCCGGCAGCACAGTATTCCAGCTACGCTGTTTCTTGGTGGTAAGTGGATGAAAACTCATCAAGAGAGGGCTATGCAGCTTATAGCGGATCCTCTGTTTGAAATAGGTAGCCATGCGTGGACTCACGGAAATTTCGCGCTCCTACCCGAAAAGGAGGCAGTTGAGCAGGTGATGTGCACGGAGAAGCAGTATGAGATCTTAAGAGATGCAATTGCTGAAAGACTGGGTTCCGATGACAGGTATCATGGGGAGTTGGCTAAGATTCCAGAAAGCATGAGTTTGTTCAGGCTGCCGTATGGGAGGGTCACGCGCGAGAATCTAGATTTTCTCCACAAAATTGGGGTTGGAGTTATCCAGTGGGACGTTGTTGTACCCGAGTGGGAGCTTATTTCCGATAAATTTGTATCCAGCAATATGAATATACGCAGCGGGTCGATTTTGCTGATGCACGCAACTTCGGTGCCCCCACATACACTTGAGAACCTGAAAACGGTGGTGGGGTTTTTGCGCAAGGAAGGCTATGACTTTGTAACAGTGACGAGACTTCTAGGTGCCGGGAGCCCGAACGTCTATACAGAGGGCTACTTCAGGAATGCAGGCGATAATATCTTCCTTGACAGCAAATATGCACATTATGGCACTGCGCACCTACCTCCGGAGCCGCGCTCTCCCGCTAACTAGGTAACTCAGGGGGATTGGGTTGGTGCTTTGCAGGTTCTAGAGGTTTTTGCTGCGTTTGGGTCACGTAGTTGTTATATTGGGACGTATAGGCGTTGTGCCGCCAATGTGAGATCGTGTTTGCCTCACCGTTGCCCCGTATATTCTAGGTGTGTAGGGCTGCCAGATGTTCTATGCTTGGTGTGTTCACGGTTTAAGAGGTTTTGGTGCGCGAGATAATAGATGGTAAGTTAACTGCAAAGGGCCTGCTTGATAAACTGCGTGTGTGTATTGGTGAGCTCAGTACGGAGCATGGGTTGGTGCCCTCTCTGGTAGTTATTATTGTTGGTGATGATCCGGCAAGTCAGCTGTATGTTGGCAACAAGCAGAGAAAGGCTGAGGAGCTTGGGCTGCAGTCCAGGACTATTGCCCTTGAGTATGATACCTCGCAGGAAGAGCTGCTGTGTATTATTGATGAGCTGAATCGAGATAAAAATGTACACGGGATTCTTGTGCAGTTGCCACTGCCCAAGCACATAGATAAAGGCTTGATTATTGATGCAATCGACCCCGAGAAGGACGTAGATGGGTTTCACAACGCTAATGCCGGGAAATTGGCTACAGGCCAGCTGGATTGTATGGTTCCGTGTACCCCACAGGGGTGTGTGTATCTGGCAAAAACCGTGAAACGGGATTTGTCCGGGAGTAACGCGGTAGTTGTTGGGCGCTCCAACATAGTAGGAAAGCCGGTTGCACTGTTGCTTCTTTATGAGAATTGTACAGTGACCGTGCTGCATTCTGCCAGTGTGAACATCGCAGAACATTGCCTTAGAGCAGATATAGTTGTGGCTGCTGTAGGTAAGGCACACTTTATAAAGTCTTCTTGGATTAAGCCCGGGGCAATAGTTGTGGACGTTGGAATAAATCCGGTGAAGCAAGACGGAAAGAATAGGTTTGTTGGGGACGTTGAGTTTGAAGGGCTGCGCAGCACCCCCTGTTCAGTAACTCCGGTGCCAGGGGGAGTGGGGCCGATGACCATAGCGTTTCTCCTGGTCAATACCGTGCTTGGGGCATGCAAGCAGTGTGGCGTAGGGGACTATGAAGACATAAGAAGTTCTCTATTGCAGTAGTCGTTGTTATGGTTTAGCATTCAACGGGGCGGTTAGCTCAGTTGGTAGAGCGCCTCGTTTACACCGAGGAAGTCAGCAGTTCGAGTCTGTTACTGCCCACCATGTTGCACATTTCTGATTAATTTTTTTCCTTCTTACGTTCCACAGCTGCATCCGTTTTCTGGTGTGGTCAAGTGCCGTGTAGCACCGGTTTCTCCGCCTTTTGGAATATAGCCAAAGTTGTACGTAAACAGCTCACTGCAGCTATAAAATTCATATTAAGTTAATAGGAATACCGGTAGACTTTTCCCAAGTTAATACCCGCTCCGCGTGCGTCCTGTCGGGACCCGCGCGTGGGCCGCTCAAGGTGGCGGTGTAACCAGCAGGCGTTGCACCGGTGGCCTTTGGTATGGATGATCTCAGCAAAATAGTAAAGCAGTGGTAGGGGCAGGAAGGGGATGTAATTCCCCCCCCCCCCCTCCTCTGCGCAGGCTCCCAATGATGTTGGGTGCCAGCCAATAGATTTATATGAGGAGGGTACTAGAAATGGTTGCGAGTAGTGACGATAATAAGTTTTGGTATGCTACCAAAGATCAAGCGTTTGCGGAGCTTAAGCATCTGCAGGACAGCTGGACGTACACGTCCCCCGGTGTGCGGGCTAATGGCCTGAAGCATTTTGCACATGTGGCGGCGTTATCCACTGGGGACCCCGAGCTCTTTCCTTCTGGAAGGAAGGGAGGTAAGCTGACTCCCAACGAGTTTTTCGTGCAGCTTAATGATGTATTGGAAAGGTGGAATACACTTACGCCCTCTGCGCAGGAAGACGCTATGCGCCACCTTGCAACGGCGGCGGTGGTAACTGCTGATAGCATGGAAGTGGGATCAGAGCTAGCAACACTGCGCAAAGATGCTCAGAACGCTGCCCTAGCGCCTTTAACTAAGTTTTACGCGAATGTAGTTGGCGCTATCCGCGTCAGTAATGCAGTGCTAGCGGACGGCGCAAAGAAAATGGCAGGAGGTGCGGCGCTTATCGCTTACGGTGTTGACGATGTTGTGAGGTTCATGCACGACCAAGGCACTGAAAAGATCGTCAAAGGTTTGGAGTTGTGTGCGGAGGGCGCCAAGCTTGTTTCCGCTACCCTTGCTTTGGGTTACACCGCTGCTCTTGCGGGATTTTCTGGCGTACCTGAAAAAGCAATTGCAGCGCTCGATACTTTTGCTGCTATGTGCACCAAGGCTATAGCTACTGTGAAGTCTCTTGATGCCAGCGCCATGGGCCACCAAGCGTTTGTGGCTGCGATAACAAATGCCGTTGGTCCGGCGATGCGTTCTGTAAATGAATTTTGTAAGAATGCTGCACACAGTTTGGAGCATGCGCTCAGCAAGGATGCCGTCCACGCTGGTCTAAGTGCCGCTTGCAATGCAACTGCCACGGTGTTGTCTTCTCTTGTACATAGTACTACCGCGATGGCCACTGCTCTTGCAGATGGTTTTGGTGCCGCAAGCCAGGGTATGTCCTTGGGTGACCTTGCGCAGAGTGCCGCGAAAAACGCAGATGCTCTAAGTAACACTCTTAATGCTCATGTCAATAGTCTTGAGAATCAGGCCCTTATGCAAAGTGCCACTAAGGCACTGGGTAATCTGAGCACTGCACTTGGTGGTGGTAAAAAAAGTTTTGCAGCAGAGGTGGACCAGGCTGCTCTCAAGGAAGTATCTGCAGATTTTGTTGATGCTGTGAATGCTGCGCAAGATGGCAAGATGACTTCACTTAATCAGTCTGAAGTTAGTGCTGCACAAGGGCAGCAGCAAAGTGGTGGGAGAAGTAGATAACCTAGCCACGGAAAACAGGGGTAGGGGGAGGTTTGCATTCTTCCCCCCCCCCCCTCACAACTCTGGCCCAATACCGATTGACGCTTATTGGAGCCATTAATGAGTGATGGGGAGGACATGGTATGAGAGTACAGCGACGGCAATCGTCGACAAGAGAACATACAAGGCGTGATTGGGTGAGAGCGTCTCTTGATGATTGGGTGGATGCACCGGCTAGGAGGCAGCCGCTTCCTGGGGAGGAAGGTGAATTTCTCCCTGGACCGCAGGATGATAGGCTTCCTGGGGAAGAAGGTGCATTGCTCCGGCAGGAGCTTATTAGACGTGCTAGTGCGCGTCTTAGCCGTAGTATTGCGAGTTTGAGAGCGGGCTGAGTTTTTTGCGGGGAGGGCATCTGAACTTGGTAGAGCGTGGGCTGAGTCTTCTGCGCGGAAGTATGGGCCTCTATGGCGGTCGCGTGTCAAGCTTCTTGAGAGGCTAACTCTGCTTTATTTTCGGCATTCCGAGATTTTTTTGGAGGTGGCCGCGATTCTTGAGCGGCCCGGGGTTGATAATTTACGTGTCCTCATCAGGAGTCTCGAGTTAGAAGCCAGGTGGCTGGAGGAAGACATTGAGTGGCTTGAGGAAGCAGCCGTGCTTGAGGAGGAGCGCCACCACGCGGTTGAGGAGGAGGAAGCCAAAAGCGCTGCTTTGTACAGTCTTAGAGCAACGCTTGAAGCGGTAGATAGTGAGGGAGTTCAAGATTGTGCTGCTGCAGACGTACGTGCTGCACAGCCAGGCAGTGAAATGTCAGGGATAGGCAGTAACCCAGCTGCGGACCCGGGGCAGGGAAGTTCGATTCCCCCCCCCCCAGCCGTTAGTTGATGTAGGCTTCCCAATACCGATTGACGCTTATTGGAGCCGTCCTAATGAGTGATGGGGAGGACATGGTATGAGTGTACAGCGACGGCAATCGTCGACAGGAGAACATATAGATTGGACGGCTGGGCTGGCTAGGAGTGGGTGGCAGCTGACGCATGCTCGGGAGGAAGTAGATAATGCAGGTCCTCGGAGTGATGTTGCGGATCTTAGAGAGGCGGCTGAGTCGCTTAAGACGTCTGCCTCGCGTATTGAATCCGCAGCGCTTAAGATTGAGTCTTCTGCGTGGAAGTATGGGCCTCTGTGGCGTTGGTATGTCGGGCTTTTTAGAAGGAAGGTGCTGCTTTATTCTCGGTATTCCGAGATTTTTTTGGAGGTGGCCACGATTCTTGAGCGGCCCGAGGATGATTTGGCGACTGCCTTATTAGAGAGTCTCCGGTCAGAAGAAGAGCGGCTTGGTCAGGAAGAAGAGCTGCTTAAGTTGGAAGAAGAGTTGCTTAAGTTGGAAAAAGAGTCGCTTAAGCAGGAAGCCGAAAGCGCTGCTTTGTACAGTCTTAGAGCAACGCTTGAAGCGGTAGATAGTGAGGGAGTTCAAGATTGTGCTGCTGCAGACGTACGTGCTGCACAGCCAGGCAGTGAAATGTCAGGGATAGGCAGTAACCCAGCTGCGGACCCGGGGCAGGGAAGTTCGATTCCCCCCCCCCCAGCCGTTAGTTGATGTAGGCTTCCCAATACCGATTGACGCTTATTGGAGCCGTCCTAATGAGTGATGAGGAGGATACAGAGATGGATACACAGCCACTTGGAGAGCATCAGGGAGAGGGGGTGCTTCCTAATGGGGAGGCTGGGCGTCTTAAGCAGGAAGCTGCTGAGCTTTTTGGTAGGGAAGAAGCTGCTGAGCTT
>NZ_JAOTBG010000008.1:79769-98432 GCF_025628805.1 Anaplasma capra
GAAGCTGCTGAGCTTTTTGGTAGGGAAGAAGCTGCTGAGCTTCTCGTGAAGGCGGCTGAGAATCTCAGGAAGGAGGTAGCTTCGTTTCTTAACAAGGAAGCCGGGCTGGTTATCAGCAACGAAGCGGCGAATCCTCTTACCAAGGAGGAGGCTGCCGAGCTTCTTGAGAAGGCTGTTGCGCCCCTCAGGGAGGAGGCTGCTGGGCTTCTTGAGAGGAGGGCTAAGCGTCTCAAGGGGGAAGCTAGGGGGCTTCTTAGCGCGGGGGCTGCCGCACTTCTTGACGGGAAGGCTAGGCGTCTTGGGGAGGCTGCTGTGCTTCTCAGCGCGGAGACCGAGTTTCTTGAGTTGTTGGATAAGCACCTAATTAGTCGCATCGAGCAAAGCTTGGATGTCACCTTGGAAGACGTAGTGGACCATCTTGTAGCCCTGAAAAAAGAGGCCAAAAAGGAGGGTAGAGAGTTTACTGCCCAAGATCGTGAAAAGGCTTTGCGTAAGATATCTGAAGCTGCGCGCAATCCTGATTCCCCCGCGACCAAGGCATTAGCGGAGAAAATAAGGAGTCACAGGTTACCCGAGTGGAAGCCAATCAAAATGGGACCCGAGTTTTTCTTTTCAACGCCAGACAACATAAGGCACCTCCCAGGTGCAGACCAATTTGTACAGAAGATGGGAGAAAGATTTCCAAATCCAGGGAGTGCTAATAGTGCGGATATAGAACTTGCTGGCAAGAAGCTGGTTGCATACATAAAAGCCGGGCTTTCCATGGACAGCTTCGATTTTGATGCGCCTATTGTTGATGTGCCAAAAGCGGAGAAGGCTCCCACTTATGACTTAAGTGCTTGGCGCAAAGATGCCGACAATTTTATGAAAGCGTGGAGAGCGGAAGCCCAGGCGACAATGCAGCAAGCAGCGCAGCAACACGGTGGTTTAAAGGCTCGTGCGGAGCAGAATAAGGCGCAGCGCGATGCGAAGATTGCAGAGATTGTGGCAGGGACCAGCAGCAATTCTAAATTCAGGGCGCCACCAGTTCCGCCTGCAGCGCCTGAGTCACCTAAAGATGGGCGTGAGCAACCTGCACCCAGTAATGTGGTGGCAGCAAAGCTCCAGATGGAAGAGACAACAGAGCCTACCGTGAGCGAAAAGTCTGCGGCTGCAGAGGATCTAGCCGTCAAGGTCGCTAATGATAGCAAGGGACCTACAGTATCGCAGCCTAGCAATGCCGGAAGTGAGCAAAATTTAAAGGGCGTTATCCGAGGAGCATCACCCATGAGTGCG
This sequence comes from Anaplasma capra, assembly GCF_025628805.1. Taxonomy (GTDB): domain Bacteria; phylum Pseudomonadota; class Alphaproteobacteria; order Rickettsiales; family Anaplasmataceae; genus Anaplasma; species Anaplasma capra. Next base: position 81,045 of record NZ_JAOTBG010000008.1, read on the forward strand.
GATGGGTTGCGTGTCAACAACGCCGATTCCGTATCTATTGAATCAGAATGGGGAGCTAAGCAACTAGTTATCAGTGGTGTTCAGAACATTCGTTACGGTATTAGGGATGACTTGCCGCAGTGGTGCGAGCAAGGCGCGACTGAAATCAAGTTAGGTCTGAGGGCGTACATGGCGGGCTTCAATGCTGCATATGATGTCATGGGCCTTAATAGCGCGGAGCGCAGGCTCGTGAAGGTTGCATACGAGCGGTGCCAAGATGCCTTAAAACCCAATGTGGGGGGGGGAGTGGTGTATAGGCGCCATACTATCCTCACTCAGGGAATTTGTCAGGGTTTGCGTAGGGGTTTTGAGTGCTGCTACCAAGCGGCTGGTTGATGGTATACGGAGTGACGCAGTGGCGGCCGAGCTCAGTCAAACTGAGGTTGAACCTGCTGCGCAGCAACAGCAGCAAAGATAGTGGAAGGTCCAGTATCTACCACCATAAGAAGGGGAGAAGACGTTTAGTTTTTTGGAGAAGTGGCCCCTGCAGGAGAATTGGTTGATGTTCTGTGTGGCCAGCTTTGTTGTATCAAGGGGAAGAGAGTATGTCGTTGGATGATAGTAAGAGGCTAAAATCTGCTACTGATGTTATTAGTTCTAGTGAACCTGTGGCGGATAAGATGGACAAACATGGAAGGTCTGCTAGCGCGTTTCTTGATGAGACTGCAAGAAAGTTGCAGGAAGCTGGTGCAACCTTTACGCCGGAGCGCGCGACTTCCCGTGTAGGTGCATCGGGTAAGAATAGCGCTAGTGCGGTAGCGGGTAAGAAGAATAGCGCTAGTGCGGCAGCGGGTAAGAAGAATAGCGCTAGTGACATCAGTAAGCACCTAATTAGTCGCATCGAGCAAAGCTTGGATGTCACCTTGGAAGACGTAGTGGACCATCTTGTAGCCCTGAAAAAAGAGGCCAAAAAGGAGGGTAGAGAGTTTACTGCCCAAGATCGTGAAAAGGCTTTGCGTAAGATATCTGAAGCTGCGCGCAATCCTGATTCCCCCGCGACCAAGGCATTAGCGGAGAAAATAAGGAGTCACAGGTTACCCGAGTGGAAGCCAATCAAAATGGGACCCGAGTTTTTCTTTTCAACGCCAGACAACATAAGGCACCTCCCAGGTGCAGACCAATTTGTACAGAAGATGGGAGAAAGATTTCCAAATCCAGGGAGTGCTAATAGTGCGGATATAGAACTTGCTGGCAAGAAGCTGGTTGCATACATAAAAGCCGGGCTTTCCATGGACAGCTTCGATTTTGATGCGCCTATTGTTGATGTGCCAAAAGCGGAGAAGGCTCCCACTTATGACTTAAGTGCTTGGCGCAAAGATGCCGACAATTTTATGAAAGCGTGGAGAGCGGAAGCCCAGGCGACAATGCAGCAAGCAGCGCAGCAACACGGTGGTTTAAAGGCTCGTGCGGAGCAGAATAAGGCGCAGCGCGATGCGAAGATTGCAGAGATTGTGGCAGGGACCAGCAGCAATTCTAAATTCAGGGCGCCACCAGTTCCGCCTGCAGCGCCTGAGTCACCTAAAGATGGGCGTGAGCAACCTGCACCCAGTAATGTGGTGGCAGCAAAGCTCCAGATGGAAGAGACAACAGAGCCTACCGTGAGCGAAAAGTCTGCGGCTGCAGAGGATCTAGCCGTCAAGGTCGCTAATGATAGCAAGGGACCTACAGTATCGCAGCCTAGCAATGCCGGAAGTGAGCAAAATTTAAAGGGCGTTATCCGAGGAGCATCACCCATGAGTGCGGATGGGTTGCGTGTCAACAACGCCGATTCCGTATCTTTTGTGAAAAGCATACAACGTCAAGTGGCCAGTATGATTGACGTTGCTGTGCGAGTTGCTCTGGGCTTTTTGGGGAAGCTTGGTGCTAAAGGCATTGAGCATAGTCGTGTTGCAGATGTAGGGGAGAAGGGGCAGATGGCAGCCAACGGTAACCTGGCTGAAACTGAAGCAAGGCTGGAAGCTGCAGGTGTGCGATTGGATCAGCAGCGAGCAAAAACAACGACGCCCAACGCTGCTGTAGACGCTAAGCAGCTTAAGGGCATTAATGAAGACTTGGTGCAGAATCCGGAGTTCAAGCGTGCTGTGGATGCACTGGCCGCGACTAACCAAGCTGCGGGCGCTGAACTGGGAGAGGCGCAACAACACGAACTCGGTGCCGTCGCCCAGCAGCAACAGCAGTCTTCCCGTTGCAGGTGAAGGCCAGTGCGGCCGCGCCGCCTTTCTAGCGTAGTGTCTCAAGATTTCACTGTGAAATCTGCGCGAGCCTGAGCGAGAAACAGCTGGCTCAATGCTGGTCAACACGAGGCAGAAACGCGCGAGCAATACGGAGGAGGACACTTACCTCACGTGGAGGTAGGTCTTCGCGTTAGACCCCCAACGGCCTCGAGCATGAGGCCCAGCGAATGCTTATCCACAAGGTGGTGATCCCCATTCTTTATAAGGCACACGTTTACATCCCTAGACTTAACCTTTTCTGCTATTGCCAGGGAAGTTTGATACGGAACCACGATATCGTCCATTCCGTGGATAAGCACCACTGGGCACTCAACGGCTATCTCTTTCTTATTTAGGAGCAAGTGGTTTTTTCCATCATCTATCAGGTTTTTGGTAATAACGTACCTGCAGTCCCCGCTATGCTTCACGGTTTCACCTGTCCTCAGAATTTCTTCGTGCTGAGCTTCGCTCAGACCCAGAGACTCAGTGAAATCCGGGGCGGAGGCCATTCCCACAAGCCCGTGCACTCTCTTACCATGAGATATGCACGTAAGCAGCATCAGCCACCCCCCCATACTTGAGCCCACTATCACTATGGGCCCACTGGTTAAGGACTCAACAACGCTTACGCAACTTGCATACCAGTCACTTATCGCGCACTCCTTGAATTCTCCACTGGAACTACCGTGACCTACATAGTCAAAAACCGTGCAGTTTATTTTGTGAGACGTGCAATACTCGAACAAGCGCGAAGCTTTTGTGCTGCTCATGTCAGACATAAAGCCCCCGAAGAACACCACGGATACGGGGCTCTGGAAAGCAGTTTGCATATACGATATGCGAGCGGAGCCACCCAGCTCCAGCTGCCTCACCTCACGCATTGATTGCTAGATCCTCGATGCACCAACTGCCGCATTGTATAGCAACCAGTGGCTCTCCACAAGGCAAAAAACCCAGGAAAAACCTGCCCGAGTATCATGCCCCGTCTTTTGGCCAATTATTGCTCCTCAAGTTGCTTTATGTATGCCAGTAGGTCAGCTATGTCCTGCGGTTTTGATATGCCTACAAAGGACATTCTGGTTCCACTTGCGTAACCCTGTGGGTTCATGAGAAACTTAAATAGCTCCTCTTCGCTCCAATCGCCTCCCTTACTAAGCAACGCCTTGGAGTACGTGAAACCAGGAGAGCTGCACTTCTTTGCACCTATTATTTTCCATAGATTGGGCCCCACCTTATTGGGACCACCCTTGTCAAAGGTGTGGCATGCAGCGCATTTTTTGGACACATTTTTGCCCCTTTCTGGATTTGCACTTGACATCAAGGACGCCAGGTCTATGTGCTGCTCCTCGCTGGATGCCTGCTTGCCGGCTGCTGGCTGGTCCTTGCCGCCAACATCTACGCTGTACCCTCTGGGATGACCTTCGTCCGGGTTATACACCAGGTCAACAACGTTGCTAACCAGCAGTATTATGAAGGACGCCAACAGGATAGAAGTAGCAACTCTATTAAACCTGAAGCCACTCACGCCCAGCTTACCGGCAAACTTACACCAAAGAAAGCTAGTTCAATCGCGCAATCCAGTCAATACATAAAAATTCTGCCGCAAAACTTGGATATCATGTGTAATAATGAACTACATCACTACTTCTTAGCTCTTCTGAATGGGCGGTGAGTGCCGTTCGGGCAGTGCAGGATCAGCAAAACCGGCACAAGGCGTGCTGGTTGGGGTGCTGTTGCTGGGGGAGTTCTGGCTCATTCAGTGGTTGGGAGCATTGCAACAAATTTCATGTGGTCTAGCACCTTAAAAACGATATCTGGCTGTATGAACAGGGCAACTGTGCATGCAGATGTGGCCGTCATGGCTATAAGCATAGGCAGAGAAGCCTCAGATCCTGCGCTCTGCGCTTCTGGTTTGGTAAAAAATATTCCATATATTATCGGAGCAAAGTATAGGGTGTTGAGTAGGGTGCTCGCTACTACTACCAAAACAACGACAAAGTGCCCGCTACCTGTTGCCTCCGACAAGACTGAAAACTTACTCCAGAAAGTTGCGGCTGGTGGAACCCCAATCATTGCTAGGGCGCCAATACAAAATGCAGTTGCGGTGACAGGCATTGTGCGCCCTATACCACCGATTTCTTCAACTGTGGTCTTGCCAGTAGATGCATATACTGCACCAACAGCGAAGAATAGGGTAATCTTGGCAAAGGCGTGACATACCATATGTAGAATAGCTGCCCTTATGGCTCCATCTGTGTACATAGAAACTGCTAGAGTTACGTAAGAAAGCTGCGAAACCGTGGAATAGGCCAGCAAGCCTTTCAAGTTGTTCTGCCGCATCGCCATGGCCGAGCCTGCAATCACAGTTACTGCAGATAGGTACATCAAGATGTTATGGTGGAACTCACCCATTGTTGCGTAATGTTCTCCCATCCCTCGCACGCCCAGCGCGTATACTGTGATCTTTACTATCGTGAACACCCCGGACTTAACTACGGCCACTGCGTGCAGTAGTGCACTAACCGGAGTTGGAGCAACCATTGCTCTGGGTAACCACACGTGTGCCGGCACTATGGCCGCCTTGGCGACCCCGTAGCACAGTAGGATTAGCAAAATTGGTATAAAGGTTGCATGCGTTTCTGATATGAAACTTTTCGTACTAAATGATCCCGCGGCCTCGTTCAACCCACAGATCATTATTACTGCAGGCAGAAGAAAGAGCATTGAACTGCATAGCAACGTCTTGAGATAAAACCTGCCTCCAGTCACGGAGCGCTCACTCAACCCGTGTATTATCAGGGGATAGGTGCATACGGTAAGCAGCTCGTACGCGATAAACAAAGTGGCGATATTACCGGAAAAGGCAACGCATAAGGTACAGCCAATGCTAGCCGAAAAGCAGGCATAAAAACTCGGGTGGCAGCCCCTATTTTGTATATCCGTCTTGTTCATGTAACTTATGGTGTAAACATTAGCTGCCAGCCACAGGAGCGCAACCATGAGTGCGAACACCATTCCAAGGGCCTCTGGTCGCAATACAAGATTCAGAGATGATGTCACCACGTAATGCAGCGCCACGTTGCCTTGGTAGTTAGCGCAGAGTGCGTACAAGCGGCACAAAATCGGCAATAACGCACAGGAGGATGCAAGGATCACAATCTCCTGTGAACGAGGTATGCTTCGCAGTACTAGAATGAGTGCGGCAGCCAGGAACGGCAGCGAAACCGCACCTATCAGTAAAGCATCAGCGTTGTACAGGAGTTTGATCATTGCTCACCAAAAGCACGAAAGCCAAAGCCTTAATAGCAACAAAATATCTGGAAGTAAAACACTTTACCTTTGGCGCTCAAGGAAGGTAAGCTGCCATGAGTGAAAATGCCATTACCCGGTGGTAGCCAATATTGCTCTCGGTGCATAGTTGGTGCGAATAGCCTGGGGTTCAGAGCGCTTATTTGCCAGTTTACTGCCATCTGCAACGAAAGTTAGGGGATACTACTGTGTAGCGGGGCAACAATTAACAGGAAGGCGTGGAGGAAGCGATCTTTGCTGTGCCAAAACCCCGCTCTTTGCGCTCTTGTAAACGCGGCCCGCCCTTATATGCGGCGCGGTACCACGCTACGCCTGCGGCACTGCCCCGCTGGCCACTGTGTTACCAGTAGAAGAAAGTGCGCTTCCAGCGGCAATTGCGCACTTTGCGGCCAGCAACTTGGCCACAGGCACCTTATAGGGAGAGCACGACACATAGTCAACACCAAGTTTGGTGCACAGCTGTATGGCTTCTGGGGTTCCTCCATGCTCTCCGCACACCCCGGTTTTAACTCTAGTGGAAGACTTCTGTACAAACTCCATTGTAATTTCTATCAATCTGCCAACTCCTTGCATATCTAAAAGCTCAAAAGGGTCAGCGCTAAGTATGCCCGCGTTTATGTAGTGCTCAACAAACTTTGAAGAATCGTCACGCGACATACCCATGGTTGTTTGTGTCAAATCATTTGTACCGAAGCTAAAAAATTGTACATGCTTTGCCAGTCTGTCTGCTAACAACGCTGCTCTGGGGAGTTCAATCATTACCCCGATACTGTGCGGTGCGTTGTCAAACTGTTCGGCAATACGCCGGATCAGGCTTCCTATTGCAACTATTTCCCCCTCGTCCATCACAAATGGTACCATAATTTCCGGGACAACTTCCTGGCCATCCTCCGCGCGGAGCTCATGTACAGCCTGAAAGATAGCTCGGACTTGCATTTCATAGATTTCCGGATAGGAGATCGCAAGCCGGCAGCCCCTGTGACCTAGCATGGGGTTTTTCTCGGACAATGCCGATACTCTATTACGGACATGTTCTAAAGGTTTACCTATCCTTCCCGCTATATCCTCTAAAACCTCGTTGCTCGTGGGCAAAAACTCGTGCAATGGGGGGTCTAACAGTCTGATAGCTATTTGCTTGCCGCGCATACATGCGAACATTGATTTAAAGTCATCCTTTTGCATAATCTCTATTTTCGCTAGTGCGCTGTCACGCTCTTGCTTGTCGCTTGCTACTATCATCTCCTGAACTATTGCGATTCTCTTGTCAGAGAAAAACATGTGTTCCGTTCTACAGAGCCCAACACCATCGGCGCCGAACTGCTTGGCAATTTTCATATCTTCAGGAGTATCTGCATTGGCCATTACGCCTATAGTCCTTATTTCATCTACCCAGCCCATGAATTCACTAAAGCTTTCCGGGAGTTTAGGCGTTACTGTTTTAACTCTGCCTAACATTACCTCGCCGGTGCTGCCGTTTATGGTGATGTCGTCTCCTTGGGATACCTTGAGACCGTCTACGTTGTAAAAAAATTTGCCGCTCTTGTCGATAAAAAGCCCGCTAGTCCCGCAAATGCACGGTTTCCCCATGCCTCTGGCTACGACTGCAGCGTGAGATGTCATACCTCCTCTTAATGTGAGTATGCCTGCAGAACTGCTCATGCCACTTATGTCCTCGGGACTGGTTTCTTGTCGCACCAGTATCACATCCTTTCCCTGTTTTTTTAGCAACTCAGCGCCATCAGATGTGAAGGCCACGCACCCTGATGCAGCTCCGGGAGACGCAGGTAACCCCCTACAGACCACAGTATTATCGAATCCCTCATCCAAAACCGGATGCAACAACCCGCCCAGTGCGGTGTGATCAACTCTAGTTATGGCCTCTTCCCTCGATATTAGCCCCTCCTTTACCATGGAGACTGCCATGTGCACCGCTGCTTGCGCGCTACGCTTTCCCGCTCTGGTTTGTAAGATCCAAAGCTCACCCTCTTGTACAGTGAATTCTATGTCTTGCATGTCCCTGTAGGCATTTTCTAGCCTATGGCATACCTCAACCAACTCTCCGTAAACTCGCGGCATCACCCGCTCCATTAAGCCTATAGGAGCTGGATTCTTGTTGCCAGATACCACATCCTCCCCCTGCGCATTTATGAGGAACTCCCCAAAGATTTCTCTTGCGCCTGTGGAAGGGTTTCGCGTGAATACCACTCCAGTTGCAGAGTTTTGGCTCACGTTACCAAATACCATAGACTGCACATTAACAGCAGTGCCAACTTCGGACGAGATACCGTACATTTTTCTATAGGCAACCGCCCTGCTGTTCATCCAGGACCTGAAAACCGCCCCGATGGAGTTATAAAGCTGCTCATGCACATCTTGGGGAAATTCCGTGCCCCCGTGCTTGAGCACCAAACCCTTGAATTCTTCAATAAGTTCAGATAACACTGAAATGTCTGTAATCGATTCTCCGGGGCGCAGAGATAGCTCCCTGCACTTCCTGTCGTAACTCTCCTCAAAAAGGTGGTTATCCAACCGCATTACCGTTGTTGCGTACATCTGTATAAGCCTTCTGTAGCTGTCACACGCGAAGCGTTCAGAATGGGATTGCTTGAGTTTTTCTACAATCGTGTCGTTTAGCCCAACATTCAACACTGTGTCCATCATGCCTGGCATGGACAAAACGCTGCCTGAGCGCACAGACACCAACAGAGGGCGGTCTGGATTGCCAAACTCTAGGGACGTTTCGTTTCCTAGATGTTCTAGGGCTGCGTGCAGCTTACTTGGAAGGTTGTCAGGAAGTTTTTTGTGCTTGTGATAGTACCCGCATACTGAGGTTGGAATTGTGAAGCCTGGAGGGACGTTTACGCCGATTCTACACATCTCAGCTAACCCGGCTCCCTTGTTGCCGAGTAAATCCGCCAAATGTGAGCCACCGTCGCACCTACTTGTGCTGAAGTGGTAAATCAACATTTCGCTCATACAATTTTCTACCAGACTTTGAGAAGATGGGATGGGGGAATAACACCATGCGCCATCCTCGGGAAAGATAATAAGGCCTAACATTCAGTAGTGCAACTACACAAAAACCCCAAAATTAGGCTGGACGCACAATATGCACTAGAAACACAGGCGGCTTTTGTTGTGTGAAATCAGCTACGGATGCGCATATGCGCTCACAGCTCACGCAACCGCATCTGATGGTACGAGTTGCAGAGGATTTAAAGCTTCTCATCACTTGCTGCCAACACGCCACCTCATTATCTATAGCGGATTGACTCTGGATAGGTGAAATTTTCTCGCTTAATCAGGGCTTTTTGGCTTTTTCGTCCAGCACTACGGTGTTGTAGATCACGTCATGAAATGTCTGCCGTCTTTTTGAGAACAGAGCTATTGCGTACCAGTAGGACCAAAGCAGCAGTACTGCCGCCTGTAGGAGGAATATCGCACTCAGGATTGCAACCCCCTCATCAACTATGTTCAAAGATTGCATGAGAATAATTGCCAAGGTGGGGCACAAAAACTGCGACACCGTCCTGTTGAATATCACACCGGACTTGATTCCGGTTCCATCGCGCATTACCGTGCGTATTCTCATGATCTTTTGCCCAACGGATGTGGGCATGTATGTATAGTAACAGCACGTCAAACCTAGAAAGATGAGAAAAAGCATCCAGCTACTATCCCGCGTAACGAAGGATGCGGCATATGTAGGCAGAGATACTATGGCTAGGTCAATAATACCAGCCAGTAATCTTTTTGGTGTGCTAGCCAGTGCGAGTTCCTCCATATCTAGTTTAGCAACCCTCTCACAAATACACTGAGATCAGCGAAATTCTCAAATGACAATACACCCTCAGTTTTGATACTGCCATACACTATTGGGCAACACTTGGCTCTTTGTGCGCTCGTTACGTCAGAAATACTATCCCCGATGAAAAGTACCTGCTCACAGGGAGTTTCTATGTCCAGAATCTCAAGTGCCGCAATAACAGGTTTAGGAGACGGCTTATTTTCTGGAGTATCACCAGAGCCTATGACAGCGGAAAAGTATTTAGACCACCCTATAGTCTGGACTTCCTTGCGCAGCAACTCTCCATTTTTGTTGCTCACTATTCCCATACTTATTTTGTTGTCGTATAAGAGCTCCAGTAATTCTAATGCGTTGTCGCTGGGGACGAGCTTCCTAACCTTTGCTGATTGTTCTGCGAATTCCCTGTACAGGGTTACGGCGTCCTGCCATCTGGAGCCCAGGGCATATTCAAGATATTTGACAACCCTGCCTGGGTCTACTGAAGAGATGTCTATATCGCTGCGACCTACGCGCTCTAAAACTTTTTCTGCTATTTCGTAATCCAGTTCACTATCCCTCACTAGGGTGTTACACCAGTCGAAGATAACTGCAGCTGGGGGACGCATAGTAAATTACCTGTGATCCAGAAGCATTCAACAATGATGCGGTTAACACTTGGTTAAGCCGACGAAAGTCAGTACTTTATATCTCTGGGGGCTTTGTGGCAACCTATAATACACGGTGCTCCGCCTGGCTTGCAGGAATACGTGCTGTAGCCGATGGTAATGAGATTGTAAACCCAATTTGGTGATGATCCAAGGCTTCTGGCGTGCCCAGCCTCACGTTCTTTGAGGTTTCGGTTTCATGTTTAGAGATATTGATAGCTCATTGAGATGGGTGGGGTTTATTTCTAAAGGGGCACCCATAAGCAGATCCTCACCGGTTTGGTTCAATGGGAAGCATATTATCTCCCTAATGTTCGGGGCGTCAGCCAGCAGCATCACCATTCTGTCAATGCCAGGAGCCAAACCCCCATGTGGAGGTGCCCCGAACTTGAACGCGCGCACCAAAGCGCCGAACCTGGAGTCTACCTCCTTTTCTTCGTATCCCACCATGGAAAAGGCTTTGTACATCACGTCAAGCCTGTGGTTGCGAATTGCCCCACTAGATATCTCTATGCCATTGCACACAATGTCGTACTGATATGCTATTATGTCTAGAGGGTGTTTCTGCTCAAGTGCTTCCATTCCTCCCTGCGGCATAGAAAATGGATTGTGGCAGAAATCCAGTTTTCCATCCTCGTGTTTGAAGTACGGAAAGTCCACTATCCAGCAGAACTTGAAGATATCCTGCTCTATCAATCCCAATTCAGATCCCAGTAGCTCTCTTATTTTTCCTGCAAGCGTGGCTGCCTTGTCAGCTGTGTCAGAAATGAAAAACACGCTATCTCCGGATCCAACCCCAGTTGCGGACTTTATGTGCGCAAGCTCATCCTCTCTCAAAAACTTTGCGACCGGACCCTTGGCAGCTCCATCTGCCCCATATGTTATATACCCAAGGCCGCGCGCGCCGAATTTTTTTGCCTGCTCCACCTTATCATCAAAAAAACTCCGTGGTCGCTCAAAAGTGTTGGGGGCGGGTATAGCCCTAACCACTTCACCTGCTGCGATGCCAGCCTGAAATGTTTTAAAGTCAGAGTTGCGAAAGATCTCAGTAACATCGGTGATTGTTATTGGGTTTCGTAGGTCCGGTTTATCGGATCCGTAGCGCACCATAGCGTCACGATAAGCGATTCTCGGGAATTGCTTATCAACTTTTTTATTGCCGGCGAATTTTGTGAACAGGCCGTATAACACTGGCTCAATGGTTGTAAGCACATCCTCCTGCGTTACGAAGGACATTTCTATATCCAGCTGGTAAAATTCTCCAGGGGATCTGTCGGCCCTAGCATCTTCATCTCGGAAGCAAGGTGCGACTTGGAAGTACTTATCGAACCCTCCCACCATCAAAAGCTGCTTGAAAATCTGTGGGGCCTGAGGCAAGGCGTAGAACTTGCCTGCATGCGTTCTGCTGGGGACTATATAATCTCTCGCGCCCTCTGGGGAGGACGCCGTCAGGATGGGGGTGTGTACCTCTACAAACCCCAAGTCCTCCATTGATTTTCTAAGCTCTGATACCACCATGGACCTGAGCAGTATGTTGTTTTTTACCTTTTCGCACCTAAGATCCAAAAATCTGTGCTGTAGTCTTACATCTTCTGGGTAACTGCAACTTGTGGGTATGTGTAGGGGCAAGGGTTCCGCTTCCGAAATTGTGACTAGAGAGCTGACCCTAACTTCCACGCTCCCAGTTGCCACCAGTGCGTTGATAGTATCCTCGCTCCTCTCGACGACAACACCCTTCACCGTGACAACGCTCTCAAGCCCCGTAGCGCCCATACTGTTGAATAATTCAGCGTCTTCAGACTCGTCGAAAATCAGTTGGGTGACCCCATAGAAATCTCTGAGATCAACAAACAGAATCCCCCCATGGTCGCGTTTTCTGTACACCCATCCGGAGAGCACTACTTCGCTACCTACGTGAGTGGTATTCAGTTCGTTGCATAGGTGAGTTCTGTATATGTTCATGTATGCTACACTACTGGAAGACGACCATATTCTTCATCACAATCTTGTTTAAGGCTATTGAAAAATTGGTGGTCCCGATGACAGCGGGATTTCGATTTTTCCAATGCATCAGCTGGCACACTTTTCGCACCTAGTGGTGCACGCGCAGTGCCCGGGTTTCAGTAAAGCTACGTCAGAACTTCTCATCATAACTTGTATGCCTGGTAGAGTGGGAATCGCCGCCAATTGGTTGCAAGTATGGGCTTTGCTGACAGATAATCGCACTTTTGAGTTTATGCACAGCACTTAGATGTTACGCTTCCGTGTGGCTTTGCACGGAGCCTGTACTTAAAACAGTTGCGGTGTCTGAGCACTGTGGACGGTGAATACTAGCTTGTTTGTCGATGTTATTTATATTTACAGGTGGCTCTGATTTATTTATAAGTCGTCATTGTTCATTGGTGACTCAAAGTAGATAGAGGATGAGGGGCAGAGCCTTGCTACTTGCGATGCTTCTGGTAAGCACGCAAACTAGTTGTAGTGTTATGGTTGCCGGGCTTGCTGTGGTCACGGGGGCGGTTGTGGCGTTGCAGGAGCGCTCTGTCGGCGATGTTATAGACGACGCTGCGATTTTGATAAAGATCAACAAGGAGCTGTTCCAGTACGGTATGTTCTCTTCGATAACTGTCCGTGTCAGTGAGGGTAGGGTGTTGTTGATGGGTACGGTTGACTCTCCTGATAAGAGACTAAAAGCAGAAAGAGTGGCGTGGCAGCAGAATGAAGTTAAGGAAGTTGTGAACGAAATTGCAGTAGATAGAGACGAAGTGACGCTGAAGGAGGTTGCTGTAGATAGCGCTATCAGTGCACAAATTAAGGCCCGAATGGTGGCTCACGCAGGGATTAAGTCAGTGAATTACAGTGTCAACACTGTTGGGGGAGTGGTGTATCTTATGGGCATAGCCCAAAGCCAGAAAGAACTGAATTCCGTTATCTCGATTAGCAAGAGAGTGAAGGGTGTGAAGCAGGTGATAAGTTACGTGAGATTGAAATATAGCAAATTGCGTCGTTAGTGAGTGTTGATGTTAAAAGTTGCCTTCCAAATGGATGAAGACGTTGTGGTTGGACAGGATGTCTCTGTAAAGCTCATAGAAGAGGCTCAGCGTCGTGGTCATGAGGTGCTTTTCTATCAGCCTGATAGCCTTGCGCTCTCGTGTGGGGAAGTGGTTGCTGAAGCGTTTTCTGTCCGCGTGGGCGAGAGCTCTTTGCATACTTACAACAAAGTTAGGCTTGTACTTGGGGAGCTGGACATGCTGTTTATCAGGCAGAACCCTCCCTTCGATATGCGCTACGTAACAACAACCTACATGCTTGAGCGCCTGGACATCCTCATGATTAACAATCCCAGGGCCATTAGAGATTACCCAGAAAAGCTACTACCACTGTCGTTTCCCGAGTTCATTCCACCCACTTTAGTAACTGAAAGTATGGGGGAGATACGCGCCTTCTATGAAGAACATGGAGATGTGGTCGTAAAACCGCTGTACGACTACGGAGGTAGTGGCGTTCAAAGGGTGAATGGGCAATCGGATATAGACGCAATATCGGCTATGATGATCAGGAAGTATTGTGCTCCCCTGGTGGTACAGAGGTTTATTGACGATATAAGCAGCGATAAACGCGTGGTGTTGTTGTCGGGTAATCCCATTGGTGTTGTGCGACGTAGGGTATCCACGACAGGTGAGATCAGGACTAATTTCAGGGTCGGGGCGGTTCCCGAGGCGGCTGAGCTTTCAGAGCGGGAGCGCGAAATGTGCCGTGTTGTGGGTTCAATGCTTGCCGATGTGGGGATATTATTTGCTGGCATTGATATTCTGGGTGGGTACCTCATAGAAGTTAACACTACCTCGCCTTGTGGGATTCTGGAAATGAACCAAGTGTACGGTACAACGCTGGAAAGGGACTGCTGGGACAACTTTGAGCACGCCCTGTTACGTGGGAGACCGTAGTGTACGTGTCGAAGTCAGCGGCTTTTCTTGAATGATTTCGCGTTTTGTCTTACTATGGCTCGGCGCGTTCTCACCGTTCCGCACAAATCGCCGAGCGCGCCTTGGGTAAGGTAGTCTGGTAGTATGAGAGGTGCTTCTTCCATGCCGTTGGGTCTTGCAGGTGGTACGGATGAAGCATTATCGATTGTTGTGCTGCTAGGCGGTACATCGCCCGAACGAGAAGTGTCTCTTGCGGGTGGCAAGAGAGTTGCGGATGCTCTAGGCAGGTTGGGACATAGGGTTACTGTTTTAGATTTCGATGGGGAGTCTGTGTGCCAGCTGTTATCTATGACCCCAGATCTTGTCTACAATGCACTGCACGGAGGATATGGTGAAGACGGCTGCATTTCCGGGTTGTTGGATGTTGTTGGGTTGCCCTACACTCATTCTGGTATCGCGGCCTCGTCTATTGGCATGAATAAAGTGTTCACCAAACATGTGCTGAGGTTTTTGCACATTGATCATCCGGAATTTTGTGTGCTTAGCAAGGAGGAAATTTTATCTGCCACGGAGGTTATGCCTTATCCGTTTGTGATCAAGCCAATCAGCGGTGGTTCAACGTTGGGAGTATGTGCAGTTTTTTCGAGGAATGAGTATCTTGGTCTTGCTGCGCATGCTGATGTACTTGAGGATCGCATGATTGTGGAGAAATACGTGAGCGGGCAGGAGATACAGACTGCAGTATTCATGGATAGGGCCATTGGCACAATGGAGTTTTTATTTGATGGTAGGGTGTACAGCTATGATGCGAAGTATACGGAGGGGTTGTGTAGGCATATATTTCCGGCCAACATACCTAGTGACGTATACGACTTGACAATCAAATGGGCTTCCAAGCTCCACCGATACTTGGGGTGCAAAACTTTGTCCAGGGTGGACTTCAGATATGATGGCGCCAATAGGGAGCTTAGGTTATTAGAGATAAATACCCATCCTGGTATGACTGCCTGCTCGGCATTTCCAGAAATTTTACAACTAAGGTGTGGTTTGGATTTTGATCAGGTTGTAGATCTGGTAGTTAAGGACTCTATACGTGCTGATGGTAGCTGTGGGGAGCGCATAGATGCGCTGATGGAACTTGGGCAGATTCGTGTATAGGAATGCTATCGGCCAGGGTCAGTGGCGTCTAGCAATCCTAAATGCATTATCGAGGAAGGTGCGAGTGGTTAGGTTTGTCGTTACCGTAGGTGCAATGCTTGCGATGAGTGGCTGGGCGGTGCCCGGCTCCAATGGCGCAAAATTATGGGCAGATAGGCTACACGCAGCAATCTCTGACGTGCTCATTGGTGCGGGGTTTGCCACAAAGGAGGTTGTGGTTAGGGGAAGTAGCGTTGTCTCTGTGGCAGAGATTCTGCAGATGATAAACAGGGACAGGCCAATAGTTTTGTTATCATTGCGCAAATTGAGAAATCGCATAAAGTCTCATAGTCCCTGGGTGAAGGAGGTTGCGGTACATAGAGAACTAACCAGTGGAGTGCTCAGTATAACAGTTGAGGAGTATGCAGCGTTTGCCAACTGGCGCCATCATGGCGTTAATTCAATCATTGATAACACTGGGCACGTGATAGTGGACTCTGACGAGCGATTTGATAACTTGGTTTCGATTTACGGTGATGAAGCGTTGGAAGACCTACACTTTGTGCGCGAGGTGCTGAATAACGGAGGGATACTTAGCACCATGATCTCATCTTTTTCCTGGTTGGGTAACAGACGTTGGGATGTTGGCTTTTCCAGTGGATTACAGGTTAGGCTTCCTGAGAATAATCCGCAGGCAGCGTGGAACTATTTGGTGCAGCTGCATAAGTCTTCTGGGGAGCTACTGATGTGGAAGGTTATTGATATGCGAATACCAGACAAAATTTTTATAAGAAAGTAAAGCGTGCAAAATGTTCATCTGGTCTTTATGTGCCCATTGGATGGGTGTATTATGCACGGGTTCATGCGTCATGTTATAAAGAAGTTTCGGTATCCTGCATTATTTGATTGAATGTATATATATGTGGAAATATCTTAAGGTGTGACTAGGGCAGTTGGCTTAGCAATTGGTGTGCGCTAGGTTAAGCGTGTTTTCTCTGGTGGTAGAATGTTTGCTGGTCTGAAGGAGTGTGGGGTTTATGTCTAAGGCTAAGAGGTTTTATACACCGGAAGTGCTCATTGTGGATGATGAGGCAGATCTTAGGGCTATGATCCAGGATATACTGAGTGACGATAACTACGTTACCAGGGTATCTACCGATGGGTTGTCGGCTATAAAGCTAGCTTACGAACGGGAGCCCGATGTTGTGCTCTTGGACATATGGCTTAAGGGGTCTGATATTGACGGGTTGAGTGTTTTGGAGAAACTCAAGGAAAGATATCCGTACCTACCCGTTATAGTGATTAGTGGCCATGGAAACATAGCTACTGCGGTGAAGTCTCTACATATAGGTGCTTACGACTATATAGAAAAGCCTTTTACTGAGAACAGGCTTAGGCTTGTGGTGAAGCGTGCTGTTGAGTCTGGAAGGTTGAGGAGGGAGAACGACGAGTTGAAGTCCTTTTTTGAGGATTATGAAATCGTGGGGAGCTCAACTCAGATCAAGAACCTAAGGAATACAATCAGCAAAGCTGCGTCCACGTTCAGTCGTATACTGATTACCGGCGCCCCTGGGACTGGTAAGGAGGTGGTTGCCAGGTTTGTGCACAAGAAGTTTAAGGGATGCAGCAGCTCGTTCGTTACCCTTTGTCCCTCAATTTTGCCTGAGAGCAGCTACCTAGAGAATATCTTTGGAAGCGAGAGTGGGAACGGAATATTGCCCAATGTTGTTCCTCACAGCGTCGGAATTATAGAGCAGGCGAACCATGGTACCTTGTTCATAGATGAGGTCACAGACCTGAGGTATGATGCGCAGATGCGACTGATGCGACTATTGCAGGAGGGTAGGATATACAGAGAGAATGGAAAAGTGCCCGTCACCATAGAGACTAGGGTGATTGCCTCTTCTTCTCGGGTTATAGAGGAGGAAGTTAAGCTGGGGAGGTTCTGTGAGGATCTATACTACAGGCTGGGTGTTTTTCCCATAAGGGTGCCGTCCCTTTCCGAGTACTGTGTAGATATTCCTGAGGTGTGTGAATATCTTATGCGCAGTATATGTAGAAAGATGGGGCTGTCGCCCCGCTCCATAAGTGAAGATGCCATGGTGGCCATGCAGTCCTACAGTTGGCCAGGGAACCTACGCCAGTTGCGCAATGTGCTTGAGTGGATTTTGATTATGCAATCTTCCAAGGATGTGATTACCATATACGACTTACCTTCTGAGATTGTGAATGGTGCGCCTATTAACAGCGTCTTCACGCACATGGTTTCTGCTCCCCTAAGGAAGGCCAGGGAGGAGTTTGAGAGGCATTAT
>NZ_JAOTBG010000015.1 GCF_025628805.1 Anaplasma capra
AGTCTATCCTACCAACGGCATCCCGCTTATACGGGAAAATACCCCTGGTGGTGCCCCCAGCTTCTCCGATCCTGAAGTCCTTTATACGGCCAAATGCTGGGCTGTAGTCGAGGCCTATATAGAAACTCCCCGCTCCAGCACCTGAGAACAGGCTCTCACCTGTGCCTGCGCTGCCGCCAACTACTGGGGCAGCCGAAAGATGGACCGGTGCAACCGCAACCAGAGCCACCAACACGCTTCCTAAAGAAAGCTTCCTATAACTTACAGCGCTCATAGAACATAACTCCTAAATAAATCATAAAAACACATACGCCACGGAAGACCACGTGTCCCACTCGCCACGCGCCTACGCCACCCTAGCCGTCCAGCCTCGCTCGGGACTGCTACAAGCGGTGGCGCCGGCGGTAGAATCACTCTCCCGCTCGGTGCAAGCACCGAGATCGCGCGAAAAACCGTCACCACATACAGAGGCCCCCAATGCACCGCCGTCTCCCGGTGGCAATCCCAACGACTGACAGGCCACCGCCGCAGCTAGAAAGCTGGGTGACAGTGCGGGAACGAACATACTTCCCGAGGAGGGAACCCCATCTAAGGAGGAAGACGCTCCGCGACTCGTACTACACCCTCTACATAAGCCCCTCATCTCTCAAAGCGACACCCTAACACCCACCTCAACGCCTGCGTACCGAACCCCCGCACTCCCCTCCGGCTGGACGAATGAGAGGGATTGCGACCGCTGTTCACCACTACTTGCGGTAGATGTGTTGGTAACCATGACTACGGGTGATGGCTTAAACGCCCGCTCCACAGTTCCCCGGTAGTAACCCGCTGCGAAAACACCTACGCGGGGATGCAAGTTGAAGGTAGTGCCGGCCTTGATCTGATACGTGAAGCGTGTATTTTCCACGCCCAGGATGTCAAGGAACTCTGCGCCTCCACCGAGACATGCGTATGGTGCGGTGCTCCCAGGAGCGCCGACAGGGAGGAAATCCTGGCACACACTAACTACAGCAGAACCCGCGGAGATCGCACGGTTTCTAAACACGGCATAGCTCCCTCCGGGGGAGCTGTTACCGACATCCCGCGCCATTATAAGGTACTCATGCCCTTCCTTCAGCGCAGACTGCCCTAGCTTCTTAGCTTTAAATTCTTCAAATGTAACCTCTAACTCGACTCTCGCCCCCATTTTGGCGTAACCCACAATGCCTGAAACTCCGTATAGGCTGGACTCGTAGGAAGGCACGTGGTTTGAGCTAAGATTCTGCGCGCTACGTAAGGCCTCTAGCAGGGGAGCGCTCACACCCGCACCGACATGCTCGGCGGCCTGTACAGACGCGCTGGGCTTAAGTCCGAAAAGCCTGCTCGGGGGAGCAATACTGCTCTCACGCATGGTGAACCCGCGAACCATAGGGATTGCCGGCTTGTACTGGGTAGCAACGTAAAGCGTACCACCTCCCGTGTTGTACGGAGCCGCAACAACACTTCTGGAACCAGGGGTCGCCGCGCTTCCAGTGGTAGACATCGCTGCGCAGATAAGGCAAGGTACCGCAAACAAACTTCTATGACTCATACAAAAACCCGATTTAAAACCCACTAACTACTGCTGAACGTATATCTCACCCCGGTTACACTGCCGGAATACCCTATATCAAGCATGGAACGAAAACCAGAAGCGGGGGACACGCCCCCTCCAGTGAGGGGTAGCAACATTGAGACCCGCCCACCATGCTCCCTAGTGCCCACGCCCAGATAGTATGCTTCGGCGAATAGAGAAAGCTGCGGACTCACAGTATACTCCGCTCCGGCCCTACCGCTCCACGACAACCCGAGGCAACCCTGTGACCCGAAGTAGTCTACGGATGTAACCCCGACACCCAAACAGGAGTAGAGCTTGAAAGAATTCCCCTCGGTCTCATGGCCGACCCCAAGGCCGGAGTAACAAGCACTGAGCTCAATAGAACTAAGACCAACTTCCGAGACCTCTCCTACGTGATACCTAGATATAGTCTTGTCACCAGGAATTCTGACCGGGAACGCAAACCAAGAAGCGTGCCTGCTAACAATATGCTCGCCGTCGTCTACGCTGAAACTGCTGCTATAGGTGCCAAGCTGCACCCTAAAGGAGCCAAACCTGTACCCGAACGCACCAGGCAGACCAAAACTACGCTTGTACTTAGGGCGGTATAATACGCTAAACTCACCCTGCACCCGTGCAGCGGGATCGAACTCCGCGAACTTGACAAGTGAACTGTGATCCTTGGCAACTCCAAGCATCGTGCCCGGCATCCCGTAACTTTTTACAGAGGGAAGACCGAAGTTGGCCATACCCAGCTCCCCACCCAGCGCGACATAAAAACCGCTGGCATCCGCACCCGCTGTGTCAGCGTGAAATGCACTAAAAGCCGCCACCAGCGCGCCGCACGCGAGGACACCACAACAGGTTCTTCCGCGAATTGACATACAAAACAATCTCAAAAACCGACTCAAAACCACCCCATCTGCGCACAGAAGAGGGCGGCGTGTGCAACCCACACACCCATAAGGTATACTAAAAAAGAATTAAGTCAAGAGAGCTGGTGATATATTTTACAACCTAAATGATGTACCTTAACGATTTATTCAAGCCCGTTACCCTCAACTACAAGTGTATGATGGCTTGACATTGCGTTGGTAACCCCGCTATGCAGCTCTAGAGTATCAACCTTATACCGCATTCTACTCCGAAATGGTTGAGCCCAAGGCTCGCTTCCGGGTACAGCAGGTCAGGCCACTCCTTGCTAGCAGCCGGTGCTGCCGCCTGGGGTGCTGCTGGGGTAGTGGGAGCACCCTGTGCCCGGGCAGCAGCGGGAGCACCCGCTTGGGCAGTGCTCTCGGCACTTTTAACTTGCCGGTGTACTACGGGTATGTTCGCGAATTTTTTAGGATGCACCCTTCCTGCGTGGGCATACGAGAACAGAGCAGCTTTTCTAGATACGAAATACTGCACCCCAACCTTTGCTTGGTATGCCCACCTAAACTCAGTCACGCCTAGAAACTCGACCAGGCTGCCGCCAGCACCGATACACGCGCTGGGGGAAACTTGGGAAGATTCAGGCAGTAGGTCATAGCACAGGTTGGCCACCAGAGAGGACACAGTAACTTCTTTATTCTTCATGGTAACGTAGTACGGCGCCTTAGGCCTCGTAGCAACAGTGGTGCTGTTTTCATCTCTTGATGAGGCTGCAAAATTGTAGGCGCTATCGGGGGCGCTTTCGTATTTCCTCGCATCTACGAGGAAGTTCTGGTAGATGCCCTCGACCTCAAGCCGCACGCTTCCCGCGGAATACCCGGCAGACACGGAGCCAGATCTGGTGCTTCGCAGATACTCAGGGGAATACTTCCCCTCAAAGCTGTCTACTGAGCCTAGGTCCACTCCCCCGGTTGCGGCCGCAGCAGTGGCATCAGCACCAGCGTCCGCTGCTTCCCTTCCGGTAGCGCTGCTTTGCTTTTCCTTCACAGCAAATGTGTCTAGCGCTCTCCCCTTGTTTTCTACCACAAAATCCACGAAGTGAGGGATCGCGAACTTGTACTGCGCGCTGGCGAAGAAGCCGGCTGATCCCTCGCTCCTGGAGAAATCAACAGGCCTGGGCGAGGCCGGCACTTCACGAGGCACAAACAACAGGCACAGTGTAGCACAAGCTAAGCCGCAGATCTTCTTCATGGTAAACTGGTCTAAATCACTAAAGCGCACGGGCCCAAGATATGCGAACTGCAGCAGCATGTCAAAATGCATGTGGCCGAATTTTGGCAATACTCATTCTCCGTTAAAGGAGTTGTTAAACAATTAGCGCATCTTTCGTGTCCCAGGTGCCCAGATCTACCCTAAATGCTGTCATACTGATACTACTACAATTATGTATACTGTTGGTGGATATGGATACTGTATGGGGTATAGGTATTGTGAGGATTGTGCGTAGAAACTGTGCGCAAATAGGTACTGTGCGCTACTATACGGGGTCGGTACGCGCTAGAGATGGCTGGGCCGCTCACCAAAGGTTGCAGGTAAGCGAGGGCAGCATACTCGAAAGTTGCGCTATCACGCGGCTCTCACCTACCTGCTCAGAATTTGCACGCCAGCTCCACGTCATTAAGCAGCGTGGAGTTTTTACCTAATCTTCTGCACCAGGCTCGGAATTTTGCGCATAGTCCAGATCTGCATCTACATCGGAATTCTCATAATCGTCACGGTGCTGTTCTGCACACATCACCTTCACCAGAGTGTGAATTGCGCCACGCATTTTGTCACTCTTGATGCGACGGTATGCTCTTACTAGCATAAGAATTTCTTTGCCGTCGTTGTAGTTGTGGCTGAATTCTTCGAGCGAGGACTCATCGCCTTCCCTAAGTGAGGCATCTGCTATCTCGCTCCCATCGGTGATAGATCGCACGTCATTCTGCAACTTTGAAATCAGGTCTTTGATTTCAATGCCCAGAACTCTCGCAAGCTCATATAGCCTGCTGATCACTATTCGGTTAGTGCCCTTTTCGTACTTTTGTACTTGCTGAAATGTAATTCCCAATCTGCTTGCGAGCTGATTTTGGCTCATGCCCTTCATTATGCGCTGCTTCTTGATTTCCCTACCGACATACTCGTCTACTGGGTGGGGCTTGACCTTGCCCTCGATAATTATGGGTATGGAACTTTGGTTTTGTGTTCGAGAAGTCATAAACATTATCCCATATGTTACTCAGATAACTTAGGATAAATCATACATAATGTTAATGCAACAGTTATTTAATGTATAGTTGTAATAATAAAACTGTAAATAGTATGCTAAATTGGAAATAAAATCATCAATAGATATACAAAAAGCCTGATGAGAGATCTTCCGGCTGTTCGAAGAAAAGCACGTTACGCACTTGTTGGCGTTTGTGTTTTGTGTTAGCATGCGGCAATCGTTCTAGGAGGGGCTATGGTATTCGAAAAAACGCTCTCTATACTTAAACCTGATGTCGTTGAGCGCGGCATAATAGGTCGTGTCATATCCTACATAGAAGCGGCGGGGTTGCGTATTGTTGCGCAAAGGATGTGTGCACTGTCACACGCGCAGGCGGAAGCCTTTTATGAAGAACACAAAGAGAGGCCGTTTTTTCCAGGTCTAGTGGGCTTTATGACCTCAGGGCCGGTTGTTATTCAGGTGCTTGCTGGTGAGTCTGCGGTAAAAACTTATAGGGACGTGATGGGCGCTACAAATCCCCGTGATGCAGCTCCTGGCACCATTAGGGGAGATTTGGCGGAAAGCATAGATGCCAACTGTGTTCACGGTTCTGACAGCCCCAAAAACGCAGTGAGAGAGATAGGATTCTTTTTCCCAGAGTGCGAAATCATGGATAGCGCCCACGGCGGAAAGTAATCAGCCCGAGCGTTTTACCTTTCTGGTTTTCGCAATCCGTGGTGTGCGTTACCCTGCGGTACGGTAGGTGCTGTTATGTCTCTTAATGTGGGACACATCATTCCTTTTTTGAATCAACAGTGCCACTGTGGACTGCTTTCTGTTGGTCTTCCAAGAACTGTTTTGCCAGT
The DNA here is from genome assembly GCF_025628805.1 of Anaplasma capra. GTDB lineage: Bacteria > Pseudomonadota > Alphaproteobacteria > Rickettsiales > Anaplasmataceae > Anaplasma > Anaplasma capra. Next base: position 5,564 of record NZ_JAOTBG010000015.1, read on the forward strand.
AGGAGCAGATGCTGCCTGGTGACACTCTGGGTGTCGCGTTCCCATACCTCTTTTAACCTTTTTAGGGTGTGTCCTAGTAATTTTCCTTCCTTATATCCCAACTCAGCCAGATCCTTCCCAGAGACTGGCAGTACGAGGGGCGTACATCGCTTTGCGTACTCTAAATGCTCTAAAAGCGCGCTTTCACAGGGAGTTTCCTTGCACAGAAAGCTGACTATTATCAGGCTTTCATATACATCCTTACCCAGATCGTTTAGGTATTTCTGTTGTTGTGTGGGTGAGAGTGGGAGGGGTAGGTCCACTGTCAGTAACATCTTCAGGAACTTTTTTTCCTTTCTAGACAAACGCAGGAGTACTTCTAATTCCTCTGCAGTGTTTATCATCTCAGCGTGTAAACCCCCCTTCAGGATGGCTGCTAGCTTTGTGATGGGGGTGCTACCCGCCAAGTATTCGCATGACAGCCTGTGTACGTGTACTGGGTGCGGCACTACCTGGGACAGCACCCCGCATTCCTTCATAATTTGCAGCGTTGCAACACAGTTTGTGCACGCTAACAACTTGAAAAACTCGCTTCTAATACGCTCTTTCGATAGCTTGGAAATGCTGTTCGCGTGTTTACTGCAAAGATCAATAATTTCCGCGCTCAGTGGGCTTGTACTGCATATGGAAGCATGAAAACGAAATACCCTCAATATACGCAAGAAATCCTCACTGATGCGCGCCTCTGCATTTCCAATGAAGGCTACTGTTCTGTTTGCTAAATCACGCATACCAGAGAAATAGTCATAGACTTTCCCATATTTGTCACAGTACAGTGCATTGAATGTGAAATCCCTTCTGGAAGCGTCTTCCATCCAGTTGTTAGTAAACGCGACAGTTGCGTGCCTGCCATCACACTCAACGTCGCGTCTGAGGGTTGTGATTTCATATGGGGTACCGTCCACCACCGCGGTTACGGTGCCGTGTCTTATGCCTGTGGGGATGGTTCTTATGCCTACGCTTTCCAGGGTCTTGATTACGCTGTCGGGCATTAGATCAGTGGCCAAGTCAATGTCTGTTGTCTCGCGGCCGATCATGCTGTCACGTACGCAGCCTCCAACCAGCCTTGCATTCCCACCGGAGCCTTCCAGGGCTTCCACTATTCGCACTATCCCGTGATTAGATATAAGCCGGCTTAGCATCACTTGTGCTGCATAAAATTCTCACTGATGTTAGCAAACTTCCGTACAAAAGACACAAGATTTTCCCTCGATAGCGCGATACGGTTCCTGTCGGCGGTCTGCAGTAAATATTGGGTGCTGAGCAAGTTTTTATGTCACGCAGCCAACCTTGACGTGTTTGTAATATGATTGCTACTGCTGCGAGTTGCTATTATGCGCCATGAAGTGGTAGTGTGGTGCACTCGAGCAACTGCTGCTAGCTCATTACGTAGCAATTGGGATGAACTTGCGGATTGAGCTGGGTGTTAAGCCTCTAGTGGAATGTCTCTAAGGTGTTTCTGGAAATTGCGTGCTGCAGCAATTTTTTAGGGGCATCTCTCAGGGTTCCCAAGGTGGGGCAGACCGTACATTTGGCTTTTCATGCGGATAGCCCTGGGTTAGCTGTTCCCCGGTTGTGGCAATGACAAGTCATCTATGATAAATTGTACGTACTCATTCCCTCGCCACTGGTTTACACTAACTTTGCCTAGTAGATGGACTTGCTGCCTGTGCTGCAAAAGGGCTGTGCCGAGTTCTGTGCCTACACACTTGAAGCACACGCCCCTCACATTCGCATCATCGCCGTAGATGAGGCACCGTACGTGGTTGCCTCCCATGATCTCAGGTTTTAGGATTTTCACGTTTTTCAGAATAAATCTTGGCTCGGGGTTACCCGGACCGAATGGTTCAAGTATTTGAAGCTCTTTCCACAGCGAGGTGTTAATTGCCCTGACAGCCAGCATCCCGCATGCGTGTGAGACTTTCTGCGTGTCGGAGTCCTTGAATCTATGTAAAAGAAACTCATATAGTGCTTCGAGCTTGTCCACATGTATGGAGAAGCCGGCGGCCATTTCGTGTCCCCCGCCCTCAGTTACTAGCTGTTCCATTTTTGCGGCGAGTACAGCTGCTCCTATGTCTATGCCACTAACAGATCTGGCACTTGCCTTTCCGATGTCTCCGTTTAGTGAGATTACTATTGATGGTAGGTGGAATCTTTCTTTCAGCCTACTTGCCACGATGCCTATAACGCCCACATGCCAGTTTCCGGCGACCATTATTATGTTATTACCTGCTGCAACTAGGCGCTCTGCCTGGTGCGCAGCCTCTTCCAAGCTGCTCTTTTCCAGCTCCTTTCTCTCAATATTTAGGTTCAGCAGAATGGAGGATATCCTGCTGCACTCGCTCTCGTCATCACAAGACAGAAGGCGAGCCCCAAGGCTTGCGTTACCAATCCTCCCGCCTGCATTTATGTGTGGGCCTATGCTGAAACCTAGATGGTGGACGCTTACCCTTTCTTCTATGCCAATTGCATCTCCTAGTGTCCTGAGTCCTGTGTTTCCTCGGGCGGATATTACCCTGAGTCCGTGCTTAACCAGCGCTCTGTTAAGCTTTACCATTGGCATCACATCGCAAACAGTGCCCAATGCTACAAGATCCAGGTAGTTCATGAGATCGGGTTCGTCTATATGTGCAAAAAACCCCGCTTCTCTCAGGGTTTTTTGTAGTGCCACCAACAACAGAAAAGATGTGCCAGCTGCTGAGAGATATGTATGCTCAGACGCTTCGTCTAACCTGTTTGGATTTACAACGGCTACGGCCTTTGGCAGAGTGTTGATTCCAATATGGTGGTCGACCACGATAACATCTAGGTTGGAGGACTGTGCTGCCAGTATAGGTTCATGAGCCAGGGTGCCGCAGTCCACGGTTATGCACAGACTGTATCCCTCTTTCCGTAACTTCAGCATTGCTGCAACGCTTGGTCCGTAGCCCTCCTCTATACGGTCAGGGATGTAGATTTTGGTGTTTACTTCAAGCGTACGGAAATACCGACATAGCATGGCAGAAGACGTTGCTCCATCTACGTCATAGTCTCCGAAAATCGCAATGCTCTCCTTGTTGCGTATTGCGTCGTGTATCCTGGTGACGGCTTTGTCCATGTCCAGCAAATGGAAGGGGTCCGGAAGTAGCAGCTTCAGGGTAGGGAATAAAAAGTTACTTACTTCATCTAGTGGGATATTCCGCGTTGCTAAGGCCCTGGCCACAACTTCACAGAGTCTGAACCGCTGCATAATCGCTGCCACGTCCCGGTAGGACACGTTGTGAACCTTCCAAGTGGTACCAAGGATGCCTGTGTATTCAATCTCCTCCCTTGCATCCATTATGTCCTGCACTGCCAACCTCAAAAACCCACAAACTGCACTCCACTTTCTGAGCTGTAGTGGCGACTTTCAGAGTCTATACGAAGCTCAACTTTCGGGAATGCTCAATGTACCTATGAGCAAACCCGAGCCTGGTGCGTTGCACCCGGAACCAGAGACTAGGGAGTGAAAAATCCCTGCCCACCATCGTATAGGTACAATTTCACCATCTTTACCGCGTCTATACCAGCGCTTTCCATTTTTAGTAGTAAATTGCCAACCTCATGGCCATCAACACCCTCTTCCTCCTTATCTTCGGCGTAAAACCTGCAAGATACGAGATCAACATAAGTGTAGGAGTACGGCACCTTGGGCCACAATTCTAGACCCTTAGCATATACCAATTGTAGCTTCAACACCGAACTTAGCTCTGATAGGGACTGTACCAACTTCTTCATGTCGGCGCCCCTATCCCAGTGTATTGTGACGTCAACGCCTACCAACACCCGTCTGGGATTGCTGCTAACATAGCCCTGGCTGCCTGTGCTCAACACCTCCTTGCCCGTGGATGCGCCCTTTAGCCTCTGAGGCGCTGCGCCCAAGTTGCCAACCACTGCCTGCGCAAATTCTGTAGTAGAGGCCTTACGAAGGCTAGTCTTCTCATTATATATATCTACGGTATGTACGCCATCTTCCAGGGTTTTGAGGAATGCATTGCGAATCAGCCCAGCTTTATCTAACTGGCCGATGTGCACTAACATCTGCACTGCAGCATTCAACAACCCAGAGGGGTTTGCTATATTTTGCCCTGCTATGTCGGGCGCTGAGCCGTGCACTGCCTCAAACATGGCATAGTAATCCCCTATATTTGCGCTGCCGGTCAACCCTATGGACCCTGAAGATAGAGACACTATGTCGGATACAATATCTCCGTACAGGTTTGTTGTTACCACAACGTCAAAATCTTCCGGGTTGCTGGCTATTTTTGCCATGCCTATATCAACTATGTAATAACTTGCCTCAATATCTGGATAGCTCTTTGCCACTTTGTCAAAGGAGGAATGCAGTATTCCGTCGGTCATTTTCATTATGTTGTCTTTGACGAAGCAGGTAACCTTCTTCCTGTTGTGGGCCCTGGCATAGTTGAAAGCGTACGAGCAAATCTTTTCTGAAGCGGACCTAGTTGAGATTTTAACGCACTCGTGAGTATTTTCGGACAGCCTGTGCTCTATGCCGCTGTAGGTGTCCTCCTCATTTTCTCGGATGATGACTACATCAAGGTCCGGATGCCTTGTGCCGACAACGGGGAAATAAGAAACACAGGGGCGCACGTTCACATAGAGGCCGAGCCTCTGCCTCAGTGCCACGTTCAAGCTCTTGTGTCCACCACCCTGAGGGGTCATGGTCGGTGCCTTGAGAAGCAACCTTGTCCTGCTTATCGATTCCCACGCGGAAGGGGCGATCCCAGAGACCCACTCCTTTTTGTACTGGCTGTGGCCTATATCTACGGTTTCCACGGAGATATCAGCTCTTGCCTCCTTTAGGATAAACAAGACGGCCTCCATGATCTCCGGGCCTATTCCATCTCCGTACGCCACGGTTACAGGTACTGACATAAGGCTCCAAAGTCGAGGAGTGCAAAGTATAGCCAATATTGCTCAAATAGGAAATTATTAAATGCGTTTCATCCCGAACATGGCCAACAATTGCGGCAGTCTTCACAGATGGTTAAATTCTGCCTATTCGGTCACACTACAGAGATGCTAAGGTGCCGCCCATGCATTACTGTGACGTGCATAGAATGCAGTGATCAAAGCACTCAGGTACTGTGATTCGTGCATTGCTACAGTGCGAACCAGCTTGGAATAGAGCTTGTGACTCACACCACAGTGCTGCAGGGCTAAATCTCCAAAAGGCTTCTGGAAAACTCCCGGGCAGAAAAATCTCTCAAGTCATCTATCCCCTCACCGACTCCGACAGCGTGTAGGTTTATGCCGTATTTTTGGGTTATCCTCAGCACTATGCCGCCCTTCGCTGTGCCGTCCAGCTTGGTCAGTATTATTCCGTTGACGTCTACGAAACTTGAGAAAACCTCAACCTGCAAGAACGCATTTTGCCCTACTGTGGCGTCTATTACTACTATTGTATTATGTGGTGCTTCCCCGCTATGCCTACTTACCACGCGGCGCACTTTTGCTAACTCCTCCATCAAGTTTTTGTGGTTGTGCAGCCGCCCCGCGGTGTCTATTAGCACCACATCTATCTTGTTGCAAATCGCCTGATCAACTGCCTTATAGGCTATGCTTGCGGCGTCAGCGCCGGGTTCCCCTGCCACGATAGGGCATGATATTCTTTCAGCCCAAATTTTGAGCTGGCTCACCGCTGCGGCGCGGAAAGTGTCACACGCACCAATAAGCACGGACTTTCCCTCTCGCTGGAACTTGCGTGCAAGCTTGGCAGCCGTGGTAGTTTTGCCGCTGCCATTAACGCCGCATAGCATTATTACCTGGGGGTTGTGATCTATGGATATCGGAACAGAAACCCGCGCAAGGAAGGCTTCCATCTCGCCTGCCAGCTTCTCTCGCACCTGTTCATAGCTGGGCTCACGGAACTGCATTTCAGCTATCTTCTGAGTAAAGAAAGTTGCGCTCTCATGGCCCATATCTGTTGATATAAGCAGGTGTAGCAATTCCTTCAAAGTTTCTTGGTCTACCTTTCTGCCACCCTGGAATAGCCTTCTGATCCCAGCATCAAGCATGGAAGAAGTCTTTAGCAGGCTGTCCTTGAAACTACCTAGAAACCCCTGATCGCACTCCATAAACACAGACCTAATAGTTTGAAACTCCTGGCGCACGTGGTACCATCGCTATAGCACTTCAGGAGGCCTCCAATCAATGCGAGCATACTTCGTGACGTCCTGCGGAACCGATGTGGGAAAAACCTTCATTACCACAGCTCTATGTTGGAATTTTAGAAGAATTGGTGAAGCTGTGCAAGCTATTAAGCCAGTGGTTAGCGGCTGGAGCGAGGATAATCCTGGGGGTAGTGACACTTTCCAAATCATTGCTAGTCTGGGGTGTAATCCAAGCAAGGAAAATGTGGAAAAAACCTCGCCGTGGAGGCTAAAGCATCCACGTGCTCCAAATGTTGCGGCGAGGATGTCGGGGATTGATCTTGACTATGAGGAGATATTAGGCTTTTGCGTAAAAAGTTGCAGGGATGCACCAGGGCGCGTATTCATAGAGGGCATTGGTGGAGTGATGTCCCCGCTGACAGATCAAAAAAGCTGCATTGACCTGATAAGAGATCTTGACATAGCCGTAATATTGGTGGTGAGTCCTTATTTGGGAGCTGTGAGCCATACGCTTACGGCTTTAGAGGTTTTGCGCGGAATGCAAGTCAAGATCATAGTCACGCTCAAGGATCCCGGTGAAAATACTTTCTGCAGCGATTTGGTAGAGTACCTAGATTCCTACTGTGGGCAGAAAGCATACGTTCAGGGTCACGTGGGTGGCGAGCATGAAAAATGGACGCGAGTGCAACCGGAAATAGTGCGCTTTGTTATAGGTGATGGCGCCTGAGCAGATGTTGTGTGAAGTCGTACGTGTAACGGAAGACCAATTGCGATGCCTGCGCGCCCGTGCCACATCGTAGGGACGTGCAATTTCCGGTTGGCTTTCTCAGTCCTCTTCCTTGTCGTTGTACAGTTTTTGCTGCTTTTCGCGTCTCTCCTGTTCCTCGATACAGTACAAAGTAACTGGATTTGCCTCGAGTCTCGCTGTTCCGATTTTTTCTCCGGTTTCTTCACAGTATCCATAAAGGCCATCGTCAATTCTCTGCAGTGCTTTGTCAATCTCTACGGTGAGAGCGTCGTTACGGTTGCATGTTTGCAGAGTTAAGTCCGTTTCATATTCCCTGGTGGCCATGTCAGTAAGATCGGCATCCACGCAGGATTGTAGGACTTCCTTAGCCTTTTCTTCGGATTCCTTCTGCAGTGCTTGCTTCCAAGCTATAAGCTTGTTTCTGAAGTAGTCCAGCTGCTTAGGATTCATGTAGTTTTCGTCTTCCTCGTCCAGGGTATACTTAGGCAACACGGCACCCTCCGGTGTTTTGCATAACTGAGACACAAATCCTAAGAATGCTTGATTAACATTTGATGTATTACTATGCTGCTAGGTGGCAGCATGGGGTGTCTTATCGTGTCCTATGTAAGTATATTGGCACGCGAACTTAAGGTTATATCCTGCAGTGGAAGTGGCGCAGCACAGGTTGTGTTGTTGTTTGCTGTGATTGTAGGCACCGCACTATTTGTGCTTCCTCCAGAGTCTGTGCATGGGGTGATGCCGTGCCTGTTCTGGGTGTGTGGTGCGTCGGTAATGCAGGCATCCATAAGGTCATCATTTGAGGACGACTACCATAGCGGGGTGCTTGAGCAGTTGTTGATGCAGAATTTACTGCCGGAGACCGTTATGTTTTTTAAGATACTCGCACATTGGCTGTGTGTTGCAGTTCCCATTAGCCTTGCTTCCGCGGTTATGCAGCTTTTGGTGTTGGGGGGCAGCGTTTACTATGCAGCCGTTCTAGGTTTGGTGCTAAGCGGCGGGTTTCTGGTTGTCAATTTTGTGTCTGCTGTGGGACATGCACTGGTCTTGGGCGGGGAAAGAGGGCTAATCACAGCACAAGTTTTGGTCTTCCCCATGATTGTGCCTGTGGTAGTGTGTTTCCACCTATGTCTGGAGAGCATGATAGATCTTACCTATAGCAAGGCGACCGCTCTACTGGGTGTCGGGGTGCTATGTTTGGTACCTATCAGTGTGTTTTTTGTGTTAGCAGCGGTCCGATTAGCTGTGGAGAAAGACTAGCCTTGCCTTAACTGCGCCCCTGGTGTGGATGCGCTCCCGCGATATGCACCAGTCCGCTTGCTGTGTCATTGAGACTACTGGTTCCAGATTCTGATCTATAGCGAATTGACTTTTGTTGGGTATAGCCTATCATATTGAGAGGGGTGATTAGCTCAGGTGGTAGAGCGTTTGCTTGACGTGCAAGAGGCCACTGGTTCGAGTCCAGTATTACCCACCGTTTAGAGGGTCGTGCGTATGTCCAGCCACAATGGTGAGTTCTGCCCGCGTACGCATAGGAGAATGTCGCTCTCCATAGTTGTAGTTGCAGTAGCAATGATAGCCGAGATTGCGGGGGGGCTGGCATCACACTCTCTTGCCTTGCTTTCGGATGCTGGGCACATGTTTACAGACTTCGTAGCACTTGTGCTGAGTTGGTTGGCATACAGATTGGCTGTCAGAAAGTCCGACGTGTGCAGGTCATACGGATATCACAGATTCCAAGTTATGGCTGCGTTTGTCAATGGCATTTCCTTATTTGTAATGGCGATCCTCATAGTTTGTGAATCTGTAAAAAGGTTTGTGTACCCAGTTGAGGTGCGGTGGCCAATTATGCTTCTGGTCTCCCTATTGGGTCTGGTAGCAAACTCAGCGGTGTTTGCCATTCTCTATAGGAAGGATGAGCACAACCTTAATATCAAGAGTGCGGTGCTGCACGTGATAGGTGACTTGCTGGGATCAGTTGCGGCTATTCTATCTTCTCTGATAATCATGCTCAGTGGGTGGCAGATTGTTGACCCGCTACTATCTGTGTTTGTTAGTGCTCTGATGCTCTTCAGCGCGTTTAAGATGGTCAAAAGTTCGGGTAACATTTTGCTGGAGGGGAAACCCGAAAACATAGACGTAGAGGAAGTCAAGAACTTGATATTGAGTAGCATGCCCACTGTTATTGATGTGCATCACATCCATTTGTGGTCTCTGACCACCGATTATCCAGTCATGACTATGCATGTCAGGGTGCAAGCCCCTTCGTCGAGCGATGATTCCTGGCACTCTGAGCTTTTGGTGTCAATAAAGAGGCTACTGAGCGAAAAATTCGGCATATCCCACATAACTATAGAGGTTGAATGTGGAGAGTGTTCGGATGCTAGCCGAACTTAGCTTTTTGGTGTAGTAATAATTAATGTTAAGATAACGACTGGTGGTGTAGCATTGCGCATACTTCCAAAGGGTCCGAGATGTACGAAAGACGCGCCATGATAGTACGTGTTGTGGCTATGTGCGTTGCCTATGCGTCACTCGTAGGGGCGACTGCGCGCTTTGACACGTGCAGCAACCACCCGGAAGTTTGCGGCTTCATAGAAACTCTGAAGTCACGTGTGTACTCCATAGTATCAGGGGACGAAGACGTTGACGCGCTGCTTGAAGAAGTTGTCAGCGGTGTTCTTGATCTAAACGGGATAGCAAAGTTTACCATGGGTGGCCACTGGAAAATTGCGGATTCCTCTCAGCGTGAAAGGTTTGTTGGCACATATGGACGTTACATCAAAGGAGTGTACATCAGGCAGCTGCGTAAGCATGCTTTTCACCTCATGAGAATAATGTCTGTGAGGTCTGTGGGTGACAATGCCTACGCAGTCAGGGTGAGATTGGCGAAGAGGGGCCACGGAGATGACTTCATTGTGATCGAATTCCATGTTGTTGATGATGGCAAACTCGGGATATGCGACATGAAGATCAATAACTTCATTAGCACTGCAATAACTCAGAGGTCAATAGTTGATGATATCATCAAAAAACGCGGGATAGACGGGGCTATATCTCACTTTGAGCTTGAAAATGAAAAGGCTCCAATGAATTCAATAGGTGGCCTGAGACCACGATCTGGTCGAGCTACCCATTGATAAGACGAATCTACCCTGCTTTTGGCCACCTAGCCTGTGCTAACTCCGCTCAGAGCCGCAACGTACCATGACAGTGCTTAAACTTCTTCCCAGATCCGCACGGGCACTTGTCGTTGCGGGAGACCCCGTGAAACAGCGTATCGCTCCCACGCACCACTTTCAACATCTGATGTGCGGCATGGTCAGCCTCTGACTCAAATCTCATGTGTGATAGCTTCTGCACTACGTTCTCATAAAACTTGGACAGCATGCGCTGAAGCATGACAAAGGCCTCTATTTTGAATTCGTTTAATGGGTCTTTTTGCCCTATTGAACGGAGATTGATACCACACTTCAGGCTGTCAAGTGCTGACAGGTGCTCAATCCACATGCTATCCAAAGAGGTGATAAGGACCCTCTTTGCTGCAAAATCCCATAGGTTTTCTCCGTTATGGACAAACTCTGCAGATTTCTTTGCAAGTAACTCACTAGCGAACGAGTCAAGGCAGTCAATTACCTGTTCTTTGGTTTCTAAATCGTATAGCTTTTCGGGTTCTAGACTTACCCCGTATATTCGTCTTACCTCTGACAGCAGAGGTTCGGAAGTTTCTGCATTGAAATCGCAGTACTTGTCTTTTACGATGCGTGATACCAGATCGTGATTCACGTTATGGTACATAAACGAGAAGTTGTAAGAATCCCCATCCAGTGCTTGGTTGCGCTGCTCGAATACGACCCTACGCTGCTCGTTTATCACGTCATCAAAGCGGAGGAGAGACTTGCGGATATCGTAATTTCTGGCTTCAACCTTCTTTTGGGCACGCTCTATTGCCTTGCTGATCCACCTGTGTTGTACTGCCTCCCCCCTTTTCATACCAAGTTTTTTCAACATTCCCTTGACCTTGTCGGAGCCAAAAATCCTCAACAGGTCGTCCTCTAGGGAAAGAAAAAACTTAGACAGTCCCGGGTCTCCCTGGCGCCCAGACCTTCCCCGCAACTGGTTGTCAATCCTACGACTTTCATGCCGCTCTGTACCGATAATACACAGGCCACCGGCCGAAACCACTATTTCTCTATCCTCCTTTGCTTGTTGCACAAGTTGATCATACCTTGCGCTACGCTCTTCGTCAGACATAGTGCCCGACAGTTCAGTTTTTGCAAGCATCTCTGGGTTCCCACCCAACTGTATATCCGTTCCCCGGCCAGCCATATTGGTTGCAATTGTCACGGCTCCGGGCCTTCCAGCTTGAGCAATTATATACGCTTCCTTTTCATGGTACCGAGCGTTAAGCACGGAATGTTTTACGCCCCTCTTTGTAAGCATACTGGATAAAAGCTCGGATTTTTCGATGCTTATAGTGCCCACCAATGCGGGTTGAAGGCGCTTATTACATTCTACTATGAAGTCTATAACCGCCTCGAACTTTTCCTCTTCAGTGCAATATATATCGTCGTCCATGTCTACTCTTCGTACAGGGACGTTGGTTGGAATTTGCATTACCTGTAGATTGTACGTTCCAAGGAACTCCTCCGCTTCGGTTTCTGCTGTTCCAGTCATGCCAGAAATCCGGCGATACATGCGAAAGTAATTTTGGAATGTGGTAGAGGCCAAAGTTTGATTTTCGCTGTTGACGGTAAGGCCCTCTTTTGCTTCTAGCGCCTGGTGTAGCCCGTCCGAGTATCGGCGCCCCTCCATCATTCTTCCAGTAAACTCGTCAATTATGACCACGTTGCCATTTCTTACTATGTAATCCTTGTCCGCCGAAAACAGCTTGTGGGAACGCAGGGCCTGGCTTACATAGTGCATCATCACTATATTTTCTGTATCATACAGGGAGGATCCAGAAGGAATTAGCCCCATAGACAAAAGCATTTTCTCGACCTTGACAGTGCCCTCTTCTGTCAGGAAAGCTGACTTGTTTTTTTCCTCAACTTCATAATCCCCCGGCTCTAGCTTTCTTACTAGCGAGTCAATCCTACTATACATTGCGCTATCACGCTCTACCGGGCCGGAAATGATCAGCGGCGTTCTGGCTTCATCTATGAGGATGGAGTCGACCTCATCCAGGATTGCATAATTAAAGCCCCGCTGCACCATGGAATCCCTGCTGAATTTCATGTTATCACGCAGATAGTCAAACCCAAGCTCATTGTTTGTCGAATATAGCACGTCGCACATGTAGGCTGCCTTCCGTTGTTCGTCCGAGGATGAACCGGTGACACAGCCCACGCTCACCCCCAAAGCCTGGTACAAGTTACCCATCCACTCGCAGTCACGCTTTGCCAGGTAGTCATTTACTGTTACCACGTGTACGCCAGCGCCTTCTAGTGCGCCCAAATACGCTGCGAGAGTCGCTACCAGAGTTTTGCCTTCTCCTGTTTTCATCTCTGCAATCATGCCTCTGTGCAGGGCTATTCCCCCAATTAGCTGCACATCAAAATGGCGCATGTTCAGTACCCTGTGTGCGGCTTCGCGCACTACCGCAAATGCTGGGATTAAGAGGTCTTCAAGGGTTTTTCCATCGGCCAGCATTTCCTTGAAGTGACCGGTTTTGGAAAAGAGCTCACTGTCTGAGAGCGCAGACACTTCCTCTTCCATTGCGTTAATACCCTTGACGATCTTGTGAAATGGGGCCACGCCGGACCTGTAGCCGTACGGCCAGAACACCCGCTTTGCTATGCTCAACATAGGGACTACTACGTATATAGTACCGGAGGGTGCATTATATGCCCAAGCTGGGTATCGCACAACAGAATTGACGAAAGCGTGCTGGCGCTGCCTGCCAGCGTGTTAGCCCCGGTAAGGCAGGGATCCAAAGCTTGGTGCGCGAGCACGCGTCAATCACTGAACGATACCGAGAACTGAGTCCCAAGCTCGATGGGAAAACAGTGCCGGAGGTGTCAGTCGGGTACGAAGGCACGCTTTACAGGTTTGGTGTCTCGCTCGTCCCTGGTCAGTTTTTTACCAGACATCAAGTCTGTGATCTCATCCCCAGTGAGTGTTTCGAACTCTAGAAGGTTTTCCGCGATTACATGTAAGGAATCTACGTGCTTCTCCAAAGTAGCCCTAGCTTCTTCAAGCGCTTTTGACACTATAGACTTCACCTCTTCGTCTATCAAATTTGCCATATTTTCAGAGATCTGTTCCCCACGGTCATCGCTGTGGTATAGCGGTCCTACGCTGTCGCTCATGCCCCACTTCATGACCATAGATCTTGCCAGGTCTGTTGCCTGCTTTATATCTGAAGATGCGCCACTCGTCACTTTGCTATACCCGAATATTAATTCCTCTGCGGCTCTGCCCCCCATGGCTACTACGAGATCTGCCAACATTTTTTCCCTTGTGTGGGACACCCTATCAGTTTCTGGTAGGCGCATCACCAGGCCCAAGGTTCTGCCTCTGGGTATGATGGTAGCCTTGTGTATAGGATCAGAAGCTGGGTTGTGGAACGCCGTCACTGCGTGACCAGCCTCATGATATGCGGTCAGGCGGCGCTCCTCCTCAGTCATTATCATTGATTTTCTCTCCGCGCCCATCATTACTTTGTCTCTCGCGTATTCAAAGTCGCTCATGGTGACTATCTTCTTATTCAATCTAGCGGCGATTAGCGCCGCTTCGTTGACCAGGTTTGCAAGATCTGCACCAGAGAACCCCGGCGTACCCCTAGCTACTACCCGCACATCAACATCTGGAGCCATGGGCACCTTTTTCGCATGCACATTGATGATCTTCTCCCGACCGTTTATGTCTGGGATGGATATGGTAACCTGCCTGTCAAACCTGCCCGGCCTCAGTAGCGCGGGATCCAAAACGTCCGGGCGGTTGGTTGCAGCTATGATGATCACACCGTCATTAGACTCGAAACCATCCATTTCCACCAGAAGCTGGTTCAATGTCTGTTCGCGCTCGTCATTTCCCCCACCCAAACCTATACCACGGTGCCTGCCCACGGCGTCTATCTCGTCCACAAATATTATGCACGGCGCGTTCTTCTTGCCCTGCTCAAACATGTCTCGAACTCTGCTGGCACCCACACCAACAAACATCTCCACAAAGTCGGATCCAGAAATACTGAAAAAGGGCACGCTAGCTTCTCCGGCAATGGCGCGGGCCAGTAACGTCTTACCTGTTCCCGGCGGTCCTATAAGAAGACAACCTTTGGGAATCCTTCCTCCCAGTTTTTGAAATTTCTGCCTGTGTTTGAGGAAGTCGACTATCTCTACCAGCTCTTCCTTTGCTTCATCAATTCCTGCAACGTCTTCAAATGTGACTTTGCCGCGGTTATCAGTCATTAACCTGGCGCGGGACTTGCTAAAGCTCATGGTGCGATTGCCCCCAACCTGAATTTGCTTGAGGAAAATACACCATATCACTACCAAGGATAGCATGGGTAAACACGAGATCAGCAGGCTTCCCAGTATGCCGAGTATTGTTTCTCCGGATGAGAATTCAAAAGTTACTTTCTGGGCGTGTAGGGTCTTGATAAGGCTGTCATAAATGACTCCCCCGGTTCTAAATCGCGTGCCATCACGCAATTTCCCAGATATTTCGCGCTCCGTTATGTTGACGTGCTCCACCTCACCCGAATCTAGTTTCACCAGAAACTCGGAGAAGGGCACGCGCAGCTCCTTATTGCCTGTTATCTTGTCGCTAAACTGGGTGTAGAGCACTGCAGTGAGGGCTATGACTGCTGACCAAACAACCAACCCCTCGGCCACTTTTCTAAAGTTCATGACTAGCGACCTCTACTGATAAAGCTGATTACAAATTAGGTTAACCACGCCCCTCCTGACCAGAACTTCTTCCACGTTGATAACAGGAACAACCTTTATATTATGATTTTGCCAGGGGTACGCAAGAACTTTGTCTCTGTGAACCAGCACTGGGAAACTACATGCGATATCTCTGTTAATATGCCTGAGATGTTCCGGTGATAGCCTGTCTCCCAACGGTTCTATGTGCAAGCCGTGTTGTGTACTGGGTGCGCCTAACGCTTGGCCTGAACCATGCGGCACGCCGTTTGTAACTGAAGAGTCGTGCACTCCCACCACCCTTATGGAGAATCTGTGATCCCACTGCATGGTTTCACCAATTGTACGAACCTCAGCCTTGCGGCGTATATGCGCTACTTCCCGTAATATTGCAAAATTACCGTTTGGGTCTTTGCGTATCTTGCACCCATGTATTGTACACGGAGTCAAATCCCCTTCCCGCCACATTTTTGTGAATATGGGCCAAAAGGACGAGTATCTCGGCTTACAGTCCTTCCCACCCATGGCCATTAGTGACAGCAGTAGTAATCTGGATGCAACCTCCTCTGGTACACTGCAGAATGCCTGTGATTTCACGGTTATGAAGCCTAGGGGGCTAAATTCCAGGCAATGATCAAGTGAAGACTGCACATAGTGTAAAATGCACGAAAGGGCCCTGTGCATGTGTGACGCAGTCCTGCACAGCCTATCCACAATGATTCCAGGATCATCGCTGTCTGCTATGAAGTTCCTAAAGAACGTTCTTCTGTAGTTTGGATTCCTATTGCTCGGATCTTCGACCCAAGACAGCTGCTTTTGTATTGCGTACTCCAAGATTTGCTGCCTTGTGAAATCCAAAAGGGGTCTGCAAATTGTAATATTCCCAAAAACAGACCGCTCGTGCATACCAGACAGCCCATCTATACCGCTTCCGCGCTCCAAGTTTATCAGCACAGTTTCTGCCTGATCGCTTTTATTATGCGCGGTCAGTAAAAATTTGACTGAATGCTCTACGCACCACTGGTGTAACAGGCTATATCGAATTTCTCTGGCAACTTCCTGGGATTTGCTAAGTATACGTCGCCTTCCCCATGTGAGTATTTCACAGTCCATTCCCAGTTTTGAGGCATGTTCTTGTACAAAATGTGTTTCATCTTCGGCTTCAGCGCGGAATCCGTGGTTTACTGTTAATACGGTGGGGAAACCACTAACTTCTTTCCTGTGAAACGCGCAGACGAGATTGAGCAACACCATGCTATCCACGCCCCCAGATACGGCAATCGCATAGTTATTGCCCAAATCCAGGCTGCTAAGCTTTGTTAGGACTTTAGACTCCAACTTTGTTGTTCCATGAAGTTTAAAACGCGGAAAGAGGGGGATTCGAACCCCCGACACATTGCTGTGTACACGCCCTCCAAGCGCGCGCTTTCGACCACTCAGCCATCTCTCCACGCTGATTGTAGCAGAAAAAAGCGTGCAACGCACAAATTTGGTCTATGCGCCACTATCCTGCATATGCACGTTTGTGTTGTTGGTAGCAGCACGGGCAACACGCAGTTCTAAAGTGCTTGCCTTACACACGACATTTGTGCTAAAACGCTGCGCTGATATTCCAACTGTTTTTTTGGTGTGCGCACAAGTAGGGGGAATAGCGATCAGATGAATTGGCGCGCTATGGTTTTTGTCCAGGGCGCGTTTGCTGCGCTGTTTGCGTTCTTTTTTTTGATTCCAATAGCTGTGGATGCTTACACGAGAGAGGGAGATTGGGCAGGGTTTGCTTTTGCCCTTTTTGTGTGCGTCGTTGTCGGGATTGCGTGCTTGCTTAACGGAAAGTCCGGCCGTATAGGAAGGCGTGAAGCCGTGTACCTGGTCTGCGCAATATGGGTTATGCTACCCATGTTGGCTGCGATACCCTTTGTTGTTTCCAGCACAACGCAGCTGTCGTATATTGACGCGCTTTTTGAAGCGATGTCGGGGCTCACCACTACTGGAGCTACTGTACTGTCTAATCTCCCTGATAAGTCATCGGGAATACTGTTGTGGCGCGCCATGCTGAACTTCATTGGGGGGCTGGGAGTGGTAGCCGTTGGAATGTTGCTGTTGCCGTTTTTGAAGGTTGTCGGTCTAAGGGATGTTTACGGTACGGAGTCTGCTTCGGCCAGGCAATACAAGTTCGGCAATTTCGGTACGGTTCTATGTATAACCTGTTTATATGTTGTTTTACTTGTAATGTGTGCACTTGCCTACAGGGTAGTGGGCATGTCCGTGTTTGATGCACTGTGCCATGCAATGAGCACGGTCTCTACCGGCGGTTTCGCCAATTACGACTCTTCACTGGGATACTTTAACAGTGCTGCAGTTGAGGTTATTGCCATAGTTTTCATGCTTTTATCCTCTTGCCCGTTCGTAGCATACTTGGGTCTTATTTTTGATGGGAGGTTCCAATTCGGGCAGTTTGCAGTTTTTGTGTGCATGATGGCTGTGTTTTCTCTACTGGTGGCTATTAACCTCTACAGCAAGGGCACTTTTGTGGGTGCAGACTTTCTATCTGTGCTGAGGAGCACGACTTTTCAGTTGGTTTCGCTTGCAACGTCTACCGGATTTGTTAACTGCGATTACAGTGCATGGGGCTTCTTGGCAACTTTGTGCACGATTCTAACTTTATGCGGGGGGTGTTCTGGCTCCACAAACAGCGGGCTCAAGATATATCGAGTTGTAATCCTGATACGTTGTGGGTACGCTCATGTCAGAGGTATACTCTCACGGGGCCATACCACTGAACTGGCCACAAAATTGTTGCGAGAAGAGGCGCTACTTCCCGAAGTAGGTGCATTTTTCTTTGTTTATGTTTTCGTGTTCTGCGTTGCATGCATTCTCGTCTCTTGGGACAGAGACGATTTTGCAACAATTGTGACGTCAGTCTCTGCCACGCTCTCGAATACTGGTCCGGGCGTAGGGGAGGTCATAGGGCCGATTGGTACGTATGCTTCTTTGTCCACTACAGTTAAATCCGTATTAATCGTACTCATGCTCATTGGTAGGCTAGAACTTGTCCCAGTAGCGCTTTTATTTTCCTTGTTGCAAAGCAGCGCAGGGCGATTGTCTCGCATCAGGGAGAGGGCGCGAAAATGCTTGCTATGTTTCGATAACCATATAAGATGAACCGAGACTTTGCATAGATTTCTCCACGGTGGAAGAGAGTAGAAGGGTATCGTGTTGTGTTGCACTCCGCTGTTATGACAGAGCCCAGGAAGGGCGTGTTTGCAGTTTTGGATATGGGCTCTACGAAAATGGTGTGTCTCGCTGTGAAGGTACACAACGATGGTGAGCCTGAAGTTATAGGAGTGGGGTACAAAGCTGCTGACGGGATACATGGTGGGGCAATCACCAACAAACAGCACGCAGGCTACTCAATATTGTCAAGTATAGATGCTGCAGAACAGGTGTCTGAGCATACTATGAACCAGGTGTACGTCAGTATATCTGGGTGCAACATTTCGTCGCATAACGTCTCGAATGAAATGAACTCTACAGTTCACGAGATATCCGATCGTGATATACGTAGGATCATGCTTCAGACTTATGAAAAATTCTCTGGCGATGACATAGTGGTACATAATGTTCCTGTAGCCTACCATTTAGACGATCTTAAAGATGTTACAGAGCTAAAGGGGCTCTATGGCAGCAGGTTACGTGCAGACATGCATGTGGTCACTGCTTCGAAACTCGCGCTGCTGAATATAGAGAATTGCATAACGAATAACAACATAAGCATGGGTGGGTGCGTTGCGGAACCCTACGTGTCTGGGTTGGCGTGTCTCACCGAAGACGAAAGAGAAATGGGTACCATGATTTTAGACATAGGGGGAAATTACACTTCCATAGGTCTGTTCGACAAAGGCAAATTTGTGTATGCGAGCACCATTCCTTTGGGGGGAGTGCACGTGACCAGGGATATGGCTTATGGTCTATGCACGAGTGTTAGAGATGCCGAAAGGATCAAGATCTTGCACGGGAACATAATACTCACTTCTGCAGACAAAAATTACGCCATAGAAACTGAAACTGATGATGGGGACAGGCGCTCTGTTATGAAATCTGATCTGGCTAGTATTATTCGCCCGAGAATAGAGGAGATACTAGAACTAGTGAGACAGGAAATTGGCAAACAACAGCATGTGATCAATAAAGTAGTGATAACTGGGGGATGCAGCAATTTGGCTAGTATCCGGGAAATTACCAACTATGTCCTAAACAAACAGGTTAGGATAGGTGTGCCTGTGCACATTAATGGTATGAGTAAAGAATATGACAGAAACCCTATATTCTCCGCTGCAGTTGGTACAGCTTTGTTGGTGGTTAACAGCTTCTACAGAGGGATCAACAGGGCGCGTAGCTCATCGTATGGGAAAATACGGAGGATACTGAGGTGGATTGCCGACAAGAGCGAAGTCTAACCTAAAAGCCAGATACGGGGCGGCTTCTGGGGGAGCACCTGCACGTGTCTGCGGCTCTTTGGATCTGGCTACAACATGTTGTTAGCAACGCCCAACGCCGCAGGAGCGCCTCCAATCCAGACAGGCTACGCAAGGCAAGTGCGCCTGAAGTTTGTGCGCTCTCCTACCGCAAAGACTGCTTAGTGCAACTTCTTTACTATATCGTCATCATGCTCAGGTGAAGGTGCGACATCGCCACTACCGCCGTCGCCGCGTTCCTTACCCTCTAGCTCATCTCTGAGCAGGCTCCTAGCAGCTCCAGAAGCCGCATCAACTGCGGCTAACCTGAGGGCTTTAACGAAATTGTCGACTTCGAGTGCGACCCGCTCAGCAGCCAGGTTTATTTGGGTCTCAAGCATTTCCTCTATTTCTTTTTTTCCATTCTGTATTATTGTTCTGTACTGCTCCTCGGATCTTCTGAGCATTTCGCTTACTGCAAGATCGACCTCGTGCTCCTTCCTAGACACGCTCAAAAGCATGGACTCCAGCATGCTCTCTAAATTAGTAGATTTTCTCACGACACTGCCTGCCGCGTCTGAGCGCTCGGACAAAAACCGCTGCACAAACTTACGTGTGGGGTTAAAGGCCAACGCGAACCCTACGCAGAAAGCAAGATCAGCTATCAAATGGGTACTTATAGTCATAACTCTCCCTCGTATAATCTGGACGCCAGCCCTTTCAGCCTGGTCCTCTTCTTCTCCCCACAGCGGCCCCGTATCTTTGTGTAGTACATGAACGCAACCTCCGCAGAAAGGTCAATCAATTCACCACGAGCATTACGCTCCAGCTCCTCTGCGCGCTTCCTAGTTTCCTTCAAGATAGCTTCCACTTCCTCATCAAGCAGAAAGCGAGCTTCCTCAATTCCCGACGCGACCTCGGCAAGCGCTTTCTTTACCATATCTCTGGCCCTGAGATCCGCGTTGTCAAGAGCCTTACGCTGCTCATGCAGCCTGAGCTCTATGGCCCTGCAAACGTCCGACGCGCTCTCCAGGGACCTACTAGCTGCCGCATGCCTCCTACCTATTGCACTCTCGATCCTGGGAACAGCCCACCTCACTGCGAGATACAGCAAGAGAAACGCACAGGCGAACCAAAACACCTGCGAAGGATACGTTGAAAAATCCAACTGGGGCACGGCACCCATGTGGTCATCCGGCTACGAATATCAGAAGCAACGCTAGTAAGAACGAAAACAAGCCCATGGCTTCAACCAGGGCAGCACCAGTATAAACGTACTTCTTAAGCTTGTCCTCCGTCTCCGGATTGCGAGCGATGCCGTTGAGCATAGCTGAAAAAACAGCTGCAACGCCGAGCGCGGACGCCACCATACCCAGGACACTCAGCCCCACAGCCACAAACCTCAAGGAGTCCATAAACCACCACCAGTGCAAACTTCAACCCTACGATTATAAGAGCTTGCGGTTCTAAGTCAATTAGTAATTGGCTGCCAAGTTGCGCGGGATCTGCTGGGCATGCGCTGCAGATACACAAGTGTTTTTTCAGCGTCACTTTTACACTATATGCTCACACTGGTATAGTGGGAGCATAGCGGGGCTTTTATGGTGCAGAAGCCAGCCATTACTTTTTACGTTGCACAGATTTTGTGGTGCACTCTGACCTCTACCTGG